>CAZQHE010000102.1:0-15312 GCA_964593155.1 uncultured bacterium
CGATCGTCCCCACGTTCACGTGGTCCTTCGTACGTTCGAACTTCTCGCGAGCCATGTTTTCCCTTTCCTGGCGCCTGGCGGGCGCGGGGTTGACGGACTGCCGACCGGCTGGTTACCAGCCGACGGCCTTCGTGAACCGATCGACGACTTGTTGCGGAGCCGGCTCGAAGCGAGCGAACTCCATGGAATAGACCGCACGACCCTGGGTCACCGACCGGAGCTGCGTGGCGTAGCCGAACATCTCCGACAGCGGCACCGTGGCCGCGATCACCTGCGCGTCTCCGCGCGGAACCATACCCGCGACCTTGCCGCGGCGAGCGTTGAGATCCCCGGTCACGTCGCCCATGTACTCGGCCGGCGTGACCACCTCGACGTCCATGATCGGCTCGAGCAGGACCGGACCCGCCTTCTTCGCCGCATCCTTGATGGCCATCGAGCCGGCCACCTTGAACGCCAGTTCCGAACTGTCGACCTCGTGCGTGCTGCCGTCGACCAGGCGCACCGCGACGTCGGTCAGGGGATAGCCGGCCAGGACGCCGGCCTCCATCCCCTCGCGGATTCCGTTCTCGGCGGCGCTCACGAATTCCTTCGGGATCGCTCCGCCCTTGGTCCGGTCCTCGAACACCAGACCCGTCCCGCGCTCGGCGGGCTCGACCTCGATCACCACGTGGGCGTACTGCCCGTGACCACCGGTCTGCCGCACGAAGCGGGTCTCGGAGGTCGCTGCCTGCGAGATGGTCTCCTTGTACGACACCTCGGGCCGGCCCACGTTCGCCTGCACCTTGAACTCGCGCAGCATGCGGTCGACGAGGATCTCGAGGTGCAGCTCACCCATGCCGGCGATGATCATCTGCCCCGTGTCCTCGTCGATCTTGACCCGGAACGTCGGGTCCTCTTCGCTGAGCTTGGTGAGGGCGTCGGTCAGCCGATCCTGATCGGCCTTGCTCCGCGGCTCCACCGCCACACTGATCACCGGCTCCGGGAAGCTCATGGTCTCCAGCAACAGGGGCCGGTCGACTTCGCAGATCGTGTCGCCGGTGACGATCTTCTTGAATCCCACCGCGGCCACGATGTCTCCGGCCACCGCTTCCTCGACCTCTTCGCGCTTGTTCGCGTGCATGCGAAGGAGCCGTCCGATGCGCTGACGCTTCTCCTGGGTCGCGTTCAGCACGTAGCTGCCCGCGTTCAGGGTTCCACTGTAGATCCGCAGGTAGGCCAGCTTCCCCACGAACGGATCGGTCGTGATCTTGAAGGCCAGCGCCGCCAGCGGCTCGTCGGGATCCGGGCCCCGCTCGATCTCCTCCTCGGTCGCCGGATCGATGCCCACCACCGGAGGCACGTCCAGGGGGCTGGGCAGGTAGTCGACCACGGCGTCGAGCAGGCGCTGCACTCCCTTGTTCCGGAAAGCCGCACCGCACAGGACGGGCACGAAGAGCGCACTCGACGTCGCGCGACGGATGGCGGCGTGGAACTCCTCCTCGGTCGGCTCGCGCTCCTCGGCGTAGATCTCGAAGAACTCCTCGTCGACCTCGGCCAGGCCCTCGATCAGTTCGTGCCGGGCGACCTGAGCGGTCTCGCGCAGGTCCTGCGGAACGTCCATCTCCTCCCAGGTCCGGCCCAGGTCCTCGTCGTGGAAGATCACGGCCTTCATCCGGATGAGATCGATCAGACCGTTGAAGGTCTCTCCCGCCCCCACCGGCAGCTGGACCGGATGCGCATTGGCACCCAACCGGTCCTTCATCATGCCGACCACGCGGGAGAAGTCCGCCCCGACGCGGTCCATCTTGTTCACGAAGGCGATCCGGGCCACCCGGTACTTGTCGGCCTGGCGCCAGACGGTCTCGGACTGCGGCTCGACGCCCCCCACGGAACAGAAGACGGCGATCGCGCCGTCGAGAACGCGCAGACTCCGCTCGACCTCGGCGGTGAAGTCCACGTGCCCCGGCGTGTCGATGATGTTGATCGCATGATCGCGCCAGGCACAGGTCGTGGCCGCCGAGGTGATCGTGATGCCGCGCTCCTTCTCCTGCTCCATCCAGTCCATGACGGCTCCGCCCTCATGGACCTCACCCATCCGGTGCGTGCGCCCCGTGTAGTAGAGGATACGCTCGGTCGTGGTCGTCTTACCGGCATCGATGTGGGCCATGATGCCGATGTTCCGAACACGTTCGAGTGAACTCCGCGGGGCCACGTCAGATACTCCTTCTCGTCCCTCTTCGCCGGTCCGTTACCAGCGGCAGTGCGCGAACGCGCGGTTGGCCTCGGCCATCCGGTGCGTGTCCTCGCGCTTCTTGATGGTGGGACCCTCGTTCTTGCCCGCGGCGATCAGCTCGCTGGCGAGCTTGTCGGAGAAGGACTTGTCGGGCCGCGACCGGGAGAAGCCGATCAACCAGCGCATCGCCAGCTGCATGCGGCGCTGCGGCTTGATCTCGATCGGCACCTGGTAGGTGGCACCACCGATCCGGCGGCTCTTCACCTCGAGAGCCGGCTGCGCGTTCTTCAGCGCGTTCCGGAACACCTCGATGCCCTCCTGACCGGTCCGATCCTTCACCCGGTCCAGCGCGGTGTAGAAAAGACCCTCGGCGAGCGAACGCTTGCCCCGCGTCATCATGTTGTTGATGAACTGCGTGACCACGACGTCGTTGTAACGGACGTCGGGCGTCAGCTTCCGCTTCTCTGCCCTGCGGCGACGCGCCATGGACGCTTCCCTTTCTCGATCGCGGCGACCCCTGGCCGCCGCGGCGACGCACTAGCTCTTCGGGCGCTTGACCCCGTACTTCGAGCGGCTCTTGCGGCGGCCGTCGACGCCCGAGGCGTCCGCGGTCCCGCGCACGATGTGGTACCGCACACCCGGCAGGTCCTTCACACGGCCCCCACGCACGAGCACGATCGAGTGCTCCTGGAGGTTGTGGCCCTCGCCCGGAATGTAGGCGGTGACCTCGATCCCGTTGGTGAGCCGGACGCGCGCGATCTTGCGCAGCGCCGAGTTCGGCTTCTTCGGGGTCGAGGTGTACACGCGTGTGCACACACCACGTCGCTGCGGGCACCCCTTGAGCGCAGGTGCATCGCTCTTATGGATTCTCTTGCTCCGACCCTTGCGGATCAGCTGGTTGATCGTCGGCAAAGCCCTCTCCCAGGCATGACCCACGGCAGACCGGGACGATCCCGACCCGTCGCGTGACCAGACCACGAGGTGTCGAGGTGGGCAGCCGTGCCCGACCACGCGACACACGTACGTCCCGGGCGCATGCCCGGAACCTTGAATGTTTCCCTGCGCCGGCGGATGCCGGCCGAAGCGCCAATTATCGCCGCGGGAATTGCTCCCGGACCATCTGGCGCCACCCCGTGCGGGCCGTGCTTCCGTCCATCCGGGACGTCGGACCCTAATCGGGTCCCCTGCACGGTCGCGCCCTTGAACGAGGGAGCGATCTGGGGTTGACGGTCTTTCTGTCTTCGCGCCTCTCCGGCGACGGTCGTCCCGTCGCACCCTGGACGCCCACCCCGGCGCCGTGGCGCTCGCGGGGCAGGCTGCAAACAGTAGTCGCGGGGCCGGCCCGTGTCAAGGGGCCTTGCCCCGCCCCGAAATCACGCCGAGAACCCCGGATCAGGCCTCCGAGGCCTGGGCCGCATGATCCTCTCCGCCGCCCTCTGCGACCGCGGCCTCCTCGCCCTCGACCGCCTCCTCGGGCTCGCTCTCGAGCACCAGGTGCTTGTAGCGGCTGAGGCCGGTCCCGGCCGAGATCAGGTGACCCATGATCACGTTCTCCTTGAGGCTGTGCAGCTCGTCACGCTTGCTGACGATCGCCGCCTCGGTGAGCACGCGGGTGGTCTCCTGGAAGCTGGCGGCCGAGATGAACGAGTCGGTCGACAGGCTCGCCTTGGTGATCCCGAGCAGCTGGGGCTCGTAGATCGCCGGCTGGAGCGGCTCCTTGCCCGCGGCGATACGCTCCTGGTTCTTGGCCTGGATGCGCTCGTTCGCGTCGCGGACGTCGGTCTTGCTGACCACCTCGCCCTCGAGGAAGTCGGTGTCGCCCGGATCGCTGATCGTGACCTTCTGGAGCATCCGCCCCACGATGATCTCGATGTGCTTGTCGTTGATCTTCACGCCCTGCAGGCGGTAGACCTCCTGGATGGCGTTCACCAGGAACGACTGCACCGCGTTCACGCCCTTGACCGCCAGAACGTCGAGCGGATCGATCGGGCCCTCGGTCAGCGGGTCGCCGGCCAGGACCTTTTCGCCCTCGTACGTCCGCACGTAGCGGCCGTGGGGGATCAGGTACTCCTTCGCGCGGCTCTCGTCGCCGCCCTCCGGCGTGACCACGATCTTGCGCATGCCACGCGTCACGCCGCCGAAGCTGACCACACCGTCGATCTCGGTGATCGTGGCGGCCTCCTTCGGACGCCGGGCCTCGAAGAGCTCGGCCACGCGCGGCAGACCACCGGTGATGTCACGGCTCTGACCGATGTCCTTGGCAATCTTGCAGATCAGCTGACCGGGCTTGACCTTCTCGCCGTCCTTGACCATGAGCATGGCTCCGGTCGGGACGATGTACTCCTCGAGCTTCTCGCCCTTCTTGTCGGTCACCATGACCGTGGGATGCAGGTTCTTGTCCGTCGACTCCTTGATGAAGGACTGCCGGCGGCCCGAGGCGTCGTCGATTTCCTCGGTCATGGTGATGCCGGGCACGATGTCGCGATACTCGACCTTGCCCTGCACCTTGCTCAGCACCGGATCACTGTACGGATCCCACTGGAACAGACCCTCGCCCTTGACGACCTCCTGGCCCTCCTCGACGAGGACCTCGGCGCCGTAGGGCACGTCGTACTTCGAGCGGACGATCCCGGTCGGCAGGACCAGGCGCATCTGACCCTTGCGTCCCGCCGCGACGGTCAGGCCGTCCTCGCGGGTGATCAGCTCGAGGTCGTCCCCGAACTCGACCAGACCGTCGGCGGCGGCGTGCTTGATGGTCTCCTCGGCGATACGCGAGGCCGTGCCGCCGATGTGGAAGGTCCGCAGGGTGAGCTGCGTGCCCGGCTCGCCGATCGACTGGGCCGCGATCACCCCCACGGGCTCGCCGAGGTCGACCAGGCGGTTCTCGGCCAGGTTGTAGCCGTAGCACATGGCGCAGACGCCGCGGCGGGCCTCACAGGTGAGCACCGAGCGGATCGCCACCTCCTCGACACCACTGTCCTCGAGCGCCGCGGACTTCTCGGCGTCGATCAGCGTGCCGGCCTCGAAGAGGATCTCGCCGTCGAGACCGATCGCGTCGTCGGCCAGCACGCGCCCGTGCACGCGCTCGCCGAGCGGCTCGATGACCTCCTCGCCCTCCTTGATCGGACCGACGTCCAGACCGAGGATGGTGCCGCAGTCGGGCTCGGTGATCACGATGTCCTGCGAGACGTCGACCAGGCGACGCGTGAGATATCCCGCGTCGGCGGTCTTCAGTGCCGTGTCGGCCAGGCCCTTGCGCGCACCGTGCGTCGAGATGAAGTACTCGAGCACGGTCAGGCCTTCCTTGAAGTTCGACAGGATGGGCTGCTCGATGATCTCGCCCACCCCACCGGTGAACTTCTTCTGCGGCTTGGCCATCAGACCACGCATCGCACCGAGCTGACGAATCTGGTCGCGGCTACCCCGGGCACCCGACTGGTGCATCATGAAGACCGGGTTGAAGCCCTGACGGTCGTCGCGCAGCTCCTCGAACATGGCGTCGGCGATCCCGTCGGACACGCCGGTCCACTGGTCGATCACGCGGTTGTAGCGCTCGCTGTTGCCGATGCGACCCTGGGTGTAGTCCTTGGTCACCTTGGCGATCTGCTCCTGCGCCGACGATACCGAGGTCTGTTTCACGTCGGGGATCAGCACGTCCTCGATGCCGATGGTCAGGCCGGCCGTGGTGGCCTCCTCGAAGCCCAGGTGCTTGAGCTTGTCGAGGAAGTCCATGCACGCGGACACGCCCAGGCGCTCGTGGATGTCGGCGATCAGCCGCTTGTTCTGCTTCTTGCCGAGCTCCTCGTTCACGAAGGGCCAACCCTGGGGCAGCACCGTGTTGAAGATGCAACGACCCGGCGTGGTCTCGACCAGTTCGCCGTCCACACGCACCTTGATCAGCGCGTGCTTCTCGACGAGACCGTGGTCGAGCGCGGCCATCACGTCGTCGACCGAGGTGAAGGCCTTGCCCTCGCCCCTGGCACCGGGACGCACCTTCGTCAGGTAGAACAGTCCGAGCACCATGTCCTGGCTCGGCGTCGCCACCGGCTCCCCGCTGGCGGGACTGAGCACGTTCAGCGGGGCCAGCATGAGCAGACGTGCCTCGAGCTGGGCCTCGTAGCCCAACGGCACGTGCACGGCCATCTGGTCACCGTCGAAGTCGGCGTTGAAGGCCGCGCAGACCAGCGGATGGATCCGGATGGCCTTGCCCTCCACCAGGACCGGCTCGAAGGCCTGGATGCCGAGACGATGCAGCGTCGGCGCACGGTTCAACAGCACCGGGTGGTCCTTGATGATCTCCTCGAGGATGTCCCAGACCTCGGGGCGCTCCTTCTCGACCAGCTTCTTGGCGCTCTTCACCGTCTGGACGTAGCCCTTCTCCTCGAGCTTCCGGATGATGAAGGGCTTGAAGAGCTCCAGCGCCATGGTCTTGGGCAGACCGCACTGGAAGAGCTTCAGCTCGGGACCGACCACGATCACCGACCGGCCCGAGTAGTCGACGCGCTTGCCGAGCAGGTTCTGACGGAAACGGCCCTTCTTGCCCTTGAGCATGTCGCTCAACGACTTCAGCGGCCGGTTCCCCTGCCCCTTCACCGCCCGGCTGCGGCGGCCGTTGTCGAACAGGGCGTCGACGGCCTCCTGCAGCATTCGCTTCTCGTTGCGCAGGATCACGCCAGGGGCTTTGATCTCGATCAGCTTCTTCAACCGATTGTTCCGGTTGATCACGCGGCGGTAGAGATCGTTCAGGTCGCTCGTGGCGAAGCGACCACCGTCGAGCGGCACCAGCGGACGCAGGTCGGGCGGCAGCACCGGCACCGCGTCGAGAACCATCCAGGTCGGATCGTTCGTGCTGTTCAGGAAGTTCTGGACGATCTTCAGACGCTTCAGCGTGTGCTTCTTGCGCTGCACGCTGGTCTCGTTCGCCGCCGCCTCCTTCAGCTCGTCGACGAGCGTCCGCAGCTCGAGGGCCTCGAGCAACTCACGGATCGATTCGGCGCCCATGCCCACACGGATCTTCACGTCGGGCACGTTCTCGATCAGCTCGTCGTATTCCTCCTCGGTGAGCAGGCTGCCCTTGTCCAGCCCGCTCGTGCCGGGATCGAGCACGATGTAGCTCTCGTAGTACAGGACCCGCTCGAGTTCCTTGAGCTTCAGGTCGAGCAGGTGGCCGATGCGGCTCGGCAGACCCTTGAAGAACCAGATGTGCGCCACCGGCACGGCCAGCTCGATGTGACCGAGCCGCTCGCGACGCACCTTGCTCTGCGTGACCTCGACCCCGCACTTGTCGCACACGATGCCGCGGTAGCGGATCCGCTTGTACTTTCCGCAGTTGCACTCCCAGTCCTTCACCGGACCGAAGATGCGCTCGCAGAACAGGCCGTCCTTCTCGGGCTTGAACGTGCGATAGTTGATGGTCTCGGGCTTCGTGACCTCACCGTAGCTCCAGCTACGGATCGCGGTGGGCGAAGCCAGCTGGATCAGGATGGAGCTGTAGTCCTCGGACAGCTTTCGATCCCGTTCCGTTCGAAGTCCCAGCATGTGGAATCCTCTCCTCGTCACCCTACCCGGGTGTCCTGGGGTTCGTCGCTTCGTCCGCCGAACTACTTCGCATGTTCGAGCTGCACGTCCAGGCACAGGGCCTGCAGCTCCTTCATGAGCACGTTGAACGACTCCGGAATGCCCGGCTCGGGCGGGTTCTCGCCCTTGACGATGGCCTCGTAGACCTTCGAACGACCGACCACGTCGTCGCTCTTCACGGTGAGCATCTCCTGCAGCGTGTTCGCCGCGCCGTAGGCCTCGAGCGCCCACACCTCCATCTCACCGAAGCGCTGTCCACCGAACTGCGCCTTACCGCCCAGCGGCTGCTGGGTGACCAGGCTGTAGGGGCCGATCGAACGCGCGTGGATCTTGTCGTCGACGAGGTGGCTGAGCTTCAGCATGTAGATGTAGCCCACCGTGACCTCGTTATCGAGCTCGTCGCCCGTGCGTCCGTCGAAGAGCCGGGCCTTGCCGTTGAGCGGGAGTTCCGCCTCGGCCAGCGCGGCCTCGATGTCCTGCCAGTTGCCGCCGTCGAAGACCGGCGTCTCGACCGAGTAGCCCAGCTTGTGGGCGCACCAGCCGAGATGGGTCTCCATGAGCTGTCCGAGGTTCATACGACTCGGCACACCCAACGGGTTGAGCACGATGTCGCAGGGCGTGCCGTCCTCGAGGTAGGGCATGTCCTCCTCGGGCATGATGCGCGCCACGACACCCTTGTTCCCGTGACGGCCGGCCATCTTGTCGCCCACCTGGAGCTTGCGCTTCCGGGCGACGTAGACCTTGACCATCTTCACCACGCCCGGAGGCAGCTCGTCACCGCGCTGCACGCGCTCGACGTCCTTCTGGTACTGGACCTCGAGCTTCTCGAGCTCGCGGTGCGCACTTTCGAAGACGTTGCGGATGCGGGCGTCCATGGCTTCGTCGGCCACCAGCTGCAGACCCCAGTGCACGCGGTCGAAGTCGAAGTCCTCGAGCGCCTTGGCGCTGATCTTCGCGCCCTTGCGCATGAGGACCTCACTGGTGTCCGGGTCGATGACCGAGCGCGCCGTCTGACCCGCCATGAGCCGGCGGAGTCGGTTGTTGCGGATCTCCTTCACCTGCTTCTGAAGGTTACGCTTCTTGCGGCCCAGCCGGTCGATCGACTGCTTCTCGAACTTCTTGCTGCGGTCGGTGCGCTCCTGTCGGCTGAACACGCGCACGTCGACGACGATGCCGTCCATGCCCGGGGGCGCCTTCAGACTGGCGTCCTTCACGTCGCCGGCCTTCTCGCCGAAGATCGCGCGCAGCAGACGCTCTTCGGGGCTGAGCTCGGTCTCGCCCTTCGGCGTGACCTTGCCCACCAGGATGTCACCGGCCTTCACCGGCGCACCGATGTAGATGATCCCCTCTTCGTCGAGATTCTTCAGCGCGTCCTCGCCGACGTTCGGGATCTCACGGGTGATCTCCTCGACACCGCGCTTGGTGTCGCGGACCTGGAGCTCGAACTCCTCGATGTGCAGCGAGGTGAGCATGTCGTCCTTGACGACCCGGTCGCTCACGAGGATCGCGTCCTCGAAGTTGTAGCCACCCCACGGCATGAAGGCCACGAGCATGTTGCGTCCGAGTGCGAGCTCGCCGTCGTCGGTTCCCGGGCCGTCGGCGATGACCTCGCCCTTCTTCACCCGCTGGCCGACCTTGACCACCGGCCGCTGGTTGATGCAGGTGTCCTGGTTGCTGCGACGGAACTTCTGCAACCGGTGCTCGACGATGCCCTGCACGCAGAAGAAGTCACCCGCCTCGTCGTCCTCGAGGTTGTCGTACTTCACCACGATCGAGTCGGCCTGCACCGACTGGACCTCGCCGTCGTCGAGAGCGGTGATCACCGCGCCCGAGTCGATGGCGACCTTCCGCTCCATCCCGGTGCCCACGTAGGGCGACTCGGTGCTCAGCAGGGGTACGGCCTGGCGCTGCATGTTGCAGCCCATGAGCGCACGGTTGGCGTCGTCGTGCTCGAGGAAGGGAATCAGCGACGCCGCCGCACTGACGATCTGCTTCGGCGACACGTCCATGTACTCGACCTGCTTGCCGTCGATCAACGGGAACTCACCCCGCTGCCGCGACAGCACGCGGTCGTTCACGAACTTGCTCTTGTCGTCGAGCGGCGCGTTGGCCTGGGCGATCGTGAACTGGTCCTCGACGTCGGCGGCGAGGTAGTCGATGTCGTCGCTCACCACGCCGTTCTTGACCTTGCGGTACGGCGTCTCGATGAAGCCGTAGTCGTTGATGCGCGCCAGCGTCGACAGCGACGAGATCAGACCGATGTTCGGGCCTTCCGGCGTCTCGATCGGGCACATCCGGCCGTAGTGCGTGTAGTGCACGTCGCGGACCTCGAAGCCCGCCCGGTCACGGTGCAGACCGCCCGGACCGAGCGCCGACAGACGCCGCTTGTGCGTCAACTCGCTGAGCGGATTGGTCTGGTCCATGAACTGGCTCAGCTGGCTGCTGCCGAAGAAGCTCTGGATCACGGCGCTCACCGTCCGCGCGTTCACAAGGTCCTGCGGCGTCAGGTTGTCCTTGTCGCTCAGGTTCATGCGCTCCTTGACGATGCGCGCCATACGCGACAGGCCCACGCTGAACTGGTTGGCCAGCAGCTCGCCCACGCTGCGCACCCGACGGTTGCCGAAGTGGTCGATGTCGTCGACGTCCTCGCGGCCCAGACGCAGATTGATCATGGTCTGGATGATCGCGAGGAAGTCACTCGGCGTGAGCGTGCGGGTCTCGAGCGGCGTGTCGAGGCCCAGCCGGGTGTTCAGCTTGTGACGGCCGACCTCGGCCAGGTCGTACTTCTTCTCGTTGAAGAACAGACGCTCGAACAGGCTCTTGGCCGCGCCCTCGTTGGGCGGATCGCCCGGACGGAGCACGTTGTAGATCTTGCGGAGCGCCTCGTCCTTGTTGTTGGTCGGATCCTTGGCCAGGGTGTTCAGGATCAGGCTGGGCTCGTTGGTGCTCACCTGACCTTTCTTCACCACCTTCACCTTGGCGACCTTGGCCTCGATCATCTGCTCGAGGTGCTCTTCCTTGATGATCTCGCCCGCCTCGATCAGCGGCTCCTCGGCGTCGCCCAGGTAGACGTCGGCGGCGGCGATCGAAGCGAGGATCTCCTCGGCCCGCTTCGTCGACATGCGCGTGGGGACCTTCAGCTCGTCGACCTCGTGGAAGAGCTCGATGATCGACTCGTCGGTCTCGAACCCGAGCGCCCGCAGGATCACGGTGACCGGCTGCTTCCGCTTCCGGTCGATGTGGATGTACATGATGTCGTTGATGTCGGTCGAGAACTCGACCCACGATCCGCGGTACGGAATGATCCGCGAGGTGAACAGGCGCGTTCCGTTCGGATGCGTCTCGTCGTTGAAGAACACGCCCGGGCTTCGGTGCAACTGACTGACGATCACACGCTCGGCACCGTTGATGATGAACGTGCCCTTCTCGGTGATCTTCGGCAGTTCGCCGAGGTAGACGGGATGTTCCACCGTCTCCTTCAGGCGCATCTCGCCGCTGTCCGGGTCGGCCTCCTTGACCACCAGGCGCATCTGCACCTTCAGAGGCACCGAAAACGTGAGGCCGCGCTCCTGGCACTCCTCGACGGTGTACTTCGGTTCACCCGTGAGGTAGTACATGTACTCCAGCGTGAGGTGCTCACGACTGGAGGAGATGGGGAAGATGTTGCGGAACACGGACTCCAGGCCCCAGTCCTTGCGCTGTTCCACGGGGACCCCGACCTGCAGGAACTCGTTGAACGACTCCAGCTGCACCGCCAGAAGGTTCGGCATCTGGAAGCTGGAGGCGATCTTGCTGTAGCTGCGGCGTCCGGTCTCGGGGTTGGTCTGGTAGATCGGCTTCGACAATTCCGTCACGTCGGATCCCTTCCTCGGCGGTGAGGTCGTGCGCGGGAACGCAGTGGCCGGCCGGTCGCTGCGACCGGTTGCGGCCTGATCACGGGCGGGACGACGCAGGATCCCGCGGGTGATCCATCATGCGAATCGACCGGAGGTGGCACCTGCCACCCCCGGTGTCGTCGCCGGTACAGGGCCGAAGCTCCGAGAACGGTTCCCTTCCCGTGGGATCCGCTCTCCGGACGACCCCAGGAGCACTACTTGACCTCGACGGTGGCGCCCACGCCCTCGAGCTGCTCCTTGATCTTCTCGGCCTCGTCCTTCTCGACGGCTTCCTTCACCGGCTTCGGCGCGCCCTCGACGAGTTCCTTCGCTTCCTTCAGACCCAGGCCGGTGATCGCGCGGACCTCTTTGATGACCTGGATCTTCTTGTCGCCGGCCGCAGCCAGGACGACGTCGAACTCGGTCTGCTCGGCCTCGGCCTCGGCGGCACCGCCGGCTCCGGGCATCGCACCCACGGCGGCCACCGGCGCGGCGGCACTCACGCCGAACTTGTCCTCGATGGCCTTCACCAGGTCGGCGGCCTCGAGGAGCTTCAGCTCGGAGATCATGTCGAGGATCTTGGCGGCGTTCTCGCTCAGTTCGACGTTGCTCGTCTCTTCGGACATCGGACTCCTGCTCCTGGCGTGCGACCACCGAACACTTGGACCGCGGATTCGGTCGTGGCCGGATTTATGGTCGCGTGACGTACGCGTGCGGACCCGGGTGCCCGGGGGCCCGCGACCGGGATCGTGAAAACCGGATCAGGCGGCGGCCTCTTCGTTCTTCTCGGCCGCGGCCTTGATCGCGCGAGCCAGCCCCGACATGACGGCGCTGACCGATCCGGCCAGGCCCGTGGCCGGCGAGTTGATCCCGCGCGCGATCATGGTGATGAGCTCGATGTGGCTCGGGATGTCGGACAGTGCCTTGACCTGCTCCAGGCTCAGGACCTCGCCGTCGACGAAGCCACCCTTGATGGCGACCTTCTCGTTGCCCTTGGCGTAATCGGTGAGCACCTTCGCGGGCTCGACCGGCCCCTCGAGACCGAACGCGATCGCGGTCGGACCCTTGAGCAGATCGTTCAGCGAGTCGTACTCCGCGGCCGTGGCGGCCCGCTGCGCGAGCCGGTTCTTCACCACGCGCAGGGTCACGTTCTGCTCGCGGCACTTGCCGCGCAGATCGTTCGCCTCGGCCACGGTGAGACCGCTGAAATCACACAGGACCAGGCCTTCGCTCTCGGTCATGAGGGTGGTGAGGACCTCGACCTCGGCGACCTTCTCCGGACGTGCCATCTCGATTCCTCCCTCAGACCTTCAGGGCCTTCGACGTGTCGACCTTGACCGCCGGGCTCATGGTGGCGCTGATGCTGCAGGACTGCATGTAGTTGCCCTTGGCTGCCGAGGGCTTGGCCCGCTGCAGTTCCTTGAGCACCGCCTGGATGTTCTCGGTGAGCGCCTGGGTGTCGAAGCTCCGACGGCCCACCGGGCAGTGGATGTTGCCGGCCTTGTCCACACGGTACTCCACGCGGCCGGCCTTCGCGTCGCTGACGGCCTTGGCCACGTCCATGGTGACGGTTCCGACCTTGGGGTTCGGCATCAGGCCGCGCGGACCCAGGATCTTTCCCAGTCGGCCGACCTTGCCCATCATGTCGGGCGTGGCGATGATCACGTCGACGTCGAGCCAGCCCTCCTGGAGCTTCTCGATGTAGTCGTCGGCGCCCACGTGGTCGGCTCCGGCCTCCTGGGCCTCGTCCGCCTTGGGGCCCTGCGTGAGCACGAGCACGCGGACCGTCTTGCCCGTCCCGTTCGGCAGCACGACCGTACCACGCACCATCTGGTCGGCGTGACGCGGATCGACTCCGAGCTTCACGGACAGGTCGACGGACTCGTCGAAGTTCGCCTTGGGCAGCGACTGGATCGCCTCGACGGCCTCGTCGAGATCGTGCAGCTTCAGCCGGTCGATCGACTCCTGGGCCGCCTTCCAGCTCTTTCCTCGTTTCATGTGACCTCGTTTGCGATCTCCCGACGTCCGACGGAGCGGAGCGACGGTGCGGACGATGCAACCGCGGGGTGTGTGTGGGCCCCTCGAACGGGGCCGCGACGGACTCTCTACTCGACCTCGAGGCCCATGCTGCGCGCGGTCCCCATGACCATACGCATCGCGGCGTCGACGTCGTGCGAGTTCAGATCGGGCGCCTTCAGCTCGGCGATCTTGCGCACCTCGGCCAGGGGCACCTTGCCGACCTTGTTCTTGTTCGGCTCGCCCGAACCCTTCTCGATCCCGGCCGCCTTGCGTAGCAGCACGGCCGCGGGCGGGGTCTTGGTGATGAAGGTGAAGGTGCGGTCATGGTAGACGGTGATCACCACGGGGATGATCATGCCCATCTGCTCCTTGGTGCGGTCGTTGAACAGCTTGCAGAAGTCCATGATGTTCAGACCGTGCTGACCGAGCGCGGGACCGACCGGGGGAGCGGGGTTCGCCTGACCCGCCGGGATCTGAAGCTTGATGTATCCGGTGACCTTCTTGGCCATGACAATCGCCTCCGGCCGCCTACAGCGCCTTCACCTGGAGAAAATCGAGTTCCACGGGGGTCTCGCGTCCGAAGATCGAGACCATCACCTTGAGCTTGCCCTTGTCGGGATTGACTTCGTTGACGATTCCCGTGAAGTCGCTGAACGGCCCGTCCATGACCTCGACCGCGTCGCCCACCTGGAAGGGGATCTCGTGGACCGTCTTGTCCTCGGTCTTGCGCATGCGCCCGAGGATCCGGTCGACCTCTTGCTCGCTCAGGGCCTGGGGCTTGTTGCCCGCGCCCACGAAGCGGGTGACGCCGGGAATGTTGTTCATGAAGTGGAGGGTCTCGTCGTTCAGGACCATCTCGACGAGCACGTAGCTCGGGAAGAACTTGCGCTTGCTCGTGACGCGCTTGCCGTTGCGCATCTCGGTCACTTCCTGCGTGACCACGAGCACGTCGCCGAAGTACTTCTGCATGGACTCGTTCGCGCGGATCGAGCCCTCGATGTTGCGCTTGACCTTGTTCTCGTGCCCGGTGTTCGCGTGCACGACGTACCACTTCAGGTCGGGGTGACGAGCGGGCTCGCCCGTCTCCGATTCCGAAGACCCGGACGACGGCGTCTCGGCGCCGGTGGTGTCCGGCGTCGTCGCGTCGTCGGCCTCGCCCTCGGGCGAATGCTTGGGATCTCCGATCATGGTTACCACTTCCACTGGCGACGGCGGTGGATCAGACCGTCCGCGCGAAGAGCTTCAGGAGATTGCTGAAGCCCAGGTCGACCAGGCCGATGAAGATCGTGATCAGGATGACGGAGACGATCACGACCACCGTCGACTCGGCCAGCTCCTGCCGGGTCGGCCAGGTGATCTTGCCCAGCTCGGCCCAGCTCTCCTTCACGAAGGTCTTGATGCGTTCCATGGCCGTCGCTCGCCGACGCCCCGTCACCGGGCGCGTCGTTCAGGGAGAAAGGTGGCAGGGGTGGCAGGACTCGAACCCGCGACCCTCGGTTTTGGAGACCGATGCTCTAGCCAACTGAGCTACACCCCTACCGGATCTCTGTCGTCGCGACCGCACGCGGCGGTCGCGCCGGACTACTCGTAGATCTCCGCGACGACGCCGGCGCCGACGGTGCGGCCACC
>CAZQHE010000103.1:0-15292 GCA_964593155.1 uncultured bacterium
GCCTGAGCTTCCTGCGGACCAGTGGCGATGCGGAGACCATCGACCGCCTGGTGCTCAGCGGCGGGGGCGGCTCCTTCCCCGGCCTGGCCGACTACCTGAAGGAGCGCCACGAGATCGACGTCGACGTCAGCGACCCGCTGGGCGCGATCGAGTACGACCCCGAGATCTTCGAGGACGCCGACGCGGAGCGGGTTTCGCCGCTGCTGACCGTCGGTCTCGGCCTCGGTCTTCGCAAGGTGGGTGACAAGCAGTGATCCGGATCAACCTCCTGCCCCAGGAAGACACTCCTCGTCAGATCAACTTCAAGATGCCCGACCTGGGCACCTACGCGCCCGTCGCAGCCATCGCGGTCGCCGCGGCGATCTGCGCGGTGGTGTTCTTCGTGCAGCAGGGCAGCATCCGCAGTCTCGAGGCGAACGTGGCCGAGGCCAGAGAAGAGAGCGAGGCGCTGGCCCCGCAGATCGCGCGGATCAAGCAACTGCAGCGCGAGCGCGAGCAGCTCGACCAGCGGCTCGACGTGATCACCCAGCTCGACGAGGACCGCTACTTCCGCGTGCACCTCATGAGCGAGATCGCCCGCCGCATGCCCGAGAACTGCTGGCTCACGGGTCTGCGCGAGGTGAGCCCCACCGAGTTCGAGATCGAGGGCATCACCTTCAGCAACTTCGTCGTCGCCGACTTCCTGCGCGATCTGCAGGCCAGCGACTACTACCACGGTCTCGACCTCGTCAGCATCGAACGTGGTTCGATCGAGGACGTCACCGTACTCGACTTCGTCATCTCGGCGTCGGTGGGTCAGCCGGCCGTCGAGGTCGCGAGCAGCGGACTCTAGGCGAGCCGGGAGGCAACGACGATGGATCTGCAGGATCCCCGGATTCAGAAGCTTCTGCTCGGCGTCATCGTGAGCGTGTCGCTGCTGGTGTTCTTCTTCTTCACCAGTCTCGCCCCGTTCACCTACCAGGCGCGGTCGGTGGAGATCGCCGAGCTGAAGACCGAGCACGAGAAGCTGTCCCGCGACCTCGAACGCGCGCGCCTCACGGTGGGCAACATGGAGAAGGTCGAGCGCGAGTTCGAGTACCTGCACCGCCAGTGGACGGTGGCGCAACGGCTGCTCCCCGACGAGAACGAGGTCAGCGGACTGCTGCGCAAGATCTCGGCGGCGGGCACGCAGGCCGGACTCGACTGGGTGCAGTTCACCCCGGCGCCGCCGCTCGCACACGGCTTCTACCACGAGAACCCGATCGACGTGACGCTCGAGGGTGGCTACCACCAGGTGGGTACCTTCCTGAGCTCGATCTCGAATCTCGGCCGCATCGTCAACGTGCGCGGCCTGGAGCTCGAGGGAGTGGACCCGCGTCAGCAGGCCGAGCCCGAGATCGAGCACACGCTCACCGCTTCGCTGCAGGTCGTCGCCTACAGCATGGATCCGTCGGCCGCCATCGAGGCACCTGCCGACGCGAGCGGCGACAGCCAGGAACTCGCGTCGTCGACGTCGACCGCGGGACGGATCAAGGACAAGCTGGCCGAAGCTCGCGGCGAGACCCGAGCCAGTGTCGGAGGGAAGTAGCATGAAGAGTCTCTGCACCACCGGCGCGATCGCCGCTCTGGCCCTGGGTCTGCTGCTGTTCGGGTCCGCCCCGGCCGTGGCCCAGTCGGACGACGACACCCCGAACGTCGACGAGGCCCGGGCGGCGACGCCGGCCGACGAGTCGGCGCATCGGGTCCGTTCGATCCGTCGCAACGAGTACTTCTACCAGTCCTACGGGCGCCGCGATCTCTTCTCGGCGCTGGTCACCGGCGAGTTCGAGCCCCAGCAGGGCGTCGAACTGGTCGACGTGAACGCCTCGAAGCTCGTGGGCGTCATGTGGGGCCCGACCGATCGCTTCGCCCTGGTCGAGGACGGCCACGGCAACGGCTTCATCCTGCGCGTCGGCGACCGCGTGCAGCACGGACGGGTGGTAGCCATCCAGGAGGAGAGCCTGGTGGCGTCGATCAACCTGTACGGAATCACCTCGAGGGTCATCCTCCGACTCGAAGACCGGAAGGATCAGCGATGAGCAAGTCCAAGGGCCATGGGATCACGTGGAGCGTGGCCGTCCTGCTCACGGTCTGTGCCGTGACGACCTTCGCCGGGACCGCCGTCGCCGCGCCGGCATCGGTGACCGACTGCGAACTCCTCGTCGCCGATGGTGGAGTGAGAGTGGAAGTCGCCGCCGACGGGGACTTCGAGCATCGGGCCTTCCGGGTCGACGACCCTCCGCGCTTCGTGCTCGACGTCATGGGCGCGACGCGCGGCGCGGGAGCCGGCACGGTGAGCGGCGACGGCGAGTGGCTGAAGAGCGTGCGCACGAGCCAGTACGCCGTCGATCCGAAGCCGATCACGCGCGTGGTGCTCGACCTGGTGGGCGACACGCCGGTCCGGGTCGAACGCACGGCAACCGGTCTCGCCCTCGTGATGGGTGAGCAGCGCTCGACCGACGCCGAGGCCCGTCTGCGCACGACGCAGGCCGCACCGTCCACCGACCCGGAGCGTCCGGCGGGGATGCCGCCCGTGGTGTTCGAGGACGCGCCCGACGGACTGCCCGCCGAGCCCTCGCCGGACCACTGGACCCAGCAGAGCAGCCTGGGCACGATCGCCGAGCCGCAGCGCCGCGACGAGGACGGTTCGTACGCGCGCACCATGAGCATCAACATGCAGAACGCGGACATCCGCACCATCCTGCGTGCGATCGCCGACTTCAGCGGGCGCAACATCATCAGCGCGCCGGACGTGCAGGGAACGGTGACCGTCGCGCTGACCGACGTTCCCTGGCGCGAGGCCCTCACCGTGATCCTGCGGGCGAACGGCTTCGGTTTCGTCGAGGAGAACGGGATCCTGCGCGTGGACACCGCCGACCGCCTGCGCGACGAGGCCCTGGCCGAGAAGGCCGCCGCCCAGCGCAGCAAGGAACTCGAGCCGCTGGTCACGCGCATCGTGCACATCGACTACGCCAACGCCGAAGAAGTGAGCGCCTCGGTCGAGCGCATGCTGTCGAACCGCGGGGCCGTCGAGGTGGACGACCGGACGAACTCGCTGGTGGTGACCGACGTGGCAGCCACGGTCGAGGAACTCGCCCGTCTGGCGCGCGAACTCGACACCCGCACGCCGCAGGTGCACATCGACGCCCTGATGGTCGATCTCGACTCGAGTACCGGGCGCGAGCTCGGGGTGAAGTGGGGGGCGGAGAACATCGCCCCGAGCGAGATGAGCGTGGTGGGCGACGCCGTGGTCGATCAGGGAATCGCCGACGCCGCCGGAACGCTCCGCGTGGGCACGGTGCAGGACTGGGCACACCTGCAGGTGACCCTGCAGGGCCTCGAGCGCCGCAACCTGGCCAACATCATCAGCAACCCTCGGATCACGACCACCGACAACCGCGAGGCCTCGATCCTCGTCGGCCAGAAGATCCCCCTGATCACCCAGGACGTCGCCGGCAATCCGGTCACCCGCCTGGAGACCATCGGGATCCGTCTGATCGTCACCCCGCACATCAACAGCGATCGTCAGATCACCCTGGACATCCATCCCGAGGTCAGTGATCTGTCGAGCCAGGCCACCGTGCAGGGCGGCGTGATCATCAACACCAGCGAGGCCGACACCCGCGTGCTCGTGGGCAACCGCGAGACGGCGGTCATCGGCGGGCTGATCCGCAACGTGAGCAACGACTTCGTGGCGGGCGTGCCGGTGCTCAAGGACCTGCCCCTGCTCGGCGGTCTGTTCCGTACCGAGAGCACCACGACCTCGCAGCGCGAGCTGGTGGTCTTCCTCACGCCGACCATCGTCGACGAGAACGGCGAGCGGGTCGACGCGCGGGCTCAGCAGCTGAAGGACGACACCGAGATGCTGATCGAGAAGAACAAGGCCGACATCATGCGCTAGGCGCGCATACGGTCTGGCATCGCGACGCCGGGCCCCGACGGGGTCCGGCGTCGTGCGTTCGGATCGCGCCTGCTTGCCCCCGGTGCCCGCGTGCCCTACCCTGCCGCCATTCCACCTCCCACCGGCGGCGAACGCGACATGTCGAACCACCTGCGCCTGCTCACCGCGGGCGAGTCCCACGGACCGCAGATCACGGCGATCCTCGACGGCCTTCCGTCCGGGGTCGAGCTCGACGGCGAGCGGATCGCGGCGAACATGCGGCGCCGTCAGGTCGGCTACGGACGCGGCAACCGCATGAAGATCGAGAACGACGAGGTCGAGATCCGCAGCGGTGTCCGCTTCGGACGCACCACCGGGGCTCCGGTGACGATCGTCGTGCCCAACCGCGATCACGAGAACTGGGCGCACGTGCTCGCCGCCTTCGGCGATCCGCCCACCGAACGTCAACGCCGCGTGACACGTCCGCGGCCGGGTCACGCCGATCTCGTCGGCATGCTCAAGTACGAGCACGACGACGCGCGCGACGTCCTGGAGAGAGCGAGTGCGCGCGAGACGGTGGCCCGCGTCGCGGCGGGTGAGCTCGCACGCGCCCTGCTCGGCGAAGTCGGCATCGAGACCTTCAGCCACGTGGTGTCGATCGGTGACGTGCGGTCCGAGGTCGGCGACCTCGGACCCGACGAGATCCGCACGCGCGCCGAATCGAACGACCTGCGCTGCGTCGATTCGTACGACGCCATGCGCGCGGCCATCGACGCCGCCGGTTCCGATGGCGACACCCTCGGCGGGGTGTTCGAGGTCGTGGTCACCGGCGTGCCGGTCGGAGTCGGCAGCTCCATGGCGCCCGATCGCAAGCTCGACGCGCAGCTCGCCTTCGCCCTGCTGTCGGTGCCGGCGGTGAAGGGCTGCGAGATCGGTCCTGCCTTCGAGAACGCCACCCGACGCGGCAGCGCCGTCCACGACGAGATCGTCCCCCGCGGCGACGAACTGCCCGGGCGCTCGTCCAACCGCGCCGGCGGTCTGGAGGGCGGCATGACCACCGGCGAGCCGCTGCTCTGCCGCGGAGCGATGAAGCCCATCTCCACGTTGAAGCGCGCCCTGGCTTCGGTCGACATGGACACCGGCGCGGTGAAGAAGGCTGCCTTCGAGCGCAGCGACGTGTGCGCGGTGCCGGCGGCGGGCGTGATCGGCGAGGCCGTGGTGATGCTGGCCGTCACCGACGCCCTGTTGGGCACGTTCGCGGCCGACACCGTCGAGGCCCTGCGCGCGAGCATCGAGGAGCGCCGGGCCTCGTACCGCGAGCGCTGGAACCGGACCCGTCATGGCGACTGACCGCGTCGCCCTCGTGGGCTTCATGGCCGCCGGCAAGAGTTCGGTGGGACCGGCCCTGGCCATGCGCCTGGGCATGACCTGCGTCGACCTCGACGCGGCGATCGTCGCGCGTGACGGCCGTCCGATTGCGCAGATCTTCGAGGAGGACGGCGAGGACCGTTTCCGTGCTCTGGAGCGCGACGTCCTCGAAGACCACCTCGAGGGTCCGCCCACCGTGCTCTCGACCGGAGGCGGGGTCGTGGAGCAGCCGGTGAATCGACAGCTGCTGCGCCAGCGCACCACCGTGGTCTGGCTCGATGCGCGCTTCGAGACGATCCGGCGGCGTCTGGAGGCCGCGCACGCGCGCGAACCCCGTCCGCTGCTCGAACGCCTGGGGTGGCAGGGCCTGCGTGCCCTGCACACGCGGCGGCGGCCCCTGTACGCCGCCTGCGCCCACTTCCGCTTCGCGACCGACCGCGACGCACCGGTCCGCGTGTCGCGACGGATCGAAGGAGCACTCCGGGAAGGCATCGCGGTGCCGTCGTGATGCGGGTGATCGCCGGGACGTGGCGCGGGCGTCGTCTGGTGGCGCCGAAGGGCCTGGAAACCCGGCCCAGTGCGTCGCGGTTGCGCGAAGCCATGTTCTCGGCCCTGGGCGACGCCATCGTCGGGCGCCGGGTGGCGGATCTCTTCGCGGGTTCGGGCGCGCTGGGGATCGAGAGCCTGAGCCGAGGGGCGCGCCACGTGACCTTCGTCGAGTGCCAGCGCTCGGCGCTCACCGTGATCGAGCGCAATCTCGTGACCCTCGGCGCCGACGCCGCCGGCTACCGGCTCGTGCGTCTCGATGCCTGGGAATGGCTGGAAGGACTCGATGCCGGCCGCGACCCGGCCGTCGACGTGGTCCTGGCCGACCCTCCCTACGACGACGACGCGGCGGCTCGCCTCTTGCCGCGCGCGGCGGGCTGGGTACAATCGGGCCTCCTCGACACCTTCGCCCTCGAGCACCCGGCCGCGGCCGGGGTCGACGTGGACGACGAGGCCCTGCGGGTCCGCACACGGCGGCACGGCCGGGGCGCGTTCACGATCGTCGAGGCGCGCCTCCCGCGTCCACGATCCGGCCAGACCCAGGAGCGCCCCGCATGACCGACCGCCAGCCGAAGCGCGCTCTCTACCCGGGCACCTTCGATCCCCTGCACAACGGCCACCTCGACGTCCTCGAGCGCGCCTCGAAGCTGTTCGACGAGGTGGTCGTGGCCGTCGCCGAGAGCACCACCAAGAGCACCATGTTCACGCTCGAGCAACGCATCGATCTACTCGAGCGCGCCGTCGTGTCGATCCCGCACGTGCGGGTGGTCCCCTTCACGGGCATGCTCATCCACGAGTTCGAGCGCCTGGGCGTGGACGTGGTCGTGCGCGGCGTGCGTCTGTTCCAGGACTTCGAGTACGAGTACACCATGGCGCTCATGAATCGTCGTTTGTTGGCTTCCTTCGACGTGCTGTTCCTGATGCCGAGCGAGCAGGTGCTCAGCCTGTCGAGTTCGTTGATCAAGGAGATCCACCGGCACGGTGGTGACGTGTCGGGTCTGGTGCCGCGGGTCGTGCACGAGGCCCTGCAATCCTTCGACGGGGAGATCCGATGAGCGACGCAGTCGAACTGATCCGGCGCCTGGCGGGTGATCGGGGTACACTGGCGGACCTGCGCCAGCGCGCGGCCGCGCGCGGGGTCCGTGTGGTCCTGCCCGAGAGCGAGGACGACCGCACGATCACCGCGGCGCTGGCGTTGCGTGAGCTGGGCATCGTGCGCCCCTTGCTGCTGGGAGATCCCGCCCTCGTGCGCGAGAAGGTGAGCGCGGCCGGCGCGGATCCGGGGGCGCTGGAAGTGGTCGATCCGAAGGAGGACGCGCGCCGCGAGAGGGTGGCCGGGCACCTGCTGGAGCGCCGGCGGCACAAGGGCATGACCCCGGAGAAGGCCGCGGAGATCGCCGTCGACCCGCTGCACTTCGGTGCGGCCCTGGTCGCGATGGACCTCGCCCAGGCCATGGTGGCCGGCGCCGTGAACGCGACCGGGGACGTAATCCGGGCCGCGCTGTGGAACGTCGGTCTGGCCGAGGGGATCGAGGTGGTCAGTGGCGCCTTCCTGATGCTGCCGCCCGAGGGGCATCCGATCGACCGGCCGTTGATGTTCGCCGATGCCGCCGTGGTTCCCGAACCGACCGAGGACCAGCTCGTGAGCATCGGCGCGTCGTCGGTGTCCTCGTGGCAGGCATTGTTCGACCGCGAACCCGCGGTGGCGTGCCTGTCGTTCTCGACGCGCGGCAGCGCCGACCATCCCGCCGCCGATCGCATGCGGCGCGTGGCCGAACGATTGCGCGAGCGGGGAATCGAGGCCGACGGCGAGATGCAGCTCGACGCGGCGATCGTGCCCAGCGTCGGCGAGCGCAAGGCACCCGACAGCGGCGTGGCCGGCCACGCCGACGTCCTGCTGTTCCCCGACCTCGAGGCCGGCAACATCGGTTACAAGCTGGCGGAACGGTTGGGCCGCTTCCACGCCGTGGGTCCCCTGGTGCAGGGGCTGGCCAAGCCCGTCTTCGACCTGAGCCGTGGGTGCGACGCCGAGGTCATCGTCGACACCGTAGCGATCGCCGCCCTGGGAACGAGGTGAGCATGGAGATCCGACCCCGGCGCTGCAGCGCGCGGGCCGGTGCGATCCGGCCGAGTGCGACACTCGAACTGTCCGCGCGGGCCAAGGCCCTGGCCGCGGCCGGCGAGCCGGTCATCAATCTGAGCGCGGGCGAACCCGATCTGCCCACGCCGGCGCCGGTGGTCGAGGCCGCGCACCGTGCTCTCGACGAGGGTCACTTCGGGTACACGGCCGCGCCCGGGGTCCCCCCGTTGCGCGCGGCCCTCGCCGAACAGTACTCCGGCCGCCTGGGCGTGGACTTCGCCCCGGAACAGGTCGTGGTGACCAACGGCGCGAAGCAGGCGCTGTTCAACGCCCTGTCGACCTGCACCGATCCCGGCGATCGCGTGGGCATCCTCGCTCCGTACTGGGTCACCTACGCCGAGATCGCCCGCGCGCTCGGCTGCGAACCGGTGATGATCGAGTGTCCGGCGTCGCTGCGCTTCCGGCCCGATCCCGACGCGCTGCGCGCGGCCCTGGGCGACGGCCTGCGGGTGATCATCGTCAACAGTCCGGGCAATCCGACCGGCGCGGCGTACCGGCGCGACGACTTCGTGTCGATCCTCGACGCCGTGGCCGAGACCGACACGCTGTTGATCAGTGACGAGATCTACGAGGAGATCGTGTTCGTCGAGGGAGGTCACGTCAGCCCGCTGCACGTGCGCCCCGATCTGGCCGACCGCCTCTGCGTGATCACCGGCTTCTCCAAGGCCTTCGCCATGACGGGGTGGCGCGTGGGCTTCTCGCTGGCGCCGCTCGACTGGTCGAAGGCCATGGGCGCGCTGCAGGGGCACGTGACCAGCAACGTGAACGCCGTGGCCCAGCAGGCGGCCCTTGCGGCGTTGCAGCGGCGCGATCTGGTGGCGCCGATGGTCGAGGTCTTCCACCGGCGCCGCGAGCTCGTCACCGATCGGATCGCGCGCACACCCGGGCTGTCGGCCATGGAGCCGGAGGGGACCTTCTATTCGTTCATGGACGTCGGCGAGTTGTTGGGAAACTCGGGGTACGCCCCCGACGTCGACGCGCTCTGTGCGCGACTGCTCGACGAGCACAAGGTGGTGGTGGTGCCGGGCACCGCCTTCGGCAACGACCACCACGCGCGCCTCTCCTTCGCCGCCTCCGACGACGACCTGGATCGGGCCTTCGAGCGCCTGCAGGCCGCCTTCTCCTGACTCGAGGCGAGGAAATCGTTCGTGGCGGGGCTGACCCTGGTCGAGAAGATCGTGTCGGAGACGCTCGGCCGTCGGACCACGGCGGGCGACGTCGTCGTCGTGCCCGTGGATCGCGTGCTGTTGCAGGACGCGGCCGCCTCGCGCGTGATCGAGCGCTACGACCGCCTCGAGCGGACCGCGGCCACGATGGCCGACCGCTCGGTGCTGTACTTCGACCACGGAGATCCTCCGCCCACGGCGGCCGTGGCCGCGCACCACGCCATGCTGCGCACGCGGGCGGCGGAGCTCGGGATCACCACCACCGCACTGGGCGAGGGAATCAGCCACCAGGTGCTGGCCGAGCGCTGGGCGCGGCCGGGTGAGATCGTGGTCGGTGCCGACAGCC
This sequence comes from uncultured bacterium, assembly GCA_964593155.1. Classification (GTDB taxonomy): domain Bacteria; phylum Krumholzibacteriota; class Krumholzibacteriia; order JAJRXK01; family JAJRXK01; genus JAJRXK01. The sequence goes on from CAZQHE010000103.1 coordinate 9,465, forward strand.
ACACGTGCACCGCGGGCGCGTTGGGCGCGCTCGCCCTGGGCATGGGCAGCACCGACGTGGCGGTGGCCCTGGCGCTGGGCGAGGCCTGGGTGGTGGTGCCGCCGGCCGTGTCGATCGAGCTGGTGGGACGCCTCGTCCCCGGCGTGTCGACCAAGGATCTCATGCTACGTTTGATCGGGCACCTGGGTGCGTCCGGCGCCGACTACACGAGCCTGGAGTTCCAGGGCGAGGGCCTGCAGTCGCTGGGCATGGACGACCGCTTCGTGCTCGCGAACCTCGCGGCCGAGGTCGGGGCGAAGTGTGGTCTGGTGGAGACCGACGAGACGGTACGGACCTTCCTCGAGGACCACGCCCGCGTCGAAGACCACCGCGAACTCCGGGCCGACGACGATGCCGACTACGACCGGCACCTGAAACTCGACCTGTCCCGGCAGGAACCGATCGTCGCCCGTCCCGGACGTCACGACGACGTGGTGGCCGTGGGCGACGCTCCGCGGGAGCGCGTCGACCAGGTCGTCATCGGTAGCTGCACCAACGGCCGCGTGACCGACTTCGAGGCCGCCGCCGCCGTGCTCGACGGACACCACGTCGATCCGCGCACCACCTTGTTGATCGCACCGGCGAGTCGGCGCGTGGTGGATCAACTGCGCGCCTCGGGCACGCTCGACACCCTGGTGGCCGCCGGCGGGGTCGTGCTGCCGCCCGGCTGCGGCCCCTGCGTGGGGATCCATCAGGGCGTACTCGGTCCGGGGCAGGTCTGCGTGGCCACGCAGAGCCGGAACTTTCCCGGCCGCATGGGCGACCCCAGCGCGCGGATCTACCTGTCGAGTCCGGCCACGGCCGCGGCCACCGCGATCCGCGGCGTGATCACCGATCCCCGGGGGTTCGTCCGTGGCGCATGAACTGCAGGGACGGGTCTGGCTGCTGCCCGACCACGTCGAGACCAGCCAGATCCTGCCGTACAAGGCCTTCGGCGAACCCGATCCGGAGCAGTTGCGGCGGGAGTGCCTGTCGACCGTCATCCCTGGCTTCGGCGAACGACTGCAGGGCGGCGACATCCTGTGGGCGGGCGAGGGCTTCGGTCACGGCAGCAGTCGCGAGGACGCCGCCCGTGCGCTCAAGACCCTGGGCGTGCGGTTGGTGCTGGCGCAGGGTTTCGCACGCATCTTCTATCGCAATGCCATCAACATCGGGTTGCCCGTGGCCGTGGGCGACCCCGGCCCGACCCGCGACGGCGACGAGTTGCAGGTGAACCTGGTCACCGGCGAGGTCACCAATCTCACGCGGCCGGCCCGCCTGCGGGTCCGTCCGGTCCCCGCCGCGATCCGCCCGATCCTGAGCGAGGGTGGATTGCTCGCCTACGTCCAGAAGTCCGGACGCCTCTCGTCCGGGAGCTGAGCCATGCGTTTCGTCGACCAGGTCGTCATCGAGGTGCGCGGCGGACACGGAGGGCCCGGATGCGTCAGCTTCCGTCGCGAGCCCTACGTCCCGCGCGGAGGTCCCGACGGCGGCGACGGCGGCGACGGCGGCGACGTGGTCCTCGTCGCCGATCCCCACATGTCCACGCTCATGGATCTGCGCTACCGGCGTTCCTACCAGGCCGAACGCGGCAAGCAGGGTCAGGGCTCCGACAAGACCGGTGCGCGCGGACAGGACGTCGAGGTGCGGGTCCCCGCGGGCACGCTGGTGTTCGACGACGACAGCGGCGAGACCCTGGCCGACCTCGTCGAGCCCGGACAGCGCTTCGTGGCCGCTGCGGGCGGCCAGGGCGGACGGGGCAACACGCGCTTCCGCAGCGCCACGAACCAGGCGCCGCGACAGTCCGACACGGGGCGTCCCGGGATCGAACGGCGGCTCCGCCTCGAGCTGAAACTGCTGGCCGACGTCGGCCTGGTCGGCTTCCCCAACGCCGGCAAGAGCACGCTGCTGGGCACCATGACGTCGGCGAAGCCGAAGGTGGGGGACTACCCGTTCACGACGCTCACGCCGAACCTCGGGATCGTCGACCTGGGCGACTATCGCAGCTGCACCATGGCCGACATCCCGGGTCTGATCGAGGGGGCGAGCACCGGCAAGGGACTCGGCCATGCCTTCCTGCGCCACGTCGAGCGCACGCGCGTGCTCGTGTACCTGCTCGACGTGACCGACGAACCGGTCGAGCGGTACCGGGTGCTGCGGCGCGAGGTGGAGCGCTACGCCGACCACCTGGGCCATGCCCGACGCGTGGTGTGCCTGAACAAGATCGACCTGTGGCCTCCCGACGAACCGCTGCCCGACGTCCACGGAGAGCCCGTGCTCGGATTGAGCGCGGCGACCGGCGGCGGTGTCGACGCGCTGCGCGATCGTCTGAAGCTCGAGCTCTCCCTGGCGCCCGACGAGTTGCCGGTGCGTGCTCCCGAGACGTCGGCCGAGCCGACGGCCGAGACCGATCCCGATCTCCCCGACGACATCGACGACTTCTGATCCGAGCTTCCGCGACGCCTCCGTGCCCACGCCTCCCGGAGTGGAGCACCGTCGATGGACCCGACGCTGTGGCTCTGTCATCTGGTCCTCGACCGGCCCGCGCGCGTGCGATGGGTCGGAGATTTCCTCGAGAAGGGCGTGGTGCCGCCCGAACTCGTCGCCCGGGTTCGCCCGTACCGCGACGCCGTGCGTCGACGGATCGAGGACTGGGCGCGCCTCGCGGCGCCGCACCGTATCCGTTGGATCACGCCCCTCGACCGCGAGTACCCCCGGGCGGCCCTCGGGCGTCTGCACGACCCGCCGGGCGTGCTGTTCGTCCGCGGGCGGCTCGATCTGCTCGGGCGGGCACCGGCGGTCGGCGTGGTGGGAGCCCGTCGCGGCACCGCCCGCGGTCGCCGCGTGTCCCGCCGCATGGGAGCCGACCTGGCCCGTGCGGAGGTGGTGGTGGTGAGCGGCCTGGCGCTCGGTATCGACGCGTCGGCCCACGAGGGCTGCGTCGACGCCGAGGGCGAGGGCATCGGGGTGCTGGCCGGCGGGCTCGACCGGGTGACACCGCCGAGCAACGCGGACCTCGGCCGACGTCTGCTGCGGCGGGGTCTGCTGGTCTCGGAGCAGCCGCCCGGCAGCCAACCGCGCAAGCACGACTTCGTGGCCCGCAACCGGATCATCGCCGGGCTGGTCGACGCTCTGGTGGTGGTGGAGGCCGCGGCCCGGAGCGGAGCGCTGAGCACGCTCGAGTTCGCGGCCCAGGTCGGAGCACACGCGATGGTCGTGCCCGGTCCGGTGGACTGTCCGCACGCCCAGGGCACGCTGGCCGCTCTGCACGACGGTTCGATTCCGGTTCGCCACGCCCGCGACGTGCTCGACATGCTGGGCCTCATCACAGACGCCTGCGAATCCGGCCCCCTGGGGCTCGGCGACGTTCCCGAGTCGGCGGCCGAGATCGCCCGACGAACGGGCCTGTCGACGGCCGCGGTCTCGGCCGCGCTGGGCGAGGCCGAGATGCTCGGACAGGTGCAACGGGTGGGGGCCGGCCGCTGGGTCGCCGGCGCTTCGGGCTTGCCGCCCGCGGCCGGGCGGTCCTAACGTGCCCCGCCGGCGCGTCGGTCGTGACGCGCGGTCCGGAGGACGGAGTCGTCGTGGCCCAGCGCCCCACCTTCAAGCACCGACTGGAATTCGCCGGTCTGGGTCTGGTCTTCCTCATGGGACGGACCCTGCCGCGACGGTTCTTCGTGCGCCTGGGGGCGGCGCTCGGGCGCTTCGTGCACGACGGACTGAAGATCCGTCGCGAGGTCACGCGCGACAACCTGCGCCACGCGCTCCCGAACCTTCCCGAGGACGAGATCGCCGCCCTCGCCCGCCGTAGCTACGGTCAGCTCGGCGGTTCGCTGTTGGAGTTCGCGAGTCTGCCGGGCATGGACCACGACGAGCTGATCCGTTGCGTTCGCTTCGAGAACCTCGAGGCCATCGACCGCGTGCGGGCCCGCGGGCAGGGCGCCATGCTGGTCACCGCGCACTTCGGAAGCTGGGAACTGTTCGGGGCGTCCTTCGTGGCTCGCGGATACCCGACGACCTTCTTCGTGAAGCGGCAGAAGAACCCGCTGGTGGCCGACCTGCAGGACGACATCCGTCGCAAGGCGGGCATCGAGATCGTCACCGAGGGGCCCGCGGTGGCCAAGGGCGTTCTGCGCGCGCTGCGCAACGGCCACCTGGTGGGAATCCTGCCCGACCAGGATGCCCGTCGTCACGGTGTGTGGGTGGAGTTCCTGGGCCGGCCCGCGTCGACCTTCAAGGGCCCGGCCTTCTTCGCCTACCGGGCGGGGGTGCCGATCATTCCCGCCTACGTGCGGCGCGAGCCGAACGGCGACCACGTGGGCGTGATCCTCGATCCGATCGAGCCCGACCTCTCGCGCGACCCGGACGAAGAGGTCTTCCGGCTCACGCAGGCCTACACCGATCTGATGACGGCGTGGATCCTGCGCCATCCCGAGCACTACTTCTGGGTCCACCGCCGCTTCAAGAGCACGCCGCCGGATCCCGTGCCGTACCTCGGGGAGTACCGGCGCGATCACCCCTCGCCCTGGCCGGGCTGAGAGGGCTGTCCGGGCTGGAAGCCGATCGGCTGGTTGACCGGCGCGGTGTCGATCTCGCCGTGCTGCGACTCGTAGCGCTTGACGTTGTCCTCGAGCAGGCGGAGCACGGCCTTCGCCGCGCGCGGGGTCAGGATGATGCGGCTGTGCACCTTCGCGCGCGGGGCGCCGGGCATGATCCGGGCGAAATCCACGATGAACTCGGCGGCGCTCTGGTGGAGGAAGGCCACGTTGGCGTAGATGCCGTCGGCGTCCTTGGGATCGATGTCGATCTGGATCTGCTGGGGATTCTGCTGCTGGGCCACGTCGACCTCCGGGAAAGGGGCAAGCGCACGCGAAGAGGTGCAGGCTAGCACGCAGGGCCTCGATTGACACCTCCGGGCCCCGAACCTAAGCTCCCCGACCGTTCCCACCGAAGTGTTCCGGCGACCGGAGTCCACCGACTTGAGCCCATCTCCTTCGCATCCCGATGCCGGGCCGGCGCTCGAGCGCCTGCCGTCGCTGCGCGTGCTCGTGCTCGGCGACGTCATGCTCGACCGTTTCGTGCTGGGTCGGGTCGACCGGATCTCGCCCGAGGCGCCGGTGCCCGTGGTGTCGGTGCACGGTGAGGACGCCCGCCTGGGCGGAGCGGCCAACGTGGCCTCGAACGTGGCCGCGCTCGGGGCACAGGTCACCCTGGCCGGAGTGATCGGTCCGGGCGAGGCGGCCGATCAACTGCTCACGCTGCTCTCGGCCGCGCACATCGATGCCGGCGCGCTCCACCGTGCCGTGGATCGGCCGACCACGGTGAAGACCCGGATCCTCGGGGGTGGCCAGCAGATCGTGCGGATCGACCGCGAGACGCGCTCTCCGTTGGCCGCCGCCGACGTCACCGCCCTGCTCGAGAACATCGCCACCCGGGGCGGGTTCGACGTGGTGATCGTGTCCGACTACGGCAAGGGCGTGATCGTGCCCGAGGTGATGGACCGCGCGCGGCGCTGGAAGGCCGAGGGCGTGCCGGTGGTGGTCGATCCCAAGCAGGCCGACTTCAGCGTTTACCGCGGGGCGAGCTGCATCACACCCAACGCGCGCGAGGCCGGCGCCGCGGTGCACGACGAGGTGGTCGACGACATCTCCGCCGAGCGGGCCGGGAGACGTCTGCGCGATCGCCTCGAGAGCGACATGGTCCTGCTCACCCGCGGCGAGCAGGGCATGACCCTGATCGGCGGCGACGATTCGGTCACCCACCTGCCCACCGAGGCCACCCGCGTGTTCGACGTCACCGGCGCCGGGGAC
>CAZQHE010000104.1:0-15163 GCA_964593155.1 uncultured bacterium
GCGATCAGCGTGTCCGGGATCGTTCTCGGACTGACGATGTTCGGCCTCACGCGGCTGAGTCCGCTGTCTCCGCGGCGCCTGCTCGACCTGGGCTTCGTCTACTACGTCCTCGGAGGTGCGCTGGTCGCGTTCATCGGTGCGGTGTACGACGTGCTACCGGGTGGTGAACTGCAGGTGCTCGGGATCACGTGGACCTGCGTCTGGATCCTGAGCTATCCGATGACGGTCCCCGCCGCGCAGGGTCCCATGCTGGTGGCGGCGCTGACGGTGGCGGTCCTCGATCCCGTGTTCGGTTTCGGGAGGGTCCACGCGATCACCGGCGCGTTCCCGCCGGCCGGCGAACTCGTCGTGTGGGCGCCGACGTACATCTGTGCCCTGCTCGCGGTGGTGCCCGCGCGGATCCAGTGGAGGCTGCACGCGAAACTGCGGCAGGCGCGGGAACTGGGCAGCTACCACCTCACCGAGCGCATCGGCCAGGGCGGCATGGGGGAGGTGTGGCGGGCCGAGCACCGCTATCTCGCCCGTCCGGCGGCGGTGAAGCTCGTCTCGCCCGAGCAGATCGGTGGGCCGGGTGTCGAGGGTCGCCGACTGATCACACGCTTCGAACGCGAGGCACAGGCGACGGCCGCACTCGAATCGCCGTACAGCATCGAACTCTTCGACTTCGGGGTGCGCCGCGACGGCACTTTCTACTACGTCATGGAACTGCTCGACGGATTCGACCTCGAGACCTTCGTGCGGTCCTTCGGTCCCATGCCCTCGGGCCGCGTGGCGCACCTCCTGCTGCAGGTCTGCGACTCCCTCCACGACGCGCACGACAAGGATCTGATCCACCGCGACGTCAAGCCGGCCAACGTGTTCCTCTGCCGGCGCGGACTGCACGAGGACTTCGCCAAGGTCCTCGACTTCGGACTGGTCAAGGAACTGGGGCGCGACGAGCACGAGACGATGGTCACGGTGGAGGGTGTGACGACTGGCACCCCGGCCTTCATGTCTCCCGAGCAGATCCGAGGCGTCGGCACCGTCGAGGCGCGCAGCGATCTGTACTCGCTGGGATGCGTCGCCTACTGGCTGCTCACGGGGGAACTCGTGTTCGCGGGCCGGTCGGCCATGGAGATGGTCGCCGCGCATCTGCGGGACTCTCCGCCGAGGCCCTCGGAGGTCACCGAGGGATCGATCGATCCACGGCTCGAGGCGCTCGTGATGCAGTGCCTGGCGAAGCAGCCCGACGATCGGCCGTCCAGCGCACGGGTGTTGGCCGAGGCGCTGGGCGAGCTGCCGGTCCTCGACGACTGGAGTCCGGCCGATGCCGAGCGCTGGTGGGATCTCCACGCGCCGGCCGGAGCCCGGGCCTGATCGCGACCGGGGCTAGTCCTTCTCGGGCGGATCGATCGTCTCGCCGAGCGACGAGAAGTCCTCGTCGGCGTGGCCGGCGTCGACGGTCCTCTCGAGCATCGCGCGCAGTAGAGCGAGGCCCTCGGCGTCCAGCCCGAGGGCACGGGCGTGGTCGAGGCCCAGCCGGACGTCCTTCAGCAGATGACGCGTGGGGAAGGTCGGCGGCGTGTGGTCGCGGGTGCGCAGGTTCTCGAGCTTGATGTCGAACATCGGCGGACAGATCACGCTTCCGTGGAGCACCTGCATCCACTGGTCGACGTCGAGTCCGCTGCGACGCACCATTCCCAGGCTGAGCGCGAAGGCCGCCAGCTCGGCCCCGATGAGGTGGTTGCAGGCCAGCTTCATCGCCGCGCCCGAACCGACCGGGCCCACCAGCCGCGGTTCGGGACCGAAGACCGCCAGACAGGGCTTGGCGCGCTCGAAGTCCGCGGGATCGCCTCCGGCCATCACCATGAGCTTGCCACCGGCGGCCTGCGGCGTGCTGCCGAGCACCGGTGCCTCGAGGAACCGTGCACCACGCGCGGAGACGAGTTGCGCCAGCTCCCGATTCTCTTCCGGGGCCACGGTCGACATGTTCACGATCAGGCGACCGTCGAGGCGTTCGCCGTCTTCGGTGAGGACCGCGCGGCAGGCGCTGGCGTCGCCGAGCATGAGGAACGTCACGTCGGCCGCGACGAGGGCGGTCTCGGCGCTGGCGGCCAGCTTGGCGCCGCGTTCGACGAGACCCTCGGTCTTCGACACGGTGCGGTTGAACACGGTCACGGTGTGTCCGGCGTCGAGCAGACGCCCGGCCATGGGCTCGCCCATGAGCCCGATTCCGACGAAGCCGAGTTCCACGGGGGCCTCCTCTGCGGTGGGGAACGATCGTCCCGACTCTAACGCGGCTGTCCGGCCGTCGCGACGGAGTTCGTGAACTCCATCGGGAGGCTCTGCTACCCTCGTGGGATCGGACTCGAACAAGGACCGGTTCCGTGGAGCCTCGAGACGACGTGACGCGCCTGCTGCGGGCGTGGAGCGACGGCGACGACGATGCCTTCGATGCGCTCGTCCCGCTGGTCTACGACGACCTGCGCAGCATCGCGCGGCAGCACCTTCGCCGTCGCGGCGGTGGACTGACGCTCGACACCACGGCGTTGGTGCACGAGGCGTGGTTGCGTCTGGTCGACCACGAGCGCGTCGCATGGGAGGACAGGGGGCATTTCCTGGCCGTGTACAGCGTCGTGACCCGAAACCTCCTGGTGGACCTCGCCCGGCGTCGCGCGGCGAGCAAGCGCGGCGGCGATCGCCGGCGCGTGGATCTCGACCGCGTGGAGCTGTCGGTCGACGAACAGGCCGATCTGATCCTGGCCGTCGACGCGGCCCTGCGCCGTCTGGGCGAGTTCGATCCCCGCCTGGCGCGGGTGGTCGAGTGCCGCTTCTTCGCCGGGCTCACCGAGAGCGAGACGGCACGGGCCATGGAGTGCAGCGAGCGCACCGTGCGCCGCGACTGGATCAAGGCGCGGGCGCTGTTGCAGGACCTGCTCGACGACGAGGTCGGCGATCGATGAGTCGTTTCGAGCCCGAACGCTGGAGCGAGGTCGAGCGGCACTTCGATCGCCTCTACGAGCTGACCGGAGACGAGCAACGCGACGAACTCGCCGTTCTGCGGGCGCAGGACGGCGAACTCGCCGAGAGCGTGGAACGTCTGCTCGCCGCCGCGACCACGGGCGCGAACGTGCTCGAGGCCCATGCCCCCGGCCTGGTGGCCGACCTCGTGGCCGACGAAGCGGAGCGACCGGCCACCGACGATGGACGCATCGGCCACTGGCGTCTGGGTGCACGCCTCGGTGCCGGAGGAATGGGGGTGGTGCATCGGGTCGAGCGCGCCGACGCGAGCTTCGAGCAGACGGCGGCCATGAAGCTCCTGCGCTGGGCCGGCGACGATCCGGTGCTCCTCGAACGCTTTCGGCAGGAACGGCGGATCCTCGCCTCGCTCGAGCACCCGAACGTCGCCCGGCTGCTGGACGGAGGCATCGCACCCGACGGGCGGCCCTTCCTGGTGATGGAGTACGTCGAGGGTCGTCCGATCACCGAGTACTGCCGGGACGAAGGCCTCTCCGTGAACGCGCGGCTGGATCTGGTGCGCGCGGTCTGCGACGCGGTCGATGCCGCCCATCGGCGGCTGGTCATCCATCGCGACCTCAAGCCCGCGAACATCCTCGTCACGGCCGACGGCACGGTGAAGCTCCTGGACTTCGGTGTGGCCAAGCTGCTCGACGCGGCCGTCGCGAGCGATGCGGAGTTGACGGTGGCCGGCGGCTCGCCGCTCACACCCGGGTACGCCGCACCCGAGCAGAAGGCGGCGGCTCCCGTGACCACGGCGAGCGACGTGTACGCCCTCGGCGTGCTGATCCACGAACTCGTCACCGGATCGGTGCCGGCGCGGCGGGACGAAACCGGGGCCGTGCTGCGCGGAGACCTGGCCCTGATCGTGGAGAAGTGTCTGCATCACGATCCCGAGCGGCGCTACGCATCGGCGCACGAGCTGTCCGAGGACCTGCGGCGGTGGCTCCGCGGGCGTCCGGTGGAGGCCGGTCCCGACTCGGCCGGCTATCGCTTCCGTCGCTTCGTGGGTCGCAACCGCGCGACCGTGGTGGCCTCGGCCGTCGCCGTGCTCGCCCTGTTCGGCGGCCTCGTCGCGACCACCCTGCAGTCGCGGGTCGCGGCCCAGGAGCGCGACGCCGCCCGGGCCGAGGCCCGGCGCGCCGAAGAGGTGACCGCCTTCCTGGCCGAGATCTTCCACAGTTCCGATCCGCTGCGCACCGACGCCAGCAATCCCACCGCGCGAGAACTCCTGGCCCGTGGGGTGGAGCGCATCGAGACCGAACTCGTCGACGCGCCCGCGCTGCGTGCCGACATCCTCAGCGCGATCTCGCACTCCTACTTCAACCTGGGCCGGATCGACGAGGCCCTGCGCACGGCCGAGGCCGCCCTGTCGCTCCGCCGGGCCGATCCCACCACCGCGCCCCTGGATCTGGCCCGCGCGCTGTTCGACGTCGTGGCCCCGCTCAGTACGCGTGGATCGGTCGCGCGCGCCGAGTCGCTGGCGACGCGCGCCCTGGCCATCCGTAGGAACCACCTCGAGGCCCCGCACGAGGAACTCGCCCAGTCGATGTCGGCTCTCGCGGGGGTCCGCTACGACCAGGGCCGCATGGAAGAGGCCCGCGCGCTGTATCGCGAGGCGCTGGAGATGCGGCGCGCGCTGTGGGGCGAGACCCACGAGAAGGTCGCGCTCGGCTGGAACAACCTGGCCTCGGCGCTGGGTCGACTGGGCCGGCACGAGGAGGCCGAGGGCGCGCAGCGCCGCGCCGACGCGATCTGGGTCGAGTTGTTCGGCCCGCGCTATCCGTCGCGCGTGCAGGTGTTGAACAACCTCGCGCTGTCGGCGTCGGTCCGGAACGACCTGCCCGCGGCCGAGGACTACCTGCGCGACGCGATCGACCTGGCCGAGGAACTGGGTCTCGGCGACGGGGCCGCCGCGGCGAACGCCCGCAACTCGCTCGGCAAGGTCCTCGTCGACCGCGGCGCTCACGGCGAGGCGCGTCCCCTCTTGCAGCGTTCGCTCCGGGACAACGTGCGGACCACCGGCTCCTCCAGCGTGCAGAGCGGCGCGGCGCATCTCACGCTGGGCCAGGCGCTGGTGGGTGACGGCGACGTGGAGACCGGCCTGGATCACCTCCGGCGGGGCCATGCGGCGTTTCGCGCGTCGCTGGGCGCCGATCACCCCTTCACGGCGGCGGCCGCCGGGTTGGTCGGATGGGGCGCGATGCACGCCGGGGCACTCGACACGGCCTCGGTGCATCTCGAGAACTCGATCCGTCGCCAGCGCGCCGGGTTGCCGACGACCGCCCGGCGGCTCGGCCGTACGCTCACCGATGCGGCCGAACTCCAACTGCGGCTCGGCGACCACGTCGGCGCCGAGCGGCGCCTCGTCGAGGCCGATTCGCTGCTCGGGGTGTCCGGGGTGGCTTCGACCGCGTGGCAGCGGGCGCGGATCCACTCCCTGCGCGCCGAGTGCGACCTGCGGCTCGATCGCGATCCGCACCGCGCGCTGGCCCGGGCGGAGCAGGCCGCCGAGGTGCTTCGCCGTGTCCGCGTCCGGGGTGACGCCCTGCTCGACGCCACCGGCGACCGGGTGCGGCGGGCCCGCGAACGCCTGCGCTGAGTCACCGGATCCGGTGTCGGACCTGCTGTCCGGCCCCGTCCGCATTATGCTGTTCTCCTGAACCCGATCTGGATTCCACGTCCGCACGCCGGATGCTCGATTCCGGTCCGGTCCTGCGCCGGGCCGTCCTCGCGGAGGCCTCTTCGATGTCCCGATCCGACTCTCCCGGACTCGCCCTTCTCGTCACCGGTACCGACCTCGGGGTCGGCAAGACCTACGTCGCCGCGGGCCTGGCCCGCCTGCTGAAGGACCGTGGGATCGACGTCGGGGTGATGAAGCCGGTCGAGGTGGGCTGGCCGAAGGACACCGGCCAGTGGCCGCCCGACGCCGACCGCCTGCGCGAGGCGGCCGGGATCGACGATCCGATCGAGGACGTCGTGCCCTACGCCTACGAGGAGATGGTCGCCCCTCAGGTGGCCGCCGATCAGCACCACGATCCGGTCGAGCCCGACGTCCTGAAGGGCGCGCTCGACCGTCTGCGCGCGAAGCACCAGATCGTGATCGTCGAGGGCGCCGGTGGTCTGGCCGTGCCCATCGACGACGGTTTCGACATGGCGTCGTTCGCGCACATGTGCGGCATGCCGGTGCTCGTGGTGAGCCGCGCCCACGTCGGAACGTTGAACCACACCTTCCTCACCGTGCACTACGCCCGGTCGCGTGGCCTGGAGATCGCGGGGATCATCGCCAACCGTCTCGACCGCACGCTCCACGATCCGTCGGTCGACACGAACGCGCGCATGATGGAGCGCATGTGTGGCGCGCCCGTCCTGGGCATGGTGCCCTTCCGGCCGGAGTCGGACACGCTCGAGGACGTGGTCGACACGTGCAATTCGTGCTTCGACATGGACGCCTTCATGAACCGGGTAGGCCTGACCACGACGTCGAAGGGCTGACGAGCCGGACCGTGCTGGTCAGGGCTCCTCGGGAGCCGTAACGTGGGCCGCCGTCATGGCGGCCCTTCTCCTTTTCCACCTGGCCGGCGCGGTGCTCGTCGCCGGCTTCCGCTTCGGCGACGACGTCGACCTGGCCGTGGGGTTCGGTCCGCGCAGCTGGCCCATGCTCGCCGCGGTCACCGTCGGGCTGGCTGCCCTGGCGTTGCGGCGTCAGGTGGTGGCCGGGCGGGCGCCGTGGTCGTCGTTCGATCGTGGCGCCCTGTGGGGACTGGTCGGGGTGGGACCGATCGTGCTGTGGGCCGTCGGTGATCGCGTGGCACTCCGCGGGAGCGACGCCTTCGTGTTCGCGGCGATGGCGGTGATCGGAACGGCGGTCCTGGTCCGCCACCGCGTGCGCTGGATCCGAGAGCGTCCCTGGTTCGGTACGGGGGGCAGAGCCGGGCGCTGGCTCCTGCTGGGTACCCTCGTCGCGGGCGTGGGGATCGCGCTCGTGGTCGTCACGGGTCCCGGCCCGGAGCCGCCGACCACGATCGGCGGCTGGGTGCTCGCCCTGTCCACCTATCCCCTCTACGCGCTGGTGCAACTGGGCGCGGCGCTGGCTCTGCCCGCCTTCGTGTGGGGGCGCGACGGGGCCTCTCCCGGGGCGATCGTCGTCGCGTGCGCGGTGCTCTTCGCGCTGATCCACGCGCCGAATCCGCTGGTGATGGGGATCACCGGTCTCGGCATGCTCGCGTGGGCCGCGGCGTACCGGCACGGTGTGGGGTTGGTGTGGATCGCCGCGTCCATGGGCCTGCTCGGTGCGCTCGTCGCCCAGGGCCTGCCCGAGCCGACGACGCAGAACATGCGGGTGAACGCCGGCTACGTCCTCGCGCTGCGGACCGACCGTCACGTCGAGGCCTACGACACCCGCGACGACCGTCTGGCCTCCGATGCGTTCCACGAGCGTCACGGCGGCCGTCTGCGGCCCTGGCTCGCGGCGGTCGCGCGTGAGATCACCGGACGCGAGCCCGCGCCCGCGGTGCTGGACGACTGGGAACGCCGGATCCGTCACGCCAACCGCGATCGGATCCTGCGGATGTTCCTCGAGAGCCGCGAGTTCCGCCGCCGGCACGCGATCGAGCGTGTCTTCGAAGGGCAGGACCGGTCCTTGCTCTTCTCGACCTTCGAGCCCTGGCACCCGGCGCACGCGGTCTACGACAGCCTGCGCGCGCGCGACCCGGCGGCCCCGGTCGACGAATCCTTCGAGGACTTCCTGCGACGGGTCTACGGGGTGGTTCTCGGCCGTGAGGCCTCGATCGAGGAGTTGCAGGGGTGGTCGCCGCAGTTGCCGTACCGGGCCCGCGTGGAGGTCGTCCGGGTGGTCCTCGAGAGGGCCGGGGTGGAGGATCCGGCCCCGTGGCGCCGGCCGGAATCCTGGCCCCGGTGGGCAGTTCCCTGACCCCTCTCGGCTCTCGCCAGCGGCGACGCCTGGCCCTAGAATGGCGCCGCACCGCGGACACGGCGCGACCACGATCCCGAGGAAACGGACGCCGATGAGCAGCGAATCCGACACTTCATCCGAAGAGCACAGGGGCGAGGGCGAGATCAGCCTCGCGTCGGTGCTGAACATCCTCTGGCGTCGGCGCTGGATCGTGATCGCTCTTCCCGCGCTCGGACTGATCGCCGGGATCGTCTACGGGCAGGTCGTCACGCCGCTCTACAAGGCCACTGCCACCATCCGCCCCGGCATCACCGCCTTCGACCGCAACGGCGGCGGCCGGCGCGAGTGGCGGTTGAAGGACCTGACGCGCTGGTTCGAGAGCGGGATGTACCGTCCGTTCACCGCGGAGCTCATGGGCCGGGATCCGAGCGACGTGCCGCTCGTGCGGGCCGACTTCATCCAGCGCGGCCTGCAGAACATCCAGGGTGGCAACGTGATCACGCTGTCGGTTCTCGACGCCTCGCCCGAGAACGCCGTCGATGGTCTGCAGACGAGCCTGGCGGCCTTCACCGAGTACGCCATGGCCGACACCCTGTCGAACTCGATCGTTCTCACGCGGCGTGGACTGGAGATCCAGATCGACGAACTGCGTCGCTACCGATCGGTGCTCGAGGCCCGCGTCGACAGCCTGAACGCGGATCTGGCCGTGGCCCGGGTCGAGAGCCTGCAGATCGACGACGAGGCGGCACGGCTGGCCTTCGACATCACCCGCCTGCGCGACAAGCGCGACGTCATGGCGAAGCGCAGGGCAGCGCTGCAGCAACGCCTGAACCGTCTCGAGGAGAACCGCGAGGAACTGGCCCTCACCCGTGCGCGCGTGCGTGAGCGGATCGATGTCGACGCCTCCGACGCGCCATCGGGCGTGCGACCCCAGGCCGTGATCACCGACGCCGAGGTCCTGCGCGGACTGGTGACCAGCACCGCCGAACTCGACCGCGACGCGGCCACGGTGTCGAGTGTGATCGACAGCCTGGAACGTGAGATCGGCTCGGCCGAACGCGAAGCCGCGTTCCTGGAGACGCGCAACCGCACCTTGATCGCCTTCCAGCGCGCCGAGGCCGGGCGTCTGATGCAAGACCTGCGGATGGCCCGCGACTTCCAGGTGCCCAACGCCATTCGTTCGGTGCAGCTACGGATCCGCGAGAAGCTCGGCCAGCTCTACGCGCTGTCGCCCATCGAGAAGATCGGACGCGTGCAGGTGAGCGACGATCCGGTGCGTCCGCGCAAGAAGCGGGCGATCACCATCCTCACCTTCCTCGGCCTGATCGGTGGGATCGCCGGGGCCTATGTCTTCGACTACCTGTGGAGCCATCGGCGTCGGATCTTCCGCGACTGAGCGTCAGGCGGCGGTTGCGGGTTGCGGCTGCCGCGTGCGCTCCAGCCGGTCGGCACTCGCGGCGATCAGCCAACTCGCCAGCACCAGGAAGGTCGGGTTGTTCAGGTGTTCCTCGAACAGGAACAGACCCGTGAGGTGCACGGCGAGCAGGGCGAGGAACCACGCCTCGGTCTGCGCCCCACGGTTCAGACCCCACGCCAGGTGCAAGAAGGCCACCACCAGGGCCAGTGCCAGCGGCACGCCGAAGAACAGTCCGGCCTGCACGAAGGCGTTGTGCGTGGCGGTCAGCGCCGTTTCGTCGATCATCAGGCGGCGCGCATCGCTCTGGCCCAGTCCCAGCGGGTGTTCCACGCTCAGCGCGAAACCCACCCATGTGCTGCGCACGCGTTCCAGGGCGTTGGCCTGGAACGACGCCGTGTCCGACCATCGCACCGCACCACCCGGCGGTCCGATCGCGATCAGTGCGGGGATGGCGACGGCGGCCAGCAGCGCCGCGAGCGTGACGCTGCGCCGCGGCAGGCGCGCGGTGGCCACGGCCGCCAGCACCGTGACCATCGCGACCACCAGGGGTGAGCGCGTGAAGGTCAGGTGGAGCGTGATCGCCAGGCCCCCGAGGGCGAGCAGTGGTAGCCACAGTCCGTGGCGGCCACGCAGGTAGAACCACAGGGCCGGTGGCAGGATCAGGCTGGTGACCGCGGAGGTGGCGCCGTAGTGGCGGTGCAGTCCCGGTAGACGCGTCTGTTTGCCCACCCACGTTGCCATGTCCTGGTCGCCGACGGACATTCCGAAGGGCCGGAGGATCGCGTCGATCTGCAGGAACTGCATGAGCACGACCGCCACGTTCGCACCGCAGCCGACGAGCAGGCCCCCTGCGAAGCGATCGAGGGCCGTGCGATCGCGCAGCATCTCGACCAGGGCGATCGCCCACGGGATCGACAGCAACCACCGCGCGGCCAGCACCAGTGTTCCGCGGTCGCCGTCCAGGTACGAGAAGAACAGCCACACCAGGGGAAGCAGGTTGGCCAGTGCGAGCACGGCCAGGGGCAGCGCGCGGACGCCTCGGCGGTGGGCGCGGACGAGGACCCAGACGGCCAGCCCCGCGCCGAGGAGGTCGGTGCCCCGTGGCGAGGTGCCCGAGCCCGGGATCAGGTAGAGGTTGACGACCAGCAGGAATCCCAGCCACCACGGGGCAGAGCGGATCCAGGTGGGAGCGCGCATGCGGGTCGTCCGGAGTGCAGGGAGTCGACGGCGGCGGCAGTATCCGCGCGGCGCCGGTCGCCGGTCAAGCGATCGCCGATCACCAGAAGCCGGGCTCGGGCGATCGGCGCAGCCCCGGCGGGCCGATGTCCTCGGCCGGGACGAACCACGGCACCTCGACCGGCTCCTTTGTCATCTCGAGGGCGCGCAGGATCACGGCCTCCTGGCCGACGCCGTCGCCCGGCTCGCCCAGTGGGTACCCGAGGCGCACGTCGCGCACCAGCACCCGCGGCGGGCGGACCTTGCGGCTCACGGGTTCGAGCGTGCTGATCGACACGGTCGGGATCCCGGCTCGCTCCACCACGCTCTGGATCAGTCCCACGGACTGATGGCACAGGGGTCAGACGGGGGTGAGCAACACCACGTCGACCTTCGCCGTCTCGAGGGCGCGGACCACCGACGGCGCCGAGCGCTGGATCAGGCGCGCCGGCGCCGAAATCGATCCCATGAAGCTGAAGTGCACCGGGGAGACGTCGCCGATCGCTCCGACGGAGGCCAGATCCTCGAACCGCTGCAGGGGCAGCGCGACGTTCGGATCGCGCTCGATCCCCGCCGTGTCGAAGGCATTGCTCTTGTGCGAACTTCGGAGCGTGGCGAGGTCGGTTCCGCGTTCGATCACGCGGTAGCCGACGTCGCCTCCCTTTTCCTCGACGTCGAAGGGTTCCTGGTCCGGACCGTGGAAGGCCGCGGTGGTGATCGCCGCGACCCGGCTGGTTTGGACCGGCTGCCGGAGGCGTGCCCCCGGCCGCCAGTCCACCGCGCGGTAGCGATAGGTCCGCATGAACAGCTGGTGCCGTACGGACAGGTCCGAGAGTCGGGCCACGCGTCTCGCTCCCGCTTGCCGTGAAGGGGTCGGTCAGCGACTCGACCCCACCAGGCCGCGGCGTTCGAGCAGCGGCCGGATCTCGGGCTCGCGCCCGCGGAACTCCACGTACAGCTCCATGCCGGGCGCCGTGCCGCCGCGCGACAGCAAGGTGCGGAAGCGCCCGGCCATCTCACGGTCGAACAGATCGCCCTCGGCGAAGGCCGTGAAGGCGTCGGCGTCGAGCACCTCGCTCCACAGGTAGCTGTAGTAACCCGACGAGTAGCCCCCCGCGAAGATGTGCGCGAAGTAGGTGTTGCGGTAGCGGGGGATGATTTCGTCGATCAGCCCGATACGGTCCATCTCGGCCTGCTCGAAGGCAACGGGATCGTCGACCTTCGCGCTACCGTGCTCGAGCGTGTGCCAGGCCAGGTCGAGGTAGCTGGCGGCCAGGTATTCGGCGGTGGCGAAGCCCTGGTTGAAGTTCGCCGCGGCCCGGATCTTCTCGATCAGCGCGTCAGGGATCGGTTCGCCGGTCTCGTAGTGGCGCGCGAACATCCGCAGCGTCTCGGGTTCGCCGAACCAGTTCTCCATGACCTGCGAGGGGAACTCGACGAAGTCGCGTGGCACGTTGGTGCCGCTGAGCGAGGCGTAGGTCACGTTGCTCAGCAGGCCGTGCAGGCCGTGGCCGAACTCGTGGAAGAGGGTCTTCGACTCGCTGAACGACAGCAGCGAGGGCCCGTCCTCGGTCGGCGGTGGAAAGTTGAAGTTGTTCGTGACGATGGGCGACACGTCACCGGTCAGCTTCTGCTGCATGACCAGCTCGTTCATCCAGGCTCCACCGCTCTTGCTCTCGCGGGCGAAGAAGTCGAGGTAGATGACCCCGATGTGGGTGCCGTCGGCCTCGACGACCTCGAAGACCTGCTGGTCGGGATGCCACTTCGGCATGTCCTCGAGTTCGACCAGGCGGATGCCGAAGAGCTTCTCGGCCACGGCGAAGCAGCCGTCGCGGACCGCGGTGAACTCGAAGTACGGACGCGTCTCCTCTTCGTCGAGGTCGAAGCGCGCCTTGCGGACCTTGTTGGCGTAGTAGCGCCAGTCCCAGCCGCGGAGCCGGTCGTCGATGCCGTCGGCCTGCATCATCTCCTGCAGCGCCGCCCGTTCCTCCTTCGCCACGCGCAGGGCGGGCTCCCAGACCTGGTCGAGCAGGTCGAGCACGCGATCGGGGGTCTCGGCCATGTTGTCGCTCAGGACGTAGTGGGCGTGCGTGGGGTATCCCAGCAACCGGGCGCGTTCGGCGCGCAGTTCGGCCATGCGGGTGAGCAGCGGGTTGTTGTCGTGCTCGTTGCCGTGGTTGGCGCGCATGGCGTAGCCCTCGAAGACCTTCCGGCGCATCTCGCGATTCGGCGAGTACTCGAGGAAGGGATTGCAGCTCGGGCGCTGCAACGTGAAGACCCACCCCTCGTCGTGGCCGCGACGCTTCGCCTCGGCCGCGGCCGCGCCGCGCAGGCTGCCGGGCAGGTTGCCCAGGTCGGCCTCGTCGGTAACGTGCAGCTCGAAGGCGTTCGTTTCCTCGAGCAGGTTGTCGCCGAACTGCTGGCTGAGCGAGGCGAGTTCGGCGTTGATCTCGCGCAGACGCTCCTGGGCGGTGTCGTCGAGAGCCGCGCCGCTGCGCACGAAGCGCTTGTGGGTCTCCTCGAGGAGCTTGGCCTGTTCACCCGTGAGGTCCAGGGCGTCGCGCTGGTCGTATACGGCCTTCACGCGCTCGTAGAGGCGTGGGTCGAGCACGATGGCGTCGGAGTGGCGAGCGAGTTCGGGCGAGATCACGCGGTTGGTCTCGCGCAGTGTGTCGTCGGTGTTCGCGGCCTCGACGGCGTGGAAGACGTTCGACACGCGCCGGAGATCGGCGCCGGAACGCTCGAGGGCCTCGATCGTGTCGGCGAAGGTTGCGGGCTCGGTCGACGTGGCGATGGCCTCGATCTCGGTGCGATGGCGCTGCATGGCCTCGCGGAAGGCCGGCAGGTAGTCGTCACTGTCGATCGCGTCGAAGGGGGGGACGCCGAAGGGGGTGTCCCATTCCGCCAGGAGCGGATTGTCGGAACCGGTCATCGTGGAGTCCGCCTGGGCAGGGGCGAGGAGGGCGCACGCGACGATCGTGCACGCCAGGAGGATTCGTTGGCACTGCATGGTCCACGGCCTTTCGTCCGGGCCGGCGTCCGGTCCGGGCTCGTGAGACGGTGTGGTGACGGCCGGGAACGACCCGACACCGTACACCAAAGAGCCGGGGCCGGCGATGGTGCCTCCGTGATGTACGGAGCGGCGTGGGTTCCGTGGCGATTCCGTGATCCGGGCGCGGTGTGGATCGTTCGAGGCGGGCGAAGTCGGCAGCCCGCGGGATCTTGCACTTCCATCCTTCGTCCTTCCGCCGCGGAAGCAGGCATCCCGCGCCGCGGTGTACCGGTGCTGCGACGACGATCCGCGGTTGCCGCGCCGTAGCCCCCGCCACCCGACCCTGCGACCGGTGCATCGTGATCATCCGGAATCGTGACGCTGATGCCGCTGCCCCCTTGGAGCGGGACTCCCGCTTTGCCTACGATCGAACTCGTTCACGCTCGGATCGCGTCCACGTCCGGACCCCGGAGGTACGTGGTGGTGTCCGCCTTCGATGACGACCTCGCCCTGCTCGGCCGAACCCGGTCCCTGTTCCACGCCGATCTCCAGGAGCATGCGCGCGCTCTCGAGGAGTGCATCGGAGCGTCGCGATTCCTCGTAGTGGGAGGAGGTGGTTCGGTCGGTCGGGCGGTGGCGCGCGAGATCTTCGCGCGCGGACCGAGAGCCCTTCACCTGGTCGACATCAACGAGAGCGCCCTGGCCGACGCCGTGCGTGATCTACGGAGTTCGATCGGATACATCGAAGGAGATTTTCGAACCTTCTGTGTAGACTGCGGGGATCCTGAATTCGACGCCCTGATCGGGGAAGAAGGACCCTACGACTACGTCCTCTACCTGGCAGCTCTGAAGCACGTGCGCAGCGACCGGGACCCGTACACGCTCATGCGGATGCTGCGGGTGAACGTGCTCGACCTCGTCCACACCGTGGAACGTGTCGTCGCCAGCAACCCCCGCAAGTTCTTCTCGGTCTCCACGGACAAGGCGTCGAACCCCGTCAATGCGATGGGTGCCTCGAAGAGTGCGATGGAGCATTTTCTACATCAGCGATCGAAGTCGATGCCGGTGTCCAAGGTCCGTCTGGCCAACGTGGCCTTCTCCAACGGTAGTCTGCCGGCGTCGTTCCGCGAACGTCTGCGAAGGCAGCAACCGATCGCGGCCCCGCGCGACGTACGCCGGTGGTTCATCACGGAGACCGAAGCCGCCCAACTCTGCGTGATGTCGCTGATGTTCGGCGACGACGGCGAGATCTTCTTCCCGAAGCGCGGGCCGGCCATGGAGACGAAGACGCTCGCCGAACTGGCCACGGGATTCCTGGCGTCGCAGGGCCTGACCGCGAGGGAGTGCAGCAGCGAAGACGAAGCGCGCGCGATGGTGGACACGTGTCGCGGCCGGGGGGAGTGGCCTTGCTTCTTCACGGTGACCGACACGTCGGGCGAGAAGGTGGAAGAAGAGTTCGTGGCGCCTGACGCCGACGTCGATCTCGATCGGTACCGGTCGATCGGCGTTCTGCGTGTCGTACGGGAGAGCGACCCGGTTGGGTCTCCCGCCCGTGGCCTGGACGATCTGTTGGTAGGGATCCGGCAGCATCTCGAGAGGGGCCGTTGGACCCGGTCCGAACTGGTCG
>CAZQHE010000105.1:0-4114 GCA_964593155.1 uncultured bacterium
TGCTTGAAGAGCACGTCGTTGTCGTAGTCCACACCCAGCATCGGCTGCAGCTGGGCGGCGACGTCCTGGTTCTCGAGCTGCGCCACCGCGTCCGGCTCCAGCCGATACTCCGCCTGGTGGAAACTCCAGCTGCAGAGCAGCATGCTGAACAGGATGCCGCCGAGCCCGATCAGGAGGAGTGGCTTGCGCCCCATCCGGTCGATGAGAACCATCGACACCAACGTGAAGACCACGTTGACGATGCCCACCACCACGGCCTGCGCGAACGCCGCGTTGGTCCCGATGCCGCTCTGTTCGAAGATGCTCGGGGCATAGAAGAAGACCACGTTGATGCCGGTGATCTGTTGCCCCACCGCCAGCACCAGTCCGACCACCAGCGACATGCGGAGCGTCGGGCCGAACACGGTGCGGATCCGGGCACCGAGAGACGGTGCATCGCCGTGAGAGCTCTCGATGATGTCGGCGACTTCCTCGTCCAGTGACTTGTCCAGGGTGAGTTGCTGCAGAACGGCGCGACCGCGCTCCTCGTGGCCATTGATGATCAGCCAGCGGGGGCTCTCGGGCACGAAGAACAGGGCGATCAACCACAGTCCGGCGGGCAGGATCTCGAGCCCGAGCATCCAGCGCCAGGTGTTGTCGACGATGCCCAACTCGCTCGCCCACGTCGCTCCGCTCTCGGCCGCACCCAACAGGAAGTAGTTGGCGAAGTATGCGGCCGAGAATCCCAGAACGATGTTCATCTGGTTGAAGGACACCAGCCGTCCACGGTGTTTCGCCGGCGCGACCTCGGAGATGTACATGGGAGCCAGCGCCAACGAGGCGAACGCCATGCCGCCCAGGAACCGTGCCGACACCAGCATTTCGAAGGACTGGGCCAGGGCGGACGACACCGCGGACACCAGGTAGAGCGCCGCGACCACCCGCAACATCGTTCGTCGCCCGTACAGGTCGCTGAGCGGGCCGGCGGCGAGCGCGGTGAGGATGCCGCCCAGGGTAGGCGCGCCGACCACGAGCCCCAGCTGGAAGTCGCTGAGACCGAACTCCGCGGTGACGAACCGGATCGCGCCCGAAATGACGGACGCGTCGAAGCCGAAGATGAACCCGCCGAGCGAGATGACCAGGGCGAGGCGGATGGTGTGGGCGGTGGATCTCTGCATGTCTCGATTCCGTCGACGGGAGGACCGAGGCCGGAGTGTAGGGCCTTCTGGCGGTTTCCGCACGTGGACGGAGCTCGGATTCGACACGACAGACACATGGAACGGGTTGATCCGCGGTAGCGTCCATCTCGCCCTGGGCTTGGTGGTTGAAGTGGCCACGGCGTCGGGAGGCGCGGTATCATCCGAGCGACTGGCATGGGATCACGCGCTCGAGAGTGAGGAGTCGCGCATGAGACGTATGCTGGCCTTTGCGCTCGCATTCTCCTTGTTTCCTGCGCTCGCGACCGCGGATGGCTGTCCTTTCTGGCCGAAGCATCGCGAGGTGGACATTCCGGCATCAGGATTCGTGGTGCTCGGATGGAACGCCATGCCCTCGACATGTGACCACGACACGTTGGGCCGGTGGGTCAAGGAGAGCGGTCCGGACCACGATGTCTTCTTGCACCTCGACGGGCCGCACGGCAGCCATCGAGACTGGACGGTCCACGTGGGCATCGGGCCGACCGGGTCCGAAGCGCCAGAGCGTGGTGTCTCCTTCGAGTCGAGTACCGTGGCGTGGAGCACGAGCGCCGACTTCCGGGGAGTGCGCCTGCCGTGGCTCGAGGACGTCGACGGCGACGGTCGCGTCGAGGTCATCGTGTGGGACAGCGTTTCGGTTCTCTCAGGTGACGACGAGACGCCACCGCAGTTCCCCGCCGCCCTCGTGGGCTGGGCCTACGAGATCACGACGGACGCGCGACTCGTGAGCGATTGGCCGGCCACTCGACGGACCATGGTCGACATTTCCGATGTGTACCGGAGAACGGCGCGCTCTCCCGACGCGCGCCACTCGTATGGATATGCGGCGCGGTTCTCGCGGCGCCTCGACGAATTCTCTCGCGGTCGCTGCTGTCCCGGGCATGCCGAGGTCTTCCGTTCCGCGAGCGACTACGCCGTGGCCGTGTCCGATGTCGACGAGCGGCGCGCGGAGTTGGCAGAGGTCGAGCGCGATGAGGCGACCTTCGAGAAAGCGGGGACCCTGCTTTGCAAGTCGATCGTCGACCGGTTGGCGCCCTTCTGGTACGGCACGCCCTGGTCGTATTCCGGGACCACGCAGGTGCCGGGTGAAGGCACGATCGCGTGCGGCTATTTCGTCACCACGTTGTTGCGCGACGCGGGCTTCGACATCCCGCGTGTGCGATGGGCGCAGGAAGCGTCGGAGACGATGATTCGTGCGCTCGTGGCGCCGCATCAAGTCCGCCGCTTCTCGCAGGTGCCGTACGAGGACTTCCTCGCGGCCGTCGAGGAGTGGGGGACGGGGCTCTACCTGGTCGGGCTCGACAACCACGTGGCGTTCCTGGCGGTCGATGCACGAGGGGTGCGCATGCTCCACAGCTCGTTCGTTGCGCCCACGTGTGCGGTCGACGAGGATGCAGCCACGTCGTCGGTGCTGGCGAACTCGCGGTATCGCGTGGTGGGAAAGCTCACGGAGGATCGCCAGCTACTTGCGGCGTGGCTGGACGGAGTCGCGGTCGCGGACTGAGGGGCGCTGGCGAGTCTTCTGGTCCACGTCGACGGCTGGTCGTCCTGGCACGAGGAAAGTGTCACGAGTCAGCTCGCGAATCGTGCGGAAGCCACCACCTACCGTGAACCGAAGAACGCCTGGTCGAAGGAGTCGAAGAGCTTCGACTGGTTGGTCGACAATGCAGCGGTGCCACGTGACCTGACGCAACTCGAGTTCGTGACGGGCGCGCCGGAACCAGAAGACTTCGTGCGCATCGTGACCGCCGTACTGGAATTCTTCGATGTGATCGATCACGATTGAGGAGAGTGGCGTCATGACGGCACAGATTCCGGAAACCTTGATCCTCGACGGCGAGGCCGTCGCCATGACTTGTTGTCCCGGGATTCCCGAGGACCACCCTCGGATCGTAGCGGAGCACGGGAGAGGCCGAGAGCATTCCGGGCTTGAAGAGGCCTTCATCGTGACCACGGCATGCTGGCGCGGGTACCGCGGAACCTGGGAGATCACCGACGGCGGGCTGTACCTCGTCGGACTCGTCGGACGAATTCGCCTTCGTGGCTGCGATCCGCTCCACGCGAGCTGGTATACGGGAACGCTACGGGTCCCGCGTGGAGAGATGCTCCATTACGTCCACATGGGGTTCGGGAGCGTCTACGAGGAGGAGATCCTCATCGAAGTCGAGAAAGGGTGCGTGGTCGGCGAGCGATCGGTCGACAACCGCGGGAAGCAGTACGATCTTCACGCTCGGGCCCTGGACAACCTCCCTGGCGGTGAAAGCGATGCGAGCGGAGGCCTGGCCCATCGCCGATGGAAGCCACCAGGCGAGGGTCGTCATTGATCTCGTAATGGCGGCGGCAGACCTTCCTGGTCGCACCCGACAGACCGATCGTCTCCGGGCGTTGTCTCTCGGTGAAGCCATATCCTCGATATGCCGGGATTCGGATCGTCAGCCGCCAACGGATGACAACAGCGAATGTCAGCCCCCACGGACTGACATTTGGCTTCGTCAGCCCGAGCCGACTGACGACCTCCCGCCCAGCTTTTTCGAATGTATTCGTACGCCGCCCGAGCGTGCACTCGACTTCGAGCCCAGAGCTGCGACCGAATCTTCCCGGACGTCGCAGGGACCCGCTGGTCGAGTGCCGGCTCCACCGCGGAACATCCCCACCCGTCACCGCACCCTGACGCCCGCCGCCGTCACTCCTCCCGCTCGTCCATCATCCGCTGCAGCTGATCGAGCTCGCCCTGCACTTCCTGCTTCCAGGCGTTCCAGGTCTCCTGGGTCTGCGACTCGGCCTCCTGCATCCGCCGGCGCATGCGGTCACGCGCCTCCTCGAGGCGGGCGGTGCGCTCGTCGGAGTGCATGCCTCCGTGGCCGTCGCCGTCGTGCATGGAGTCGATCTCCATCTCGACCTGTTCCACGCGCTGTTGCATGGACTCCATCATCTGGTCG
>CAZQHE010000105.1:4124-15157 GCA_964593155.1 uncultured bacterium
CGTCGTCGTCGCCGCCACAGCCGATCGTGAACACGAGCGCGAGTGCGAGGATCGTGGGAAGGATGCGCATGACGTGCCTCCGGGATGGGTGGGCGGTCTCCAGGACCGGGGTGCACCGACGGTGACGCCTGCGGCACGCGACGGGCATGGGTGGACTCCCGAGCCGGGGATCGGTGAGGGGGTGATCTCCCACCTCGGCGGGCCGTGCGGGCAGTGGTCAGACGCACCGGGGGCAGGCATCATGGATCCATGCACAACGCGAAGGGACACCGCGGCCGCTGGGCCTTCCTGTCGTTGGCGGCACTGGGCGTCGTGTACGGCGACATCGGCACGAGTCCGCTGTACGCGGTGCGCGAGTGCTTCTACGGCCACTACGGCGTGGAGCCCGTCGAGGCGAACGTGCTGGGCGTGCTGTCGCTGGTGACCTGGTCGCTGCTGCTCGTGATCTCGCTCAAGTACCTGGTGTTCGTGCTGCGCGCCGACTACGACGGCGAGGGTGGAATCCTCGCCCTCATGGAACTGGTGTTGCGCCGCAGCGAGGGGCGCGGCCGGACCTGGATCCTGATGCTCGGGATCTTCGGGGCGTCGCTGCTGTACGGCGACGGCATCATCACGCCGGCGATCTCGGTCCTGAGTGCCGTGGAGGGACTGGAGGTGGTCACGCCGGGGCTCGGGGTGTGGGTGGTACCGATCACGGTGGGCATCCTCGTGGCGCTGTTCGCGGTGCAGCGCTCGGGCACGGCCGGGGTGGGGCGCTGGTTCGGGCCGATCATGCTGGTGTGGTTCGCCACCCTGGCCGCGCTGGGCGTGGCGTCGGTGCTCGACGAACCCGGGGTGCTGCGCGGGCTGGATCCGCGCCACGGAGTGCAGTTCCTGATCACCAACGGCATGACGGGTCTCACCGTCCTCGGCATCGTGTTCCTGGTGGTGACCGGCGGTGAGGCGCTCTACGCCGACCTCGGGCACTTCGGGACCTTTCCGATCCGTCTGAGCTGGCACCTGGTCGTGCTGCCGTCGTTGTTGCTGAACTACTTCGGGCAGGGCGCGCTGATCCTCGGCGGGGGCGCGGAGATCCACCATCCCTTCTACCAGCTGGTCCCGGCCTGGGGGATGGGGCCGATGGTCGTGCTGGCCACGGCGGCGACGGTGATCGCGTCGCAGGCGATCATCTCGGGGGCCTTTTCGCTGTCGTACCAGGCCATGCAGCTCGGATACCTGCCGCGCCTGGCGGTGCGGCACACCTCGGCCACCGAGCGCGGGCAGATCTACGTGCCCAGCGTGAACTGGCTGCTGCTGGTGGCGACGGTGGCGCTGGTGCTGGGTTTCCAGCGTTCGGGCGCGCTGGCCTCGGCCTACGGGGTGGCGATCGCCACCACCATGGTGATCACCACGCTGGTGCTCTACGCCGCGCTGCGCGGTGTGTTCGGGTGGAGGCGCAGCGCGGCCCTGGCCCTGTGCGGGTTCTTCGTCGTCTTCGACCTGGCCTACTTCGCGGCGAACATGCTGAAGTTCGCCGACGGAGGATGGGTGCCGCTGCTGGTGGCCGGTGGCGTCATGCTGCTGATGACCACGTGGCGGCGGGGGCGTGCGATCGAACGTCGCCGGATCCGCGACCGCGCCGTCGATCCCGTGCAGCACCTGGCCGACGTCGGCGGGGGCGGGACCTACCGGCGCGTGCCGGGAACGGCCGTGTACCTCTCGCACACCGTCACCGGAACGCCGCGGACGCTGGTCGACAACCTCGAGCACAACCACGCCCTGCACCGCCGGGTGGTGCTGTTCACCGTGCGCACGGTGCGGCGGCCCTGGGTCGACGATCCCGATCGGCTCCGGGTGGAGCGGCTGCGCGACGACCTGCACCGGGTGGTCGCGCACGTGGGCTTCCTGGAACGGATCGACGTGCCCGCGCTGCTGGCCCAGGCCGACCGGGACTTCGACCTCGACCTGGACCTCGACGGCCTGACCTACTTCGTCGGCGACGAGTTCCACGTCCCCACGCCCGAACTGGGCATGGACCAGCTGCGTTCGCACCTGTACGCCTGGTTGGCCCGCAACCAGCACCGCGTGACCCGCTTCTACCACCTGCCGGCCGACCAGGTGATCGAGCTGGGGCGCAGGGTGTCGGTCTGACCGCAGTTCCGTTCTGGTCGGCGGCGGGTCGACTGGCTATCCTGCGGCCTCCTCTCGGACGGGTCGATCCATGCGCGGCACACGGGGCGTTCTGCAGAACATCGGGATCCTGGCCTTCGGTCAGGCGGCGAGCCAGGCGCTCGGCGTGGTCGCCCTGGTGTTCCTGGCGCGGCACCTGGGCACGCACTGGTTCGGGGTCGTGCAGATCGGCGTGACCTTCATGACCTACACGCTGATCGTGGCCGAGTGGGGGATGATCTCGACCGGCATCCGCGGCGTGTCGCGTCTCGACGACCAGGGTGCCGTGCGGCGCTACGTGCGCACGCACATGGGTCTGATGGCCGTGCAGGCGCTGGTGGTGCTGGCGATCGGTGCGGTGGTGCTGCCGCGGTTGCCTTTCGTGCGGGAGGATCCGGTCGTCTTCTGGATCTACCTGCTGTCGGTGGTCCCCCAGGTCTTCCTGCTGAGCTGGGCCGCCGCGGGTCTGGAGCGCATGACCTGGGTCGGCGCGGCGAAGATCGCGCGCGCGGGCCTGTACGCCGTGTTCGTCCTCGCCCTGCTGATCCCGCTGGAGCAGCTCACGGGGCTCGCGCCGCAGCGGATCGTTCCGGCGCTGTACCTGCTCGCCCTGACCGGTGCCGCGCTGATCGTCGGGATCCCGCTGTCGCGCTGGATCGGCGGAGCGCCGCTGCCGGTGCTGCCCACGCTGGCCGAGGCGCGGGACCGGTGGCGGCAGGCGACGCCGATCGCGGCGAGCGTGATCGTGCTGCGGGTGCTGGTGAGCATCGACCTGATCGTGCTCGGCGTGCTCGCCACGCCCGAGGTGGCGGGCAACTACGCGGCCGCGTCGCGGATCATCGCGCTGCTGGTGGTGGCGATCGAGGTGTTGTGGTCGGCGCTGCTGCCGCGCTTCAGCCGCCTGGCGAAGCTCGATCCCGCCGGCCATCGCCGTGCCTTCAACCTGTACTTCGGCTTCGTGTGCGCGGCGCTGCTGCCGGTGGCGGTGGGCGGATCGCTGGTGGCCGACGACCTCATGGGCGTGCTCTACGGCGCGCAGTTCCCCGACGCGGGGCCGGTGTTCTCGGTGCTGATCGTCAGCACCAGCCTGCTGGCCCTGGGCATGTTCCTGGGCAACGCCCTGATCAGCGAGGACCGGCAGGCGCGCTACGTGCCCGCCGTGGTGGTCGGGGCGGTGGTGGCGGTCGTGGGCGCGGCGCTGCTGGTGCCACGTCTGGGCGGAGTGGGGGCCGCCTTCGGCATGGCGGCCGGACACACGCTGCTCTTCCTGGGACTGGTCGGCGCCTTCCTGCCGCGCTTCGACCGGTCCTTCGTGCGAACGATCATGGTCCTGTTCCCGGTGCTGGCCGTCATGGCGGTGGTGGTGGAGCTGCTGGGCGGCGCCCACGTCTTCGTGCGGGTGATCGCCGGCGGCGTGACGTACGGCGCGCTGGCGCTGTGGCCCCTGCGTGGGCTGCTGCGGACGCATCGCACGACCGGGCCGGGATCGGCGCCCTGAGCGCTCCGGTAGCCTGGCGTGCCCCGCGCCCCTGTGCTACTTTCCGCGCCTCATGATCGAGCGGTACCAGACCCCAGAGATGGCCGGCCTGTGGGCCGACGACGGGCGCTTCGAGATCTGGCGCGACGTCGAGGTCGCCGCCTGCGAGGCCCTGGCCGATCTGGGGGAGATCCCCGCCGAGGCCGCCCGGACGATCCGCGAGCAGGCGGGCTTCGACGTCGACCGCATCCACGAGATCGAGGCGACGACCAACCACGACGTCATCGCCTTCCTCACGAGCATGGCCGAGCACATCGGACCCGACTCGCGGTGGGTCCACCTCGGCATGACCAGCTCCGACCTGCTCGACACCACGCTCGCCGTGCAGTGCAAGCGGGCCGGGGAGCTGATCCTCGAGGAACTCGACCGGCTGATCGCGGCGACGACCGCGCGTGCCGTCGAGCACAAGCGCACCGTGATGATCGGCCGCAGCCACGGCGTGCACGCCGAACCGACGACTTTCGGCCTGAAGCTGCTGGTGTGGGTCGACGAGCTGAAGCGCGACCGCGCGCGCCTGGCCGCGGCGATCGAGCGCGTGGCGGTGGGCCAGATCAGCGGACCGGTGGGGACCTTCGCGCACATCGCGCCCGAGGTCGAAGCCCGCGTCTGCGAGCACTTCGGCCTGGGCGTGAGTCCGGTGAGCACGCAGGTCGTCCAGCGCGACCGCCACGCCGAGTTCCTCAACGCCATCGCCCTGTGCGGGGCCACGCTCGAGACCGTGGCGATCGAGATCCGCCATCTGCAGCGGACCGAGGTGCGCGAGGCCGAGGAACCCTTCGGCAAGGGCCAGAAGGGCAGCTCGGCCATGCCGCACAAGCGCAATCCGATCTTGTGCGAGCGGCTCACCGGCATGGCGCGGCTGCTGCGCACGAACGCGCAGGCGGCGATCGAGAACGTCGCGCTCTGGCACGAGCGCGACATCAGCCACTCCAGCGTGGAGCGGGTGATCCTTCCGGACTCGACCACGCTGCTGCACTACATGCTGCGCAAGACCGTGCCCTTGATCGAAGGACTGCGCGTGTTCCCCGAGCGGATGCGCGAGAACCTGGAGTCGACGGGCGGCCTGTACCACAGCGGTGCGATCCTGCTGGCGCTCGCCCGCGAGGGGCTGACCCGCGAGGAGGCCTACCGCATCGTGCAGGCGGCGGCCATGCGCAGCTGGGAGGAGGCGCGGCCCTTCGAGGAGGTCGCCCGCGCCGACGAGGAACTCACCCGACACCTCGACGCCGACGCCCTCGACGCCTGCTTCGACCTGCAACGACACCTGCGTCACGTCGACACCATCTTCGCCCGCGTCCTCGGCGACGCGGCGCACTAGCACCACCGGGCGCGCGGGGGAGCGCCGGGGGCGCTCCCGACCCCCCGCGCCCGCCGACCGGAGGCCCGTCCTCTTGATCGTCTCGGTTTCCGAACTCGACGACGCCGCGCTGCGCGACGCGTTGCGCGAGCTGTCGATCACCATGTCGCTGAGCGAGGCGCGGAAGGTGGCCGAACTGATCGGCCGCGATCCGACCGACACCGAGCTCACCCTGTTCGACACCATGTGGAGCGAGCACTGCTCGTACAAGAGCAGCCGCCGCGTGCTGAAGCAGCACCTGCCCACCCAGGCCGGGAACGTGATCGTGCCGGTGGGCGAGGACGCCGGCGTGATCCGCTTCGGCGAGATCGACGGCGTGCGCTACGGCATCGCCGTGGCCCACGAGAGCCACAACCATCCCTCGCAGGTCATGCCCGTCGAGGGCGCGGCCACCGGGATCGGCGGCGTGGTCCGCGACGTCTACTGCATGGGCGCCGACGTGATCGGCGTGCTCGATCCCCTGCGCTTCGGCGATCCCGAGGGCGCGCAATCCGAGCGCAGCGTCGAGATCATGCGCGAGGTCATGGAGGGCATCGCGATGTACGGTAACGCCCTGGGCGTGCCGAACCTCGGTGGCGACGTGGTCTTCGACGCCTGCTACGACGACAACTGCCTGGTGAACGTGGTGGCGATCGGCGTCGTGCGCGAGGACCACATCGTGCACAGCCGGGTGCCGAAGGAGGCCGCCGACGAGCCCTACGACCTGATCCTCGTCGGCAAGCCCACCGACTGGAGCGGCATGGGCGGCGCCGCCTTCGCCAGCGCCGACCTCGACCACGCCGCCGCGCTCGACAACAAGGGCAGCGTGCAGGTGGCCGATCCCTTCCTCAAGCGCGTGCTGGTGGTGGCCAACCGCGCGGTGCTGGAGTTCTGCCGCGAGCAGGACGTGACGATCGGTTTCAAGGATCTCGGCGCGGGCGGCATCGCGTGTGTGAGCAGCGAGCTGGCCGACGCCGGCGGCTTCGGCATCGAGCTCGACCTGGCCCACGCCAATCTGGCCGAGGACGACCTGCCCGACCGCGTGGCCGCGTGCAGCGAGACCCAGGAGCGGTTCGCCCTGGCCGTGCCACAGCGCCTGACCGACGACGTGCTGCGCATCTACAACGAGACCTACGAGATCGGCGCCATGTACGACGGCGCCGGCGCCGTGCGTCTGGGACGCATCCTGCCGCCGCAGGACGGCGAGCCCCGCATGTACCGGCTGAAGCGTGGCGACGAGGTCCTCGTCGACGTCCCGGTGGAGCTGATCACCGAGGGGATCCGTTACGACCGGCCGGCCAACCCGCGCCAGCCCGACTTCAGCGAGCATCCGCTGCTGACCGAGGGCCGCGACGTCACGGCCGTGCTGCCGCAGTTGCTCGGCAGTCCGCACCTGTGCAGCCGCCGCGAGCTCTACCAGCACTACGACAGCGAGGTGCAGGGCCGCACGGCGATGAAGCCGGGCAACGCCGACGCCGGGCTGACGATCCCGGTGCCCGGACACGCGGCCGGCCTGGCGCTGACCGTCGACGGCAACCCGCGCGTGTCCCGCGTGGACCCGTACCTGGGCGGTGTGTACGCGGTGGTGGAGGCGGCCCGGAACCTGGCCTGCGTGGGCGGTGTTCCAGCGGCCGTGACCGACTGCCTGAACTACGGCAACCCCGAGAACCCCGAGGTCTTCCACGACTTCGAACTCGGGGTGCAGGGCATCGGCGACGCCTGCCGCGGCCTCGGCCGCATCGACGCCGAGGGCGAGCCGCTACCCGTGGTGAGCGGCAACGTGAGCTTCTACAACCAGAGCAGCTCGGGCAGCGCCGTCGCGCCCTCGCCGATCGTGTGCGGCCTGGGCATCGTGAGCGACGTGGGTCGCAGCCGCAGCCTGTCGCTGAAGAACGCGGGCAATCCGATCTATCGCGTCGGTGCGTTCACGCCCGAGCTCGGCGGCAGCGTGGTGGCCCACGTCCTCGATCCCGACTGGTACGGGGCGCCGCCGCCGGTGGACTTCGAGGCGCTGCGCGCCGAGATCCGCACCGTGCTCGAGGCCTACCACCAGCAGTGGGCGACGGCCGTCCACGACGTGAGCGAGGGAGGTACGGTGGTCGCGGTCGCCGAGATGGCCCTCGGTCCCAACGGTGACCTGAGGCGCGGAGCGCGCATCGACCTGGGCGCGTTCGCCGGAGCCCACGGGGACTTCGCCGCCGCCTTCGGCGAGAGCGGCGCGTTCCTGGTGGAGGTGGACGCCGACTCCGCCGCGGCCTTCGAAGAGGCCGCCGCGCGGCACGGGGCCTCGTTCGCGCGGATCGGCGAGGTGACCGACCAGGCGATCCTGCGCGTCGACGGCCTGCAGCAGGGCGGCGTGTCGTGGCCGCTCGACGAATTGGCGGCCGCACGCGAGGAGACCATGCCGCGGCTGTTGAACCGCCGTGCGGACGAAGGAGGTGCGGCGTGAGCGACGTCCGGATCGGTGTCCTGCAGTTCCCCGGTCTGAACTGCGAGGACGAGACCGTGCGCGCCCTGGAGTTCGCGGGTCTGACCGGCGAGATCGTCCGCTGGAACGAGCCGGGCAGTCGCCTGGCCGAGTACGCGGGCTTCGTCGTCCCGGGCGGCTTCAGCTACCAGGACCGCGTGCGCGCCGGGGCGATCGCGAGCCAGTCGCCGCTGGTCGAGGCCCTGGCCCGCGAGGTCCAGGGGGGCAAGCCCGTGCTGGGGATCTGCAACGGCGCGCAGATCCTGGTCGAGGCGGGCCTCGTGCCCGGCGACGAACCCGGCCGCGTCGACGTGGCCATGGCCCGCAACCGGGTCGAGGGCCGCGACGGCTACAACGCGCAGTGGGTGTTCGTGCGTCGGGGCGAGACCGCGCCCTGCTTCTTCACCGAGGAACTGAGCGAGCCCTTCCCCGTGGTGATCGGCCACGCCGAAGGGCGCTTCGTGTCGCGCGAACCGGGGTTCCTGACGCGCATGCAGGACCGCGACAACCGCACCCTCTATTACTGTACGCCCGACGGGGACGAGGCCACGGTCTACCCCTGGAATCCCAACGGTGCCATGGGTGCGCTGGCCGGCCTGCACGGACTCGACGGCCAGGCACTGGCCTTCATGCCGCACCCCGAGCGGGCGGCCTGGCTGTGGCAGGTGCCCGAGGACATTGCCGGTCCGTGGGGCGAGCGCCGGCGCGCGGCGGTGGGCGGGTCGATCGCCGCGGCCGAGGGTCCCGGCCTGGCCGTGCTCGGTGCCTTCGGGCGTCTGCAGAAGGTGGAGTCGGTATGAGTGATCTCGCGTTCCTGGTCCGTGGCCGCAGTGTCGATCTCGTCGCCATGACCGCCTTCAACACCTTCCGCGACACCCTGGGCCTGGGCGACGAGATCGCCCTGCTCGGGCGCGACGACGTCTACGTGATCGAAAACGTCGACGAGGGCGACGCCCCGGCGTGGATCGAGGCCTGCACCGACCACCAGCACTGGTTCAATCCGAACAAGCATCGCTTCGCCGCGGTCCTGGCCCACGACGGGGCGCTCGAGGCCGTCCGGACCGAGGGCACCTGGCCGCACCCGTGGCTGCAGCGTCTGATCCAGACCGACCGGCCGGATCTGGTGGCGTCGCAGCGGGCGATCGACGACGTTCTCCGCGCGTGGCTGGCCGTCCGCCCGGCCGACGGTCACTACGCCGTGCCGCTGCTGGCGTGGGATCTCGAGGACGGTCTGAGTCCGCTGCCCGGAGGCCACTGGCCCGACGGGCAGCGCGTGCGACTGCGCGGCGTACTGTGGACGCTCGTGCTCCGCGCCGATTCCGTCGATGCCGCTTCGGCCCGGGCCGAGGAACTGGCCGTGACCCGGGCCCGCCGCAAGGGCCTGCTCGTGCATCCCCACATGCAGGGATACGCTCCCATCGGTCCCGCGCTGGCGCTGGAGCCGGCCGCGGGCTGACCCCCGAGAGGTGAACCGACATGGACGATCGGGATCTGCACCGCTTCGACGACGACGACCGCTTCCACGACGAATGCGGCGTGATGGCCGTCGTCAACCATCCCGAGGCGGTGGCCCTGACCGCGATCGGTCTGAGCGCCCTGCAGCACCGCGGCCAGGAGAGCGCGGGGATCGCGTCGGCCGACGGCCTCGTCGTGCAGAGCACCAAGGACATGGGAAAGGTCAGCGACGCGCTGACCGAGGAGGCCATCGACCACCTCAAGGGTCACGTCGCCGCCGGGCACGTGCGCTACAGCACCACCGGCTCGAGCAATCTGCGCAACGCCCAGCCCATTCACGTGACCACCAAGCACGGCAGCCTGGCCATCGCGCACAACGGCAACCTGGTCAACGCGATCAGCCTGCGGCGCGAGATGGAGGCCGACGGTTCGATCTTCAACACCACGAACGACAGCGAGGTGATCCTGCACCTGATCGCCCGCAGCCGGCAGGAGACCGTCGACCGCGCCGCGGCCGAGGCCCTGCGCCAGGTGAAGGGGGCGTTCAGCCTGGTGCTGATCGACAAGGAGCGCGTGATGGTCGCCCGCGACCCCCGCGGCTTCCGTCCGCTGTGCCTGGGCAAGCTGGGCGACGCCTGGGTCGCCGCCAGCGAGACCTGTGCGCTCGACATCGTCGGCGCGACCTACGAGCGCGACGTCGAGCCCGGCGAGATGGTCGTCCTGTACGAGGACGGCCGCATCGACGCCTACCACTTCGACGAGCCGGCCGAGAAGCCGGCCATGTGCATCTTCGAGTACGTGTACTTCTCGCGGCCCGACAGTCTGATCTACGGGCGCAGCGTGGACGAAGTGCGGCGGCGCCAGGGCGAGATCCTCGCCGAGGAGGCCCCGTGCCCGGGAGCCGACGTCGTGATCAGCGTGCCCGACAGTTCCAACACCAGCTCTCTGGGCTACGCCAACGTGTCGGGCATTCCCTTCGAACTCGGCCTGATCCGCAACCACTACGTGGGCCGCACCTTCATCCGTCCGAGCCAGGACATCCGCGACTTCGCGGTGCGCAAGAAGTACAACCCCGTCCGCCGCGTGCTCGAGGGCCGCAGCGTGGTCGTCGTCGACGACTCGATCGTCCGCGGCACCACCATGAAGCAGCTCGTGAAGATGCTGCGCCAGGCGGGCGCGCGCGAGGTGCACCTGCGGATCAGCTCGCCTCCGATCACCCATCCCTGCCACTACGGCATCGACACGCCGGTGCGCAAGGACCTCATCGCCAGCTCGCACTCCGTCGAGGAGATCGCCGAGTACCTGCGCGTGGACTCGCTGGCCTACCTGTCCGAGAAGGGCCTCATGCAGTCGGTGCGCGAGAGCGACGGCTTCTGCCGCGCCTGCTTCACCGGGAACTACCCGGTGGAGTTCGAGAACACGGGCAAGGACGTGTTCGAGAGCGGCGTGCGCAGCGGCAAGCCGCGCGTGGCGGCGCGGAAGGGCGAGAGTCGGGGGTAGCGGGCGGCGGCGGTCGGCGACTGCCCGCCACAGCCGGTGCCCCGGCGGCGTGCGATGACATACTCGAATTCCGGGGTTGGAGGGGTGTCACCCTCGCGGGGCTGACGAAGCGAGATGTCAGCCCGTGAAGGCTGACATTCGCCGTCGTCATCCGTCATTGGCTGACGATCCGAAATCCGGGTCTCGCCGAAGGGCGATCCGCGGGCGACGATGGCTCGTCCAGGCCTTCGATTCCTCGAAAGGCATCGGGCCACCGGCCCATCGGTCATCCGTTGACCGGGGCGTCGAACGCCGCCTATCCTCGTTCGCACGCCCCTGCCCCGAACATCCCATGCACACCGCGTGTCCGAACTGTCACCGCGACGTCGTGGCCACCGCGAACTCCTGTGGCCACTGTGGGGCCGTGCTCGGCGATCCGACGGCGAGGGAGAACCCGGTGGAAGGGCGAGGGTCGCTCGGGGCCGGGTCGGGAGAGTCGAAGCGGACCGACGATGACGACGGTGCGCGCTTCGCCCCGGGCACCGTCGTCGCCCAACGCTATCGCATCGTCGCCCTGATCGGACGCGGGGGGATGGGCGAGGTCTACCGGG
>CAZQHE010000106.1:0-15059 GCA_964593155.1 uncultured bacterium
GCCCGGGCCAGGGCCTGGGCGTGATTGCCGGAACTGTGCGTCACCACGCCGCGCGCCGCCCGTTCGTCGTCGAGCCGCAGGACCGCGTTCGTGGCCCCGCGGATCTTGAAGGCCCCCACCCGCTGCAGGTTCTCGCACTTCAGCAGGATCGGGCGCTCGGCGCAGGCGTCGATGGCGGCGCACGTCGTCACCGGGGTCCGATGGACGTGCGGGGCGATGCGCCCGTGGGCGGCGCGGATGGTGGCGAGGTCGACCGGCATCCGAAATCCTTCCGTGGACGGCCTCTTCAGGATACGCTCCCCTGCGTCCGCTTGACAGGACGGCGCCCGGCGATCATAGTTTGTTCAGTTGCCGAACAAAGGCCGCCCGAGGCTCCGGACGGCCCGCCCTCGCTGCCCGGGACGGATGATCTCGATGCGTGCCGCTCTCCGTGTCTTCGCCGCAGGATTCGCCCTGTCGATCGCTCTGACCGGCTGTGACCGCGACGACTCCGACTACCGCCCGCTCGAACTGTCGACCGATCCGATCGTCTTCGAGGACGAGTTCGGCCCGACCATCTTCGAGCCCTTCCTCGACGCGCGCCAGGACGCGGTGAGCATCGCCGACGTCGTCACCTTCGGCGACTCCGAGGGCGCGATCCGGATCGAGGTCGATCC
This sequence comes from uncultured bacterium, assembly GCA_964593155.1. Taxonomy (GTDB): domain Bacteria; phylum Krumholzibacteriota; class Krumholzibacteriia; order JAJRXK01; family JAJRXK01; genus JAJRXK01. The sequence goes on from CAZQHE010000106.1 coordinate 657, forward strand.
GCCGTCGGTGGGGCCCTACTCCGGCGGTGCCTTCACCGTGCCGGTGGCCCGCGACCTCAGCGGGTACAACGCGCTCCGCCTGCAGATCCGGGCCAGCGCGAACGTGAACTTCGACCTGATCGGCTTCGGCGAGGGCAACACCGGGACGTCCCTTTACAAGGCCAGCGCCGCGAACGTGGAACTCACCACCCAGTGGACCGAGCTGATCCTGCCGGTTCCTCGTCCGTCGCGCCTGCAGGCGATCCGCGGGATGCTGTACTTCGCCGACGCGGCCACGGGCGACGATCCGGCCGAGGGCTACGTCGTGTGGATCGACGAGGTCGACTGGATCACCGCCGGTGGTCTGTCCGTGGAAGGCGCCCAGATCGCCAGCGCCGACCTGGACGCGGTGTTCGGCGCGACCGTGCCGATCGGAGAGGGCCAGGTGACCTTCGACGTCGACGGCACCACGCGCGTGATGACCACCGCCCCCGACTACTTCGACTACTTCGATGCCGGCGACGGCTCCGTGGTGGAGTTCGTGCGCACCCGGCCCGTGGTGGTGGGCGGCGGCGAGGCCCAGATCCGGGGCCGGCTCGACGACGTCGAGGCGACCGGGGTGATCCGGGTGACCGGGGTCGCACCCCCGGCCGATCCCAGCCCCACGCCGAACTATCCCGCCAGCAACGTCATCGCCCTCTTCAGCGACCGCTACGAGACGAACACCGTCGACACCTTCCGCGCCCCGTTCGGCGCCGGAACCCTCTTCGAGCTCTCCCGCGACGGCAACGCCCTGAAGGCCTACACCGGCCTCGGGACCAACCTCCAGCGCGAGGTCGTGATCGAGTTCGCCAGCGAGCAGGTCGACGCCACCGGCTTCACGGGTCTGCGCCTCGACGTGTGGCTGCCCGACGCCGCCCCGGCCGGCGACGATCCGCTCATGGGCCTCAAGCTCGTCGACTTCGGCCCCGACGGCCGGTTCACGCCCTTCGAGGACCCCGACCGCGACGACAGCCAGGGCTTCCTCGGCCTGGGTCTCGAGGGGTCCGGCACCGAGCTCGTTGCCGGTGAATGGATCACGCTCGAGATCCCATTCGCCGACTTCGAGCAGTCGCCGCCGTCGATCGGCGGTGCGCTGCAGTCCCGTGCCAACCTGGCGCAGATGCTGCTGAGCGTGAACACCGGCTACTTCTTCGTCGACAACATCCTGTTCTACCGCGACTGAGCGAGGACCGGCCTTGGGCACACGATCCCCCGCCAACTTCGGCCCCGAAGAACGCCCGAACGAACGCTCGCGTCCGTTGCGCGAGGCCGTGCTCCGCATGATCTGGGAAGAACGACGCATTTCGCGCTCGGACATCGCACGCCGGGCCGATCTGTCGCGCTCGACCGTGTCGGAGATCGTCGCCTCGCTGCTGCCCACCGGTCTCGTCCGCGAGGGCGGACCGGCGCCGTCCCGAGGTGGCCGACGGCCCATCGTGCTCGAGTTCGTGGACGACGCGTACGGGATCCTCGGCGTCGAGATCGGCGCGGCCCACGTGGGCGTGGCCGTCACCGACCTGCGCGGCCGTGTCCTCGCGTGGAACGAAGTCCCCTTCGACGTCCGCAACGATCCGGTCGGCACGCGCCGGACCGTGATCGAGCTGTGCGAGAAGAACGTCGCCCAGTGGGGCCGCCGACTCGACGAGCTGCTCGGCATCGGCATCGGTCTGCCGGCGCCCGTCGACCCCCAGCATCCCGACCTCCTCAGCGAACTGGTCCTGCCCGCCTGGAAGGGCCGCTCCGGCATGGACGAGATCGCCGCGCACTTCGATCTCCCCCTGCTCGTGGACAACGACGCCAACCTCGGCGCGATCGCCGAGCACTGGTGGGGCGTCGGCCGCGGCGTCGACGACTTCGCCTACATCAAGGTGGCCACGGGGATCGGCTCGGGACACCTGATCGACGGTGAGGTCTATCGTGGCGCCACCGGCGTCGCCGGCGAGATCGGCCACATGGCCATCGACCCCAACGGGCCGCGCTGCGTGTGCGGGCTGCGTGGATGCCTCACCACCTTCGTCGGCCGTCCCGCTCTCGTGCTGCGTGCCCGCGTGCTCGCGGAGCAGTATCCCGACAGCGCCCTTGCTCGGGCCGGCGACTCGCTGGATGCCATCGAAGAGGCGGCACTGAACGGAGACCGGGCGGCGTGCCAGCTCGTCGACGAAGCCGCGCGCAACCTTGGGATCGCCGTGTCCAGCATGCTCAACCTGATGAACCCCTCCCGGATCGTCGTCGGCGGGCACTTCGCCAGCCTGGGCGACCTTCTGCTCGACCCCCTGCGCGACCAGATCGCCCAGCGAGCGCTCGTGAGTTCGGTGGCCGCGACCGACGTGATGACCAGCGACCTCGGCCCGCGGACGACCGCCGTCGGGGCCGCGACCATGGTCCTCGAAGCGGCCCTCTCCGACTCGCGGATGTTCCCGATGGCGGCCTCGCGCCAGGAGGCTCCGTGACGCTGCGTCGCGTCCCGTGGTCGATGATGTTGATGATCGGTGTGCTCGTCGTCGTGGCCGGCTGCGACGACGACGAGGACGCCGGCGAGTACGTGCTCGTGTGGTCCGACGAGTTCGACGGCCCCGCCCTGACCTCGCCCGATCCCGAAAAGTGGACCTACGACATCGGCACCGGCGTCAATGGCTGGGGCAACGCGCAGCTCGAGTACGACACCGACCGCATCGAGAACGTCCGTCTCGACGGCGAGGGCCACCTCGAGATCGTGGCCCGTGAAGAAGAGTTCGGCGACCGCGACTACACCTCGGCGCGGATCAAGACCGAGGGACTCTTCGCCCAGCGCTACGGACGTTTCGAGGCACGCATCCAGCTCCCCCGCGGACAGGGCATCTGGCCGGCCTTCTGGATGCTGGGCGACGACTTCCGCCAGGTCGGTTGGCCCGACTGCGGCGAGATCGACATCATGGAGTACCGCGGCCAGAACCCCGACGAGGTGCTCGGCACCGTCCACGGCCCCGGCTACTCGGGCGGCGGGTCGATCGGCGAACGGTTCGTCCTCGACGGCGGCGACTTCGACGCGGGCTTCCACGTGTTCTCGGTCGAGTGGACCGACGACCGCATCACCTGGTTCGTCGACGACGTCCCCTACCACCGCGTGCGGCCACAGGACCTCGGCGGGCGCGAGTGGGTGTTCGACCACCCCTTCTTCATGATCCTGAACGTCGCGGTGGGCGGGAACTTCGTGGGATCGCCGGACGAGACGACGCGCTTCCCGCAGACCATGCGCGTGGACTGGGTACGGGTGTACGAGCGGCAGTGAGCCCTTCGCCGCTCGCGACGACGAGCGGGGCGAGCCGCCGGCCCGCCCCGCTTCGGAATTCCCGACCCTCTGCCGGCGCACCCTACATCGCGAAGTGCAGGTAGGTGCGGATCTCCCACTCCTCGCCGTCCGGATCCTCGTCGGCCGTCAGGTCGACCTCCGGTTCGTAGCGATCGGAGAACTCGTTCAGGCTCCGCCAGCTCGCCCGCACGCCGAAGCGCGTCTGCGGCGAGTCGGCGAACCAGCGCGGTGCGCCCAGCGTCACCGACACGTCTCCGGTCAACTGGAGCGGGTAGGTCAGGTTGAAGTCGCGGTGGAAGTCGTAGGGACCCCAGTCGTCCTTCTTCACCACGCCCATCACGGACATCCGCGAGTTCACGTACCGGGCGTCGAAGTGAAGGCGGTCGATGGTCCGGTTGAGCTGCTCGGCGTCCTCGGCGGTGTCGAAGGCGCTGCCCATGGGCTGGGCCGGGCCGCCCATCAGATTGAAGACCATCCGCGAGGTCGGCGTGAGCTTCGACACCACGCGCAGGTGCGCCTCCCACAGGTCCTTGGCGGGCGGGGCGCCGCCGAACTGGAAGAGGTCGCCGGCGTTGCTCACGAACACCGTGGCGTCCTGGGTCGTCGGCTGGTGGCGGTGGGTGAAGCGCAGGCTCGCGGCGAGGCGCGCGTCCTCCTTCACGTCGTTGTCCCACTGCCACATCCACGTCGCCGGGGTGGGATCGTAGGTCACAACGATCTCGCTGCCGATGGTCTCGCGGTTGCCGCGCACCTGGAAGGGCGAGTTCAGGATGCTGCGTGCCTCGAGTCCGGTGCCGAGCTGGGCGAGGGCGTCGTCCACGAACACCGGATCCTCGCGCTCCGGGGTCAGCAGGGCCTCGCGGGGGATCGGACCCTCGAAGGGCTTCTGCCACATGAAGTTCGGCCCGAACTGGAAGTCGCCGGCCTGGTAGGTGAAGCCGCTGATCACGTTCCGCACGTTGCCATCACCGGTGTCACGGAGTCCCCAACCGGTGTAGTTCAGCGTGTGGTTGTAGCCGCCCCTGGCCACCAGACCCTGCACGGCGGTCTGGCCGTACCAGTTCCAGCGACCCTTCTGCCAGGTGAGCTTGAGCTTGCCGCCGATGGTGTCGAGATCGTCGATCTCGTCGGTGTAGAAATCGAAGCGACCATCGGGGCCACGTTCGGCCACCTGGAACTCCTCACCCACCTCGGTGCTCCCCGACCAGATCGCCCCGGCGGTGACGCCGAAGGGTCCGAGGCGGGTCTCGGTCTGCAGGGTGAGCCGACGGTTGTCACGCTGCGGGATCGCGATCGAGGTCACGGCCTCCGCCGCGGGCTCGGCCACGTCCTCGTGGTAGATCGCCGTGGTCAGGAAGCGGCCGTGCTGCTTGCGGTACTTCACGAGGAAGGCCGGATTCGCCCCCCACCACAGCTCGGGACCGAAGGCGAACTTCATCCCGTCGAGCGCCTTCTTGCCCTCGATCTCCACGCCGAGCGGCGCCTCGCCGTTGTAGATGTCGATGTTCTCGCCGTAGAACGCCTCGGGGTACAGCCCGAAGAAGTCGCCCTCGTAGCCCCAGTGCGCGTGGCCGGTGCGGTAGAAGGCGGACAGACGGAACCAGTCGTCGTCCCAGTCGATCGACGCCCGATACACCTTCACGCGCTCGAAGCGCGGTAGGTAGGCCTCGGTGGTGTCGGGCGGGAAGTCGGCACTGAAGGGGTTGTCCTGGATCACGCGCACGCGCGGATCGAACACGCCGCGGTTCTCGTAGAAGAGGTTGTCGATCGGGTTGCGTGGGACGTTGCCGAGGATGTTGACCGACAGTTCTCCGCGGACCTTCGGCGAGGGATTCGCCTCGAAGTCCACGTAGTAGGACTCGAGGCGGTCGAAGCCCTGGAAGGGCTCGAAGGGATCGCGTTCGTCGTTCTGGTCGGGAGTCGAGATGTTCTCGCCGCCGGTGAAGTAGGTCTCGAACTCCATGCGGACGCCCGACACGCGTACCGCCGACGCGGCGCCGCCGGTGCGGGCGGCGGTGTCGCCCCGGGCCTCGAGGGCCGCCGCGGCCGGGGTGATCTCGCCGAAGTGCTCGCGGATCGCCTCGAGGTCGGTGTCCGGAGCGTAGGGATCGAGCTCGTAGGCCTCCATCAGGGCGTAGTACGCGGCCCGCGGGTAGAGCTCGAAGTATCCGCTGGCGTTCGGCCGGCCCTTGGCCATCACGCCCCACCACTCCTCGTTCATGTTGTTCTCGCCGGGCACGTAGTCGTCGTAGCCGGCGTTGGGCCACGACGCGTTGGTGTCGTGGACGTCGAGGTTCTCCTCCTGGCGGAACTTCCACCAGCCGTCACTCCACTGGAAGGTGAGCCCGCCGATGCAGTTGCCCACACGACCCTTGCCCGCGGACTGCTCGTAGATCTCCTGCCACTGCCCGATCAGGTAGTGGGCCTGCATCACCTGGTCTTCGCGGCCCTCGCGCGCGTTGAAGGCGTCGGCGCCGAACTCGGCGTAGAGAACCGGCTTGCCCAGCTTGGCCTCGACCTCTTCGTAGAGGTCGCGGGCCGAGATTCCGCGGTAGACGTTCGTGCCGAAGATGTCGACCGGGCCGCATTCCTCGGCGATGAGGTCGATGTACTGCAGGTCGCCGTTCACCATCACCACCGGGCGCTTGGTGTCGACTTCCTTGATCGCCCGCGTGACGTCGCCGTAGAGCGAGTACAGGTGCCGGGCGCGAGCCGCCTGCCGTTCTCCTTCGGGCAGGGCCTCGATCTCGGTCGACGACCAGGTGAGCTGGTAGTTGTTCTCGTTGCCGAGCATCCACATGAGGATGCCGCGCACGTCGCGGAACTGCTCGACGAGGTCGACGATCTCCTCGGTCACCGCCGCACGCAGTGCAGGATCGGAGTAGTCGATCTCGGGCGCGGGGATCCACACGCCGTCGAGCGTGTAGCCGTAGCGCAGCATCGGATGGTTGAGGACGGTGTAGATCCCGTAGTTGTCGTAGATGTACTCGACCCACTTCGGCGGGATCCCGTTGTACACGCGGATCGCGTTCACGCCCATGTTCTGCATCAACGACATCTCGTAGTCGAGAGCGTTGCGGATGAAGTCCTCGGGCTGGGTCCACAGGCTGTACGAGTAGTTCGTGCCGATCGGGAAGTAGTCCCAGTTCATCCCGAGCACCATGAAGTCGCGGCCGTCGACCTGCAGACGGCGGCCGGTCTCGTCGCTCACGACGCGGACCTCTTCCACGCGGTCGCTCTGCGCGAACGCGGCCACGGGCAGGAGCACGAGCGCGACCAGGACGAAGCGATGGACGGAACGGAACACGGGTGTCTCCTTCGACACGGGAATCAGGACGGGAGGACGACGTCGCGGTCGACGCCGTGGTGGGCGACCACGTCGCGATACCAGAGCGCGCTGTCCTTGGCGACGCGGTGTTGGGTCTCGTAGTCGATCCAGTAGAAACCGAAGCGCATGGGGTAACCGTGGGCCCATTCCCAGTTGTCGAGCAGGGACCACGCGAAGTAGCCCTTCAACGGCACGCCCTCGTCGATCGCGTCGAGGGCGGCGTGCAGATGGCCGTGCAGGTAGTGGATCTTGCGGTGATCGCGGACCCGCCCCTCGGCGTCGGGAGCGTCGGACCAGGCGCCTCCGTTCTCGGTGACGTAGACCCGCTCCACGCCGTACTCGCGGTGCAGGCGTAGGAGGACCCGGTACAGACCGGGCGGGAAGTCCTCCCAGCCCATGTCGTTGCGACGTTCGGGCGTGCCCATGGGCACGCCGACCGGCTCGCCGTTCTCGTCGGCCCGGAAGACGGCACGGCTGTAGTAGTTCACGCCGAGGAAGTCGATCGGCCGCGCGATCACGTCGAGGTCGCCGTCGTGCACGAAGGGCATGCCCGACGACGGCAGGTGCTCGCACTGCACGCGGTCGGCGACCGCGTCCTCGGGGTACCGGCCGCGCAGCAGCGGATCGAGGAACCACCGGTTGAAGAAACCGTCGAACCAGCGTACGGCGTTGCGGGCGGCTTCGGTGTCCTCGGCCGGCTCGGCGGGCACGAGGTTCAACACGATCCCGGCCTCGGCCTGCGGTGCGTTCGTGCGGATCACGGGCAGGGCTTCGCCGTGGGCCAGCAGGAGATGGTGCGCGACGGCCAGACCGGTCGGCGGATCGCTCAGGCCGGGGGCCTGCTTGCCCTCTTCGTGACCGAGCACCGCGATGCACCACGGCTCGTTGATCGTGCTCCACGACGCAACGCGATCCCCGAGCCGCTCGGTCACCGCGCGCGTGTACTCGACGAACGCGGGAACGATCGAGCGATCGGCCCAGCCGCCGCGGTCCTGCAACGCCTGGGGCAGGTCCCAGTGGTAGAGCGTGGCGTAGGGAGCGATGCCGTGTTCGAGCAGCGTGTCGACGAGGCGATCGTAGAAGTCCAGCGCCTTCGTGTTGACCGTGCCGGTCCCCTCGGGCAATACGCGCGGCCACGCGATCGAGAAGCGGTAGGCGGTCAGGCCGAGTTCGGCCATGAGGCCCACGTCCTCACGGAACCGATGGTAGTGGTCGCAGGCGACGGCAGGCGTCGAGCCGTCCTCGATCGCTCCCGGGCGGGCCGCGAAGCGTTCCCAGATCGACTCGCCGCGGCCGTCGGCCGCGGTCGCGCCCTCGATCTGCAGGGCCGAGGTCGCGGCGCCCCAGTGGAATCGGTCGGGGAAGCGACGGGCGTTCACCGGCGGACCTCACTGGAATCAACTGATTTGATTACAAGGACTTCCGGAGCCATTCGGAGGTGGCCTCCGACCGGCGATCCACGCCGGGTCCGCGGATTCCGGGACCGAGTGGCCGGCGAGCTGGGAGCGAGTCGGATCACGGGAACTCGGGTCGAACTGGGGACTTTGTTCGGGACCCGAACATAGTGTATGATGCCCCGGGGCGTGTCAACAACGACACCCCCTCGTACCCGGTCCCGTCGGCTGCCGATGCCGGCGGACCGAACAACGAACCCCGTGCATCCAAGGCGGCGAGACCATGCACCAGGCAACTACGCTTCTCCGTGTCGCAGTGGTGACGCTCGCGATCCTGTTCGTCGGATCGACGGCGTCGGCCCAGAACCTTCTCACGAACCCCGGCTTCGAGGACGGCCCGGCTCCGGCCGGCGGCGCCGGTCCCGGCTGGACCAGCTTCGGCAACGTCTTCACCGAGGCCTCCTTCCCGCTGAGCGGCAGCCAGACCTGCAAGGTGTTCGGCAACTTCAGCGGCCCGTTCAACGTCTCCGGCATCTTCCAGGAGTTCGCCTGCAGCGCCGGCGAGGAGTTCCAGCTGAGCTCGAACGCGTACTATTCGTCCGACGATCCGATCGTCGGCGTGGGTCCGACCGACGACAACTGGGTCGTCCAGAAGATCGCCTTCTTCGACGGCTCGGGGAACGAACTCACCGCCGCGGCCTCGGAGTCGATCATCCTCGACGGCACCTTCGCCGCGGACACCTGGCACGCGGCCGCGCCGATCACGGCCACGGCCCCGACCGGTGCCGCGACGGTCCAGGCGCTGGTCCTCTACCTGCAGCCCGCCGACGCCGGCGGCGCCGCGTTCATCGACGACGTCTGGTTCGAGAACATCACGCCGGTGAGCAACGACGAGGGCTCCTTCGGCAAGGTGAAGAGCCTCTACCAGTAGTCCTCTTCTCGCATCGTCCCCCGCCGGACCCGACGGGTTCCCGGACCTCGACCGTCCGGGAGCCCGTCACCCTCTCCTCCTGAACCCGCGTTATCGCCCCCGGAGGCAACCATGAAGACCCTCACTGCGCTGGGCACGATGCTGGCGATCGTTGCGCTGCTCGCGCCGGCCGCGTCGGCCCAGAATCTCCTGACCAACCCCGGATTCGAAGACAACGGTGGCAGCTACGACGGCTGGTTCACCTTCGGTTCCGGCCCGAACATCTCGACCGCCGGCACCGACAACATCTTCTACTCGGGCTCCGCCGCGGCCAAGATCTTCGGCGAGTTCACCGGGTGCCCCTTCCCGTCGTTCGACGTGGGCGGCTTCGGCCAGTCCTTCACCCCGACGGCGGGCCAGATCTACACCTTCAGCGGCTTCAGCTTCGTCAGCAGCGCCGACACCATTCCCGGTGAGATCGTCTGCGAGAGCAACCGCGCCATCGCCAAGATCGCCTTCTTCGACGCCGCGACCGGCGGCACCGAGCTGGCCAGCAACGAGTTCGTCGTGGGTGGCCCGAACACGCCGCTCGACCAGTGGATCCCCTTCGAGATCTCCGCCCCGGCGCCGGCCGGCGCGCAGCGCGTCGAGGCCCTGATCCTGTACCTGCAGCCCGGCTGCGACGAGGGCTCGGTCTTCGTCGACGAGACCTCGTTCGTCGAGAACGACCCACCCGCGCTGCCCACCAACCTGGTGACCAACCCGAGCTTCGACGGCGCGTCGAACACTGGCTGGGACACCTTCGGCAACGCGCCGACCGAGGGCCGGGGCGCCTTCGTGCGCACCCCCACGGGATCGCAGAAGCTGTTCGGCACCTTCGTCGAGGGCAACGACTCGGGCATCACGCAGACGATCGCGATCACCGGCGGTGAGAACTACGAGCTGAGCGCCTACGTGCTCACCTCCTGCCTCGAGGACCCGATCACCGGTGGCAACAACAACATCGTGCAGGCGTTGATCGAGTACCGCGACGCGGGCGGCAACCTGTTGAGCACCGCCGAGGCGACCATCCTCGACAACTCGGCGCCGCTGGGCACGTGGACGAAGACGTCGATCACCGGCGAGGCCCCAGAGCTCGCGGTGACCGCCGACATCTACTTCCTGTTCGTGTCGCCGATCCTCGAGGGCGGCGCCATGTGGCTCGACGACGTGTTCTTCGGCGAGGCCCCGGCCACGAACGCCCCGGCGGCCGACCGCGGGATCGCGCTCGAGCAGAACACGCCGAATCCGTTCAACCCGAGCACCACGATCCACTTCACGCTCGAGCGCGCCGGCGACGTGAGCCTGCGCGTGTTCGACGCGAAGGGTCGCCTGGTGACCACGCTGGCCGAGCGCGGCTACGATGCCGGCCGCCACGCGGTGACCTGGGACGGTCGGACCGACGACGGTCGCCCCGTGGCGTCGGGCGTGTACCACTACGTGCTCGACTCCGCCGCCGGGCGCGAGTCCCGGGCGATGGTACTGCTCAAGTAGTCCGACGGGGCGCGCGGTTCCGCCCCGAACCCCGCGCCCCTCGTTCGACGACGCCCCGTCCCCCCCACGGGGCGTCGTCGTTTCCCCCCAACCGAAGGACCGCCCGTGAACACCGTGTCGACCCCCGACGTCACGCTGGAGACCGTCGTCGTCGACGGCGTGGAATTCCTGCGCCTGCGTCACCACGACCACATGCCGCGCTTCTTCATGACCCTGGCCAGCGACACCGACGCCTGGGCCTTCGTCATGTCCTCGGGCGGCATGACGGCCGGGCGCACCGACCCCGACGGAGCGCTGTTCCCCTACGTCACCGTCGACCGGCTGACCTACGCGCACCGCCACAGCGGGCCGGTCACGCTGATCCGCAGCGGCGACACGGTGTGGAATCCGTTCACCGACGACCCCCAGCCAAGGGTCGACCGCCACCTCGACAAGAGCGTACTCGGTCACCAGCTCGTGTGGGACGTCACGAACCACGACCTGTCGCTGCACTGCCGCTTCCGCTGGGCCACCTGCGAGCGCTTCGGCCACGTGCGCACGGTGACGCTGCGCAATCCCGGTGACGCGCCGGTCACCTTCGACGTGCTCGACGGCATGCGCGACGTCCTGCCCTCGGGCGTCCCCCTGCCGTTGATGCAGACCAGCAGCTGCCTGGTCGACGCCTACAAGCGGGCCGACGTCGACCCGGCCACCGGACTGACCACGGTCGCGCTCACCGCACGCGTGATCGACCGGGCCGAAGCCGCCGAGGCCCTGCGGGCGACCACGGTGTGGACCCAGGGACTCGACGAGGCGACGCTGGCCCTGTCGCCCGACACGGTGGCGAAGTTCCGCCGCGGCGACACGATCGACGGAGAGACCCACCTCGCCGGCCGCCCGGTCGGCGTCTTCCGGCAGGCGACCCTGACCCTGGATCCGGGCGAGTCGCGCACCTGGCATTTCGTGGCCGACGTGGGCCGCGATCACGTGCAGGTCGAGGAGCTCCGCGCGCTGCTGGCCGGCGACGAGGACCTCGACACCGCCATCGCCGAGGCCCTCGAGACCTCGACCCGCGACCTCGAGCAACTGCTCGCCCACGCCGACGGCTTCCAGTGCACCGCCGAGCGCGTGGACGACCATCACCACACCGCCAACGTCCTGTTCAACGTGATGCGCGGCGGCACCTTCTACCGCGACAACACGATCCCGCCCGACGACTTCCAGCGCTTCCTGCGCACGCGCACGGGCGACCGGTCGACGGCGCTGTCCGGCGAGCACGTCGACACGCTGTCGGGTCTGATGGAGCGGACGGCCGTCGCCGGTCTGGAGGACGAGTACCGGCTCGCGCTCGAGTACCTGCCGCTGCACTTCGGCCGCCGCCACGGCGACCCGAGCCGGCCGTGGAACCGTTTCTCGATCCGGGTCCGCGACCACCGCGGCGAACGGGCGCTGCACTACGAGGGCAACTGGCGCGACATCTTCCAGAACTGGGAAGCGCTGGCGCTGAGCCATCCACGCTTCCTGCCCAACATGATCGCGCGCTTCGTGAACGCCTCGACCGTCGACGGTTTCAATCCCTACCGCGTCACGCGCGAAGGGGTGGACTGGGAGATCGAGGATCCCGACGACCCGTGGAGCACCATCGGCTACTGGGGCGACCACCAGATCATCTACCTGCTCAAGCTGATCGAGTGGGCCGAGTCGGCGGTGCCCGAGGACTTCGAGCGCATGCTGTCCACGCCGGCCTTCACCTACGTCGACGTGCCCTACCGGCTGCGCTCGTACGCCGACATCGTGGCCGACCCGCACGACACGATCGACTTCGACGAAGAGGCCGCCGCGCGCGTCGCCCGCCGCGTCGAGACCGAGGGCACCGACGGCCAGCTCGTCCGCCGCTCCGACGGCACGATCCTGCGCGTGTCGCTGCTCGAGAAGCTGCTCGTGCCCGTGCTGTCGAAGCTGTCGAACCTGGTGGCCGACGGCGGGATCTGGATGAACACCCAGCGTCCCGAGTGGAACGACGCGAACAACGCCCTGGTGGGCAACGGCGTATCGATGGTCACGCTCTGCTACCTGCGCCGCTACCTGGCCCGCCTGTGGCCGCTGTACCACGACACCGACCGCTTCACCGTGTCGCACGGCGTGCGCGTGTGGCTGGACGAGATCCGGGGCGTGCTCGAACGCTTCCGCAGCGTGCTCGACGAGAACCCCGTGGACGAGACCACGCGGAGGGCGCTGCTCGACGGACTCGGCGAGGCCTTCGAACGCTACCGCCAGCGCGTGGCCGAGGGCGGACTCGACCGCTCCGAATCGGTCAGTGGCCGCTCGGTCGCCACGCTCTTCTCGGTGGCCGGCGAGTTCGTCGACCACGCCATTGGCGCGAACCGCCGCGACGACGGGCTGGTCCACGCCTACAACATCATGACGCTCGGCGACGACGAGGCGCGCCTCGAACACCTTCCGGTGATGCTCGAAGGCCAGGTCGCCGCCATCAGTTCCGGCGGGTTGGACGACGACGAGGTCCTTCGCATCGTCGACGCCATGTTCGAGGGTCCGCTGTACCGCGCGGATCAGAACAGCTTCCTGCTGTATCCGCAGAAGACCCTGCCCACGTTCCTCGAACGCAACGACGTCGACGTCGAGAAGACCACCGCGATCCCGCTGCTGCGCGGGATGCTAGACGCCGGAGACACGTCGATCGTGGCGCGCGACGCCGCCGGGCACGTGCGCTTCCACGGCGACTTCACCAACGCCGACGACGTGGCCGCCGCCCTCGACGAGGCCGCGCGCGACGAACGCTGGCGCGCGCGCGTCGACGCCGACCGCGACACGGTGCTGGCCCTGTTCGAGGACACCTTCCACCACCGCGCCTTCACCGGCCGCTCGGGCACCATGTACGGCTACGAGGGCCTCGGTTGCATCTACTGGCACATGGTGGCCAAGCTGCTGCTCGCCGTGCAGGAGGTGGCGCTGCGGCGGGCCGATCGCGACGAGCACGACGCTACCTTCGGACGGCTCGTCGATGCCTACTACCGCGTGCGCGAGGGTCTGGGCTTCTCGAAGACGCCGCAGGAGTTCGGCGCCTTCCCCACCGATCCCTACTCGCACACCCCGCCCCACGCCGGTGCCCAGCAGCCGGGAATGACCGGACAGGTGAAGGAGGAGATCCTCACCCGCATGGGCGAGCTCGGCCTGGTGTTCGAGGACGGCTGCGTGGCCTTCCGGCCGCGGCTGCTGCGCGCGGGCGAGTTCCTCGAGCACGTCGACTCGCTCACGGTGATCGACGCCGAAGGCCGGCGCGACCGGATCGAGATCGCTCCCGGACAGCTCGCCTTCACCGTGATGGGTGTGCCCGTCGTGTACTCGAAGGGCGATGCGGCGGCGATCGTCGTGCACGATCGCGACGGGACGGACACGACCTTCGACGGAGACCGGCTGGATCGGGACACGAGCCAGCGCCTGATCGACCGCGACGGATCGGTGGTGCGGATCGACGTGACCGTACCGACCGCGGAACTACTCGGGTGAGCCGGAGGGGCTCGACTCGGCCTTCTGGTACACCCGCACGTAGTCGACCACGAACTCCTGGGGGAACCGGGTGCTGGCATCCGGGTTCCCCGGCCAGCGCCCACCCACCGCGAGGTTCAGCACCAGGTGGAAGCGCTGGTCGAAGGGCGCGGGGAAGGTCCCGTTCGACGACCACCACTCGGTGAGCGTCTGGTAGAGCTGACCGTCCACGTACCAACGGAGTTCTCCGGGCTCCCACTCCACCGCGAAGGTGTGGAACTCCGAGTGGAAGTCCCCTTCGGGCAGCGTGAAGTGCGTTCCTGTCTTCGTGTTCTCCGGCCACTCCCCACCGTGGTGGATGGTGCCGTGGATCGTGTCGGGTTCCTGGCCGAGGTACTCCACGATGTCGATCTCACCGCTCGCCGCCCAGCCGCCGTAGCGG
>CAZQHE010000107.1:0-14944 GCA_964593155.1 uncultured bacterium
GCTGATGCTCTGCCAACTGAGCTATTCCCGCTCTCATCCGTCCCGGGTCGCGACCCGGCCGCTCACCACCGGCGCGTCGGTCGCGGCCTGGTGGTGGTCGGGGCGGGAGCCGTTCCTCGGCCCGTCGCGCCGACCGTCTCGTTTCGTCTTCGTGCGGCCCGGGGCGGTCCGTCGACCCGGAGCGAGATGCACTGGTGGGGAGGGGAGGATTCGAACCTCCGAAGCATTACGCAACAGATTTACAGTCTGCCCCCTTTGACCACTCGGGAACCTCCCCACGGGTCCCGTCGTCCGCCGTCGCCGCGAGGGCGCCACACGGCACGGGAGCGTACACTCATAACAACGCGCGTCGGCGGGCGCCACCCGCCTCCGGACGGCTCGCCGGCGGCCGCACCGACCGGCACGATCCATCTGGAGCTGGCGAAGGGACTCGAACCCCCAACCCTCTCATTACAAGTGAGACGCTCTACCGATTGAGCTACGCCAGCGGTCGTCGTTCGTTCCCGGAGCCCGCAGGCCTCCGCCGACCCACGGCGTGCGAACCCGGTGCTGCGCCACCCTGCGCGGCGGCGCGCGGAGCCCGGGCTCGAATCTGTTGTGGAATCTGCACTTGCGTGCTCCGGCCCGCGGGGCCCGACCGGTTCACGGATCCGCTCATCCCGCGCGGACCGGCAAGATTAAGTCAGAGCGATCCCCGGGTCAAGACCCTGCCGATCCGGCCGGACGCACCCGTGCCCCGTCGGGTCCGTCCTCGATCACGTAGCCGCGGGCCTGCACCTCGTCGCGCAGCGAATCCGCCAGCGTGAAATCCTTCTCCTGGCGCGCCTTGGTCCGACGTCGGACCATCTCGAGGATCTCCGGCGGCACTTCCTCGGCCTCCGGACGCACGCCCTCGAACAGGCCGATCGCATCGAGGCTGTCGCGCAGCACCGCGAGCACCCGCCGGGTCGGACCGGCGTCGAGTTCGGCCGGGGACAGCCGGGCGATCAAGGGATTGACCGTCCGCACGAGCTCGAAGAGCGCGGCCATCGCGGCCTCGGCATTGAAGTCGTCGCACAACCCCTCGACGAAGGCCTGCTCGGCGCGGTCGGCGGCCTCCTCCATGTCGACCCCGGCGCTCGTCGTGATCCCGGGCTCGACCCCCGAGCCGAGGTCGTCGTCGGCGCTCAGCTCCTCGAGCTGCAACAGCGCCCGCCGCATGCGGTCGTAGGCCGACGCGGCCTCCTCGAGACGCTCGCGGCTGAACTCCATCTGGTTGCGGAAGTGGCCACGCAGCAGGTAGTAGCGCACGATGTCGGGATCGAAGGCGCCGAGCACGTCCTCGACCGAGAAGAAGTGCCCCGTGCTCTTGGCCATCTTCTGGCCGTCGAGGGTCAGCAGACCGTTGTGCATCCAGTAGCGCACGAACTCCCCACCCAGCGAGCAACTCTGGGCCAGCTCGTTCTCGTGGTGCGGGAAGATGAGGTCGCGCCCGCCGCCGTGGAAGTCGAAGGTCTCGCCCAGGTACCTGGTGCTCATGACCGAGCACTCGATGTGCCACCCGGGGCGCCCCGGACCCCAGGGACTGTCCCAGGCGGGTTCGCCCTCCTTCGCCGCCTTCCACAGGGCGAAGTCCAGGGGGTCGCGCTTGCTCTCGTCCAGATCCTTGCGCACGGCGTTGATCATGTCGTCGACGTTGCGCCGGCTCAGGCGGCCGTACTCCGGATAGCTGCGCACGTCGAACCACACGCTCCCGCCGGCGGCGTAGGCATGGCCGGCGTCGATCAGGCGCTGGATGTAGGCGATGATGTCGTCGACGTGCTCGGTCACCCGCGGGTACAGGTGCGCGCGCTGGATGTTCAGCGCGTCCGAGGCCTCCAGGAACAGATCGATGTTCTTCTGGGCGAGTTCCTCGGCCGTCATGCCCATCTCGGCGGCCCGCACGATGATCTTGTCGTCGATGTCGGTGAAGTTCTGGACGTGGAAGACCTCCCAGCCCAGGAACTCGAGGGTGCGCCGCACCAGGTCGGCCGCCACGAAGGCCAGCATGTGGCCCATGTGCGGCGGTCCCTGCACGGTCATCCCGCACACGTACATGGTCACGCGGTCGGGATCGAGGGGCGCGAAGTCCTCCTTCTTGCCCGTGAAGTGGTTGAGGACCCGCAGGGTGGGCCGGGTGGTGGTGTCGGTCACGTCGCGCTCCCCCTCGCGAAGGCCCGGCGGCACAGGCGATCGCAGAGTTCGTCGAAGTCGATGCCGGCGTGGGCGGCACCCATGGGCAACAGGCTCGTCCCCGTCATGCCCGGGATCGTGTTGACCTCGAGCAGGTACGGCCGGTGGTCGTGGTCCATGCGGAAGTCGATCCGCGCCATGTCGCGCAGGTGCAGCGCACGATACAGATCCGCCGCGTGCGAGGCCACCGCCTCGGCCACCGGTGCGGGCAGATCGGCCGGGCAGTCGTACTCGGTGCGCCCGGCGGTGTACTTGTTCGTGTAGTCGTAGAAGCCCTCGCGCGGACGGATCTCGATCACGCCGTAGGACGCGTCCCACAGCAGGGGAACGGTCAGTTCGTGGCCCTCGACGTAGGGCTCGAGCATGAAGCGCACGCCGGGCAGGTCGCGCTCGCGCCAGGCGGCGACGGCGGCGCCGGCATCGGCGCAGAGGGTCACGCCGACCGCCGAACCCTCGCCGGTGGGCTTCAGGACGACACTTCCCCCGAGATCCTCGGCCGCGGCCCGGACCTCGTCGTCGGTGGCGTCGGGGGCCAGGACGTGCTCGCGCGTGGTCGGCACCCCGCACTCCCGCGCGATCTGCTTGGTCCAGATCTTGTCCATGGCCACCGCACTCGGCCCTGGTCCGCTGCCCACGTAGCACACCCCGGCCAGGTCCAGGGCCGCCTGCACCCGGCCGTCCTCGCCGGCGCCGCCGTGCAGGGCGACGAAGACCACGTCGGCGCCGTCGACGGCCCCGAGCAGCGGACCGAGCGCGGCGTCGGTCAGCACGGCACGGCACACGCGGTGCCCGCGGCGCTCGAGGGCGTCGGCCACGGCCGTGCCGGTGTCCAGGGACACCTCGTGCTCGCGGGTCCCGCCGCCCATGAGCACGGTCACGGCGAGCGGTGCGGTCATGGCGCGTCCTCCACGGCCACCAGGACCACCGCGTGGGCGGTGATCGCCTCGCGCCGACCCTCCGGACCCAGACCCTCGCCCCGGGTGGCCTTCACCGACACCCGGCCGACGTCGATCCCGAGGTCCTGGGCGATGTTCCCGCGCATGGCCTCGACGTGCGGGGCCAGGCGTGGCGCCTCGGCCATGACCGTGGAGTCGACGTTCACCACCACGTAGCCGGCACCGCGCACGCGGTCGCGGACCGAGCGCAGGAAGTCGCGGCTGTCGCGGTCGGCGTGGGCAGGGTCGGTGTCGGCGAAGTGGCGGCCGATGTCGCCGTCGGCGATCGCGCCGAGCAAAGCATCGCAGATCGCGTGCAGAAGGGCGTCGGCATCGCTGTGGCCGACCAGTCCGTGCGTGTGTTCGATCTCGACGCCGCCCAGAACCAGGCGGCGGCCGGCCTCGAGCCGGTGGCGGTCGATGCCCTGCCCCACGCGGATCACGTCTTCTTCCTCCGACGGCGCGGGAGTTCGGGCAGTGGCGTCACCGTGGCCGGAGGCGCGAGCAGGCGCAGAGCGTGTTCGAGATCCTCCTGCGAGGTGATCTTCACGTTCGTCGCGTCGCCCTCGACCACGGCCACCGGCCGACCCGTCCGGCGGACCACGCCGGCGTCGTCGGTGAAGTCGTCGCGGCGGGTGCGGGCGAACGCCGCCTCGATCACCTCGCGGGCGAAGGCCTGGGGCGTCTGCACCGCGCGGATGCGATCGCGCTCGAGGTAGCGACGCAGACCGCCGTCGGCGAAGAGTTCGACCACCGAGTCGCTCACCGGCACCGCGGGCACCGCCGCGCCCACGTCGCGGGCCGCCCGCAGCACACGGCGGATGAGCTTCGGCGAGGCGAAGGGCCGGGCGGCGTCGTGGATCAGGACGTAGCGGCACGAGTCGGGCAGCGCGGCGACGCCCGCCCGCGACGACCCGTTGCGGGTGGCCCCGCCCGCGACCACGTCGAGCAGCCGCCCGACGTCGTCGAGCTCGCCGTGGACGGCGTCGATCGCGTCCTCGGGCACGACCACGACCACACCGCCGATCTCGCGCAGGGCGCAGAGGCCCTCGACCGCGTGGCGCAGTACGCTGCGCCCACCCGCCTCGCGGAACTGCTTGCGGCCACCGGCCCGCAGTCCCTCGCCGGCGGCGAGGACCACGCCGACCGTACGCGGGCCCCGGCTGCGCTTCGCGTTCACGGAGTCCCTCCCGCGGTCGTCGCTCCCGTCCAGGCCGCCCGCACGGCGTCTCGGACGGTGGACACCACGACCGTCTCGATCCCGTCGACCCGTGGCACCGATCCCGGGTCATGGGCCGCGACCAGGGCCCGGCGGAAACCGTGGGCCCGTGCCTCCTCCAGCCGCAGGTCGATCTGGCCCACACGGCGCAGTTCCCCGGTGAGCCCCACCTCGCCCAGGGCGAGGAGGTCGGACGGAAGCGGGGCCTCGCGCAGGCTCGACGCCATGGCCAGCACCAGCGACAGATCGGCGGCCGGATCGTTCAGACGCAGGCCACCGGCCACCTTGACGTAGACGTCGTTACCGATCAACTGCACGTCGCCGCGAGCCTCGAGGATCGCCGCGAGCTGGGCGACCCGCTTGGTGTCGATGCCGGTGACCACACGCGTCGGCGTCCCGTACTGACTGCTCACCAGCAGGGCCTGGACCTCCACCAGCAGTGGCCGGGTGCCCGACACGATGCAGCTCACGGCCGAGCCGGTCTCGCCCTGCCGCCGGCCCGACAGGAACAGGGCGCTCGCGTCGCGCACGGGACGAAGACCCGTCGAGGTCATCTCGAGCACGGCCAGCTCCCCGGTGCGGCCGAAGCGGTTCTTGAAGGCGCGCACCATTCGGACCGAGTCCTCGTCCTGCGGTTCGAAGTACAGGACGGTGTCGACCAGGTGCTCGAGCACGCGAGGACCGGCGAGGTCGCCCTCCTTGGTGACGTGGCCCACGACGACCACCGCACACCCGGTGGTCCGCGCGAAGTCGGCGAGCAGGCTGCCGCAGGTGCGGATCTGCGACACGAGGCCCGGGGTCGAATCCTGTTCCTCCGAGATCACGGTCTGGATCGAGTCGACCACGAGCAGCGCCGGCGGATCGTCGTACAGCCCGGGGAGCACGCGCTCCAGCACCGGCTGTTCCACGAGCAGGAACCCGTCGTGGGTCGCGCCCAGCCGCTCGGCCCGGGCGCGCACCTGGGCGCCCGACTCCTCGGCGCTGAGGTAGACCACCGACTCGCCGCGACGGGCGAGCTGTCCGCAGATCATGGTGAGCAGGGTCGACTTGCCCACGCCCGGCGCGCCGCCGAGCAGCAGCAGACTTCCGGGGACCAGACCGCCGCCGAGCACGCGCGAGAACTCCTCGGGCTCGACCGGTCGTCGCTCGAAGGCGGCGCGCGGCACGCGGTCGATCGGCGTGGGGCGGGCCAGCGGACGCTCGGCATCGCCCCGGCGGCCGGCGCGGCGGCGTCCCGGCGGGGCTTCGCCTGCGGCCGGCTCCATCCGGGTCTCCTGCAGACTGTTCCAGGCGCCGCACGACGGGCAACGACCCATCCACCGGAGCTCGACGTGCTCGCACTCCGTGCACCGGTAGCGGCGGGTGTCCTTGGCCATGGTTCCTCCTCCGTCCCGCCCGGCGGGACACGCGGGGGAGGCGTGGGTGTGGAGGCGCGAGCGCACCCGGCGGACCGGGGGTGCGCCAGGATACGACCGATCTAGAAGATCTTCACGGTCAGATAGCGCTGGGGATTGCGCTGCAGGTCCTCCACCAGGAAGCGCAGCTGACGCAGGCTCTCGACCAGGTCCTCCCCGGCCTGTTCGTCGTGGAGCATCCGTCCCGCCGCGCCCTTCTGCTGGTTGAGCGCGGTCAGGACCTCCTCGGTGCCGTCGAGGACCTCGGACATCTGCCCGGCGAGCGAGTCGAGGGTCGTGCTGGCGCGCGCCAACCCCTCGATGCCCTCGCCGAGGTCCTGTTCGTTCTCCTCGAGGAACGAGCCCATGCGCTCGGCGAGGTCGGCCATGCTGGTGGCGGCGCGACGCATGTCGCGGCGGTTCTCCTCGAGCACGTCGGTCGCGGTCTCGGCTGCCCGCGCCGTGTTCTCGAGCGTGCGCACGAGGACCTCGTCCTCCTGCAGACTCACGATCAGGTCCTCGGTCCGGTCGAGGAACTGCACCACCCGTTCGTTCATGGTCTCCAGGGTCCCGACCATGTCCGTCGACGAGGGCTGGTACACGCCCTCGAACACGCGGTCCTCGACGTCGACGGGGGTGCCCCGGCCGGGCTCGACGGCGACCATGCGTTCGCCCATGATGCCGGCCGAGCCCAGGATGAACTCGGCGTCGTCGCGTACGGTGACGCTTCCGGGCAGGCGGAGGGTGACGAGGACTCCGTCGTCGACCAGGTCGACCCCGATCACCTTGCCCAGGTCCATGCCGCGGACCTCGACGGGATCGCCGGCGCCGAGCCCACCGACCTTCTCGAACCGGACCTGCACCCTCTCGTAGGACATCCCGAGCTGGTAGTTCTGGAACCACATCAGTCCGAAGATCAGCACGAGCAGGGCCACGATCAGCGCCAGGCCGACCTGGAGTTCGGTACCGCGTCGCGTCATCGTCGTCCCCCGTTCCCTTCGACCCCCGGGCGCGGCCCTGCGTCGGCCGTTCCCTGGATCAGTTGCATTCCAGCGATCCCTCGCTGTTGCCGTCGATGAACTGACGGATCGGACCGTCGGTCGCCGCGCGGGCGTCGTCGGCGGTGCCTTCGAAACACACGTGGCCATCGTTGAGCAGGGTGAAGCGCTCGCCCACGGTGAACGCACTGGTCATGTCGTGCGTGACCACCAGCGAGGTCACCCCAAGCTCGTCGTCGAGTCGCCGGATCATCCGGTTGATCGCGTCGCTGGTGATCGGGTCGAGTCCGGTGGTCGGCTCGTCGTACAGGATGTAGTCGGGTTCGGTGACGATCGCCCGCGCCAGGCTGGCGCGCTTGCGCATCCCCCCCGACAGCTCCGACGGCAGCTTCGACCCCGCGTCCGTCAGCTCCACGGTGGCCAGGGCCTCCTCCGACCGCCGCCGGATCTCGTCGTCGGAGAGGTCCGTGTGCTCCTTCAGCCCCAGCCCGACGTTCTCGAGAATGGTCATCGAGTCGAACAGCGCACCGCCCTGGAACACCATGCTGAAGCGCCGGCGCAGCGCATAAAGCTCCTGACGGTGCATGTCGGTGACCTCGTCGCCGTCGACCCGGATCGAACCGGAGTCGGCCTGGAGCAGGCCCACCAGCAGTTTCAGGAGCACGCTCTTGCCCTGACCGCTGCGGCCCAGGATCACACGCTGTTCACCGCGCTCGACGCGCAGGTCGATGCCGGCGAGCACGACGTTGTCGTCGAAGCGCTTGTGCAGGTCCTTGATCTCGATCCCCTGGCTCATCGCACTCCGCTCACCCGAACAACACCTGGAAGATGACTGCGGCCAGCACGTAGTCGGTCACCAGCACCAGCAGCGACGACATCACGACCGCGCGCATGGCCGCCTCGCCCACCCCGGCCGCCCCACCGCGGGCGTGGAATCCGTGCACGCATCCCGACAGGGCGATGATCGCGCCGAAGCACAGCGCCTTGATCAGGCCGCCCCACAGGTCCTGCGCTTCGAACAGGAAGCGCAAACCGTCGCTGAAGGTCTTCGACGTGACGTCGAGCGTGAACACCGCGACGAAGAACCCGCCGCCGATGGCGATCGCGTTCGCGAACACGGTCAGCACGGGAAGCATGATGCAGGCGGCCATGAAACGCGGCATGGCCAGGTAGCGGTCGGGATCGATCGCCATCATCTCGAGGGCGTCGATCTGCTCGGTCACCCGCATGGTCCCCAGCTCGGCGGCGATGCTCGCCCCGACCCGCGCGCCGACCACCAACGCCGTCAGCACCGGCCCCAGCTCCAGCAACACGCTCTTGGCCACCACCGTGCCCAGGAAACGGATGGGCACGTAGTCCTGGAACTGGTAGTGGGCCTGGATCGTGGCCACCGCACCGGTGAAGATCGAGGTGACCAGCACCAGCGGGATCGAGCCGTTCCCGATGATCCGCATCTGGTACAGGATCAAATGGAAGCTCTTCGGCAGCGCCACGAAGGCACGCACGATGTGCGCCAGCAGCACGCCCACCCGGCCGAGGTCGGTGAGGGCTCCGAGGAACGACGCGCCGAAGCGCTCGAGGAGGATCCACATGATGGGCGGCAGTATGGACGCGCGATCGATCGACGGCAACGCGGTAACCTCCGGAACTCCGTCGACCGGTGCGCGTTCGACGGCCGACCCGCCGTGTCCGCAACCGACCGTCCACCGTCCCCAGGACACCCGCCGAGGCGAGGTCGACCCGTGCCCACCCTGCTGCTGCTCGTCGCACTCGGCCTCCTGCTGATCCCCGATCCGGCGACGGGGAGCGACGACCTCCACCTGCTGGGCGCCGCCCCCACCGTGCCCCGGCTCGACGGCGTGATCGTCGAGCGCGGATGGAACGATCCCCCCGAACGCAGCCCGGGCGGCACCGCGGCGGACACCGCCTTCGAGACGATCGCGCGGGCGGGAGCAACGGCCGTAGCCGTCGACGCGGTGGCCCTGGTCGCCCGTGACGACAGCCCCTTCGTCGACACCCCCGCCACGCCCCGCACCGTCGAGGTCGAGCGCGTGCGGTGGTCGGTCGCGCGCGCACGCACGCTGGGACTGCGGCTGGTGCTCCGCCTGCGGGTGGACCGCCTGGACGGTGGGCCGCGTGAACGTATCGCCATGGGTGACGAAGAGGCCTGGTCGAAGTTCTTCGGACGGTTGCGCGCGTGGTGCGGCCGCTGGGCCGCCACCGCCGAGGACACCGGCGTCGACCTCCTCGTCCTGCCCTCCGCCCTGAGCGGAACCACCCATCGCGAGCAGGACTGGCGTCGCCTGGTGGCCGCGGTGCGCGCCCGCTACGACGGACCGCTCACGCTGGGCGCCGGCTCGGTGGACGAGGCGGCCCGCATCGGGTTCTGGGACGAGTTCGACCTGATCGGAATCGAACTGCACGAGCCGGTGGCGCGGCCGGGCGACGACGATCCCGAACCGCGCCCGCGCCCGACGGTGTGGTCGGCCGCCGACGAGGACAGCGTGGCGGTCGAGGAGATCGCCCGCGCCCTCGCACCGAGGCTGCGACGACTGGCCGCAACCGCGCGCCGGTGGCAGCGTCCGGTCGTGGTGGCCGCCGCGGGCTACCGCTCCGTGGAACGGGCCTGGCGCGTGGTCCGCGGTTCCGTCGACCGCTTCGCCCCACCCGACGAACGCGACCAGGCCCGCGCCATCGCCGGCACGCTCCGCGCGCTCGACCGCACGGGGGCGAAGGCATGGTCCCGCGGCGTCCTGTGGCACGGCTACGACCTGGTCCCCGACGACGACGATCCGGAAGTCCGGCGCCGCTGGTCTCGCAGCAGCTCGGTGCGCGCGAAGCGGGCCTTCGATACGCTGACCGCGGCCTGGCGTCGTGGCGGCGGCGCGCATCGTGTGGTCGGTACCGGCGGCGCCGTGGTCAGTTCCGACTCGACGGCGACGCGCGTGGGGATCGACGTGCTGCGCGCCGGCGGCACCGCCGCCGACGCCGCCGTCGCCATGGCCTTCGTGCTGTGCGTGGTCCGGCCCGATGCCGCCGGACTCGGGGGCGGGGGCTCGGCGGTCGTGCACGACCCACGGGCGGGGGCGACCCTCGCGTTCGACTTCGGGCTCCGCGCGCCCCTCGCCGCGCACGAGTTCTTCTTCGAGGAACTCGAGACCGAAGGACTGACGGCGGCGGCCTCCCGGGGTCCCCTGGCGGCGGCGATCCCGGGAACGATCCCCGGCCTCGCGCGGATCCACGCGCGCCACGGCGACCTGGACTGGTCGACCCTGCTGCGCCCCGCTCTCGAGGCGGCGGCCCGCGGGGCGCCGATCCGTCCGGCCACCGCCGGTGCCCTGGCCGCCGAACGAAACCGGTTGCAGGGCTTCGCGTCGACCCGCCGGCTCTACCTCCCTTCGGGCCGGCTGCTCCAGGAGGGCGAGACGCTGGTCCGGCCCCGCCTGGCCGAGACCCTGCTCGCTCTGGGCCGCGAGGGCCCCGACGTGTGGACCCACGGACGGATCGGGCGCGCGGTGGTCGAGGACGTCCGCCGCGCCGGCGGCATCTGGACGACCGAGGACCTGGCCGCCACCCCGGCCCGCGTACGGGCGGCGGTGCGATGGCCGCTGAGCCGCGACGGACGGTCGGTGCTGCACACCACCGCGCCGCCGAGCACGTCGTCGCTCGTCCTGCCGTGGACCTGGACCCTGCTCGAGGCCCAGCGGGCCGAGACGCGAACGCCCGCCGGCCCCGCGCGCGGCCGCGCCTGGATCGAGGCCCTGCGCCTGACCCTGCCCGCCGCCCGGTCACGGATCGGCGAACCGCTGGCGATGCCGGTACCGCTGCACGACCTGCTCGCGCACGACGAACTCTCCCGGCTCACGCGCCGCCTGCCGGGGACCGGCGTCCGAGGAACCGCTCCGACCGCGCCGGCCGACGAACCCCGCCGCGAACGCGGCGCCACGCACCTGGCCGTGATCGACGCGGCCGGCCGGGCCGTCGCGATGACCCTCGAGATGAACGGACCCTTCGGCGCGGCGTGGATCGCACCGTCCACCGGCATCGGTCTGAACGACGGCATGCTGCGCTTCGACGCCGCCGCCGATCCCGTGTCGCAGCCCACCCGTCCCGACCGGGTACGGCCCGGGGCCGCTGTGCCCACCGCCACGACTCCCGTGGTCGTCACCCGCGACGGGCGCGTCCGGCTCGCCCTGACCGCCTCCGGAACACCCGACGCCCCCGCCGCCGTCGCCCAGGTGCTGCACCGACGCCTGGTCGACGTCTGGCCACTCGACCGGGCCGTGGCCGCGCCGCGGCTCGGACTCGCGGGACCGGCCGCGACCTTCGAGCTCGATCGCGTCCGGCCGGGCTGGGCGCGGGCGATGCGCCGCGCGGGTCACCGGATCCAATCCATGTCGGGCAGCGCACCGGTCCACGCCCTCGAACGCGATGCACGCGGGACCCTGCGAGCGGTCTCCGACCCGCGCACCCCGGGAAGCGCGCGCACCGTCGACTGATCCGCTGCGACGCGTGGTCCCTCCCCGGCACCGACCGTGGTACACTCGTGGTTCCGAAGCCCTGACCGACGATCCGAACGAAGCAGGAGCGCGTCATGCGCATCAGCGAACACTCCACCGACAGCGTGACCATTCTGGAACTGCTCACGCCTCTGACCGGCGACTTCTCCCAGCAGCTCTTCGTCCCGCAGATCGAGAACATGCTGGAAGAGGGCCGTCGTCACTTCGTGTTCGACATGACCGAACTGGCCTGGATCAACAGCACCGGCATCGGTCTGCTGGTGGGCGCGCGCCGCAAGATCGAGGACGCCGGAGGCCGTGCGGTGCTGGCCGGCGTGAACGACCGCGTAAAGGACATCCTGAAGGTCGTGGGACTGCTCGCGATGTGGGACGTCTACCCCGACCCGCAGCGCGCGGTCGCCTCGTTCGACGGTCCGGCCCACGGTGCCCACGCCGAGGGGTCGGCCGGTTGAGCACGAGCGACCCCGTCTCGGGACTCCTGCCCGACGACCTCGACCGCATCCGCCGCGCCCTGAACACCGCCGGTCCGATCCTGACGCGCTACGCCGGCAACGGCGCGCGGGTCGACCACAAGGAAGGCGGCGATCCCGTCACCGAGGCCGACCTCGCCGTCGACGCCGTCCTGCGCGAGCAACTGCTGCGCGAGGGCGAGGGCTGGCTGAGCGAGGAGACGGCCGACGACCTCTCGCGCCTCGATCACTCCCGCGTGTGGATCGTCGATCCGCTCGACGGTACGAAGGAGTTCGTGCAGGGCATCCCCGAGTGGTGCGTGAGCGTGGGCCTGGCCGTCGACGGCGAAGCCGTGGCCGGCGGGATCTTCAATCCCGTGAGCGGTCTGCACGTGCTCGGCGCCGTCGGCCAGGGCTGCTGGAGCGCGGGTTCCCCGTGCCGCGTTCGCGACGGCGATTCGCTCGACGGGATCGAGGTCCTGGCCAGCCGCAGCGAGACGAAGCGGGGCGAGTGGGACGACTTCACCGACGCCGAGTTCACCGTCACCCCCACGGGATCGGTGGCCTTCAAGTTCGCCATGGTCGCCGCCGGCGAGACCGACGCCACCTGGACGCTCGTGCCCAAGAGCGAGTGGGACGTCGCGGCCGGCGTGGCGCTGGTGCGCGCGGCCGGCGGAGAGGTCGTGTCGAAGGACGGACGTCCGCCGCGCTTCAACCGCGAGGACGTGCTGTTCCCGGGGCTGCTCGCCGCCGGCCCGCGACGACTGCGCACCATCCGCGAGCGCCTGCGCGTCTGAGCCCTCCCACGCTCGTTCCGACGAGTCTTCCGATACGAGCACCGCGGATCCGTCCGCGGTGTCCGGGGGTCTGCCCACGACCTTCCGCGTCGTGGCACTCGGCGGCGTTCCCCCTCGCTCGTACCGGTCTGCGCGGGCGGCGACTCTACCCCTCTCCCCCACCGTGCGCAGACGGATCGGCCGCCAGGTTGCTGAAGCGCGTGTACTGGCGGTCGAAGAACAACTTCACGGTTCCGATCGAGCCGTTGCGGTGCTTGCCCAGGATGATCTCGGCGATGTTCTGCACGTCCGGGTTCTCGGGCTCGTAGACTTCCTGCCGGTAGACGAACATGACGAGGTCGGCGTCCTGCTCGATCGCCCCGGACTCGCGCAGGTCGCTGAGCATGGGCCGGTTGCCGGTGCGGCTCTCGACCGCGCGCGACAACTGGCTGAGCGCGACCACCGGCACGTCGAGGTCCTTGGCCAGACCCTTCAGCGAGCGGCTGATCGTGCTGATCTCCTGCTGCCGGTTCTCGATCCGCGCCCCCGCGTTGATCAGCTGCAGGTAGTCGACCACGATCAGCTTCACGCCGTGGTACTGGACCATGCGGCGGGCCTTGCTCCGGAGTTCGAGCAGCGAGATCGACGAGGTGTCGTCGATGTACAGCGGCGTGTTCGTCAGATTGCTCAGGGCCTGCGTCAGGCGCGGCCAGTCGGTCTCGCGCAGCTTGCCCGTGCGCACGGCGTGGTTGTCCAGACGTCCCTCGCTCGAGATCAGCCGCATGCACAGCTGCTCGCTGCTCATCTCCAGACTGAACACGCCGACCGGCGCGTCGAACTGATGCGCCGCGTTGAAGGCCAGGTTCAGGGCGAAGCTGGTCTTTCCCATGGCCGGGCGTCCGGCCACGATGATCAGGTCGCTGCGCTGCAGGCCGCCGGTCATGCGGTCGAGATCGGCGAAGCCGCTCTGCACGCCGGTGATCTTGTCCTTGTTCTGGAAGGCCTTCTGGATGTGCTCGAAGGTCTCGCCCGCCAGTTCCTTCAGCGGGCGGAACGACCGCGCCTCGGTCTTCGACGACAGCTCGAAGAGTTCCTGCTGGGCCTGGTCGAGCAGGGTGTCGGCCGGGGTCGCGGCGTCGTAGGCCTCGCGGCTGACGTCGTGGCTCACGCGGATGAGCTGACGCAGGCGCGACCGCTCGGCGACCACCCGCGCGTGGTACACGACGTTGGCCGGACTGCTGCCGACGTCGAGGAGTTCGTCGACGAAGGAAGGACCGCCGTACTCGGCGAGAACGCCCTTCTTGTCGAGTTCGACGGCCACGGCCACCGTGTCGATGGGTTCGCCGCGGGCCGTGAGCCCTTCGCACGCCTCGAACACGGCCCGGTGCCGCGGCGCGTGGAAATCGTCGGCCGTGAGGAGTCCGGCGGCTTCGCCCATCGCGTCCTGGCTGCGTAGACAGGCGCTCAGCACCGCTCGTTCGGCCTCGAGCGAGTGCGGAGCCGGCCGGTCGCTCGGAAGACCGGGACCAGGACCGCGCTCGGTTCGGACTTGGAGGCGAGGCTCGGTCAAGTGACGTCTCCCGTCGGACTCCTCACGACTGCAACCACGTTCTGACGCCCCGGAACGTCGCACAGCGGGCCCGTTGCTGCCAACGGCCTCGCGCACAAAGCGGGGGACGGCCCTGGGACCGACCTTTGAGAATTTCGGGGACAGATCCGCTAAATCTCGTGCCCGTCGGCGCTTGGCGAACCGCTACCGGACTCGGTGACGACCAGTTCGTCGTGCAGGGCGCGAAGCGTCTGGACGTCTTCCCAGGTCGGACGCTTCCACTGCGAATTCCGAAGCAGCGCCGCCGGGTGGTAGGTGACGATCATCGGAATGCCGTTGTAGTCGTGCACGATCCCGCGAAGGCGTCCGAGCGCTGTGTTCGTCTTGAGCAGCGTCTGCGCGGCGTGCTTGCCGAGCGCGCAGATCACCCGCGGCTGGATGATGTCGAGCTGGGCGAGCAGATAGGGCTCGCAGTGTCCCACCTCGTCGGGCAGTGGATCGCGGTTGTTCGGCGGACGGCACTTGAGCACGTTGGCGATGTAGACGTCGTCGCGCTCGAAGCCGATGGCCGCGAGGATCTTCGTGAGCAACTGCCCGGCACGGCCGACGAAGGGCTCGCCCTTCAGGTCCTCGTCGCGCCCCGGCGCCTCGCCCACGAAGACGATGTTCGCATCGGGATTGCCCACGCCGAAGACCGTCTGCGTCCGCGACTCGCTCAGCACGCACTTCGTGCAGATCGACACCTGCGTGCGGTCGAGCGTGGCCAGGGCCTCGGCCTTGCGGGCGCGGACGTCGGGATCCGGCGGGGCCACGTGGGCCGCCGGCCGCATGGGTTCCGGCCGCACGGGCGGGGCCGGCGCGGCTGCTTGCTTCTCGGCCGCGGTCCGCAGCAC
>CAZQHE010000108.1:0-14944 GCA_964593155.1 uncultured bacterium
AGCCTGTTCTCCGGCATCCTCGATCGCATCGAGCTGATCGGTACGGAGGGTCGCGGCATGTTCCACATCGACCGCGAACTCGAAAAGCTCGCCGCGGGCGAGGCCACGCCCGAGGGCGACGCCTGATCCATGGCGTCGCCCCCTTCGGACGGAGCCGGGACTACTTCGCCAGCGTCACACGCTGCAGGTCGGTCCCGGCCTCGGTCTGAAGACGCACCACGTACACGCCCGATGCGACGGCCCGGCCCGCCGCATCGGTCCCGCGCCAGGTGACCTGGTCGCGGCCGGCCGGTCGCACGGCGTCGAGCAACGTGGTGACGTGTCGACCGCGCAGGTCGAAGACCTCGATCCGGGCCCGGCCTTCACGCGGCAGGTCGAACGCGATCGACGTTGCTGGATTGAACGGATTGGGCCGGGCGGGCTGCAGCGAGACCCCGGGAACGTTCGCCGGAGCGTCGGTCTGTGCCAGCAGTGCCGCAGTGCCGTTCTCGACCTCGAAGAAGTAGAACTGTTCGTCGATGCATCCCGACGGACAGTCTCCCGAGCCGATGCGGAACACGTAGCGCGTGTCGTCGAGTCTGGTGACGTCGCTCGCGTCGCCGGCGACCGCGTTGGGCTCGGCGCTGACGACCTCGGGAAGGGCTTCGTACAGATCGACCAGGCGCTCGGGATGCAGGGGCTCGTCGAAGTAGACCGTCATCCACGGGATGATCGTGAACGTCCTGTATCCCGACACGCCGAGTTCGTCGCCCAGATCGTCGAAGCCGGTGCGGATGCCGGCGTCGAAATCCTCGCGGGCGTCGTCGGTGAGTTCGACGATCACCGTGCCCGGAACCCAATCGAGGGCAGCGGCCTGGACGTCGCCCATGCGGGGATCGAGATCGCGGATCGCCGCCAGGTGGTCCTCGATCACCGCGACCTCGAACGGATCGGCAACGAGATCGCCGAAGTACTCCAGGGCGATCAACTCGCCTTCGGAGTAGGGTGGCGCCTGCTGGGCGCGGGCCGCGGGGCCGACGGCGAGCGACACGAGAACGGCCGCGACGAACAGGGTAGTGCGCACACCGGGCATGACATGACCTCCGACCGACGAGAGGAGCGGAGCGCGGTCCGGGGCCCGGGTGTCGGCGCGGCAGGGAGGCGGTCGGGCGAGAGGGGCTCACCGGCCAGCGGGTCCGCGCGGCTGATCGACACCAGAATACGCCCGGCGGCGGCAGCGGCACAAGTCGCCCCGGAGGCGGGCGAAGCCGGTCGGACCAATACAGTTGGGTGATCTGAGGTAAGCGACCAGTACAGTTCGCGTTCCGGTGCGGCGGTTCCTGTCGATTGCCGGGGATCCCCGAGCTGCCTATACTCCTCTCGCGCCACGATTTAGGGCGATCAACCGCAGGTTTTCACCCCCTGTTCGACAGCGCGGCGGCGCGGCCGCGCGATCCACGAGCCCAGGGGAGGGCAGGGTCATGAACACACAGACGAACGGCCACGACGGCGCCGGCGAGCGCCTGAACGTGAAGGTCGGCCTGGCCGAGATGCTGAAGGGTGGCGTCATCATGGACGTCACCAACGCCGAGCAGGCGAAGATCGCCGAGGACGCCGGGGCGGTCGCCGTCATGGCCCTCGAGCGCATCCCCGCCGACATCCGTGTCGAGGGCGGCGTGGCCCGCATGAGCCGGCCCCGCATGATCCAGGACATCAAGGACGCCGTGTCGATCCCGGTCATGGCCAAGTGCCGGATCGGTCACTTCGTCGAGGCGCAGATCCTCGAGGCCCTGGGCGTGGACTTCGTCGACGAGAGCGAGGTCCTCACCCCGGCCGACGAGGCCCACCACGTGGACAAGTTCGCCTTCAAGGTGCCCTTCGTCTGTGGTTGCCGCGACATCGGCGAGGCCCTGCGCCGCATCGGCGAGGGCGCGGCCATGATCCGCACCAAGGGGGAGGCCGGTACCGGCAACGTGGTCGAGGCGGTCCGGCACATGCGCGCCGTGCAGGAGGGCATCCGCCGGATCCAGACCATGCGCGAGGACGAGCTCTTCCACGAGGCAAAGAACCTCGGCGCGCCCTACCACGTGGTGCGCATGGTGCACGAGCAGGGCAAGCTGCCGGTGCCGAACTTCGCGGCCGGCGGCGTGGCCACTCCGGCCGACGCGGCCATGATGATGCAGCTCGGCGCCGAGAGCGTGTTCGTGGGCAGCGGGATCTTCAAGAGCGACGACCCCGCGGCCCGCGCCAAGGCCTGCGTCGACGCCGCGACCTACTACGACGATCCGAAGAAGCTGCTCGAGATCTCCATGGACCTCGAGGGCGCCATGGTCGGCCTGACCATCGAGTCGATCCCCGAAGAGAAGAAGATGGCCGCCCGCGGCTGGTAGGACGAATCGATCATGAGCGAACGCCAGGTGGGGGTGCTGGCCCTCCAGGGTGACTTCGCGCTGCACGCCGAGCTCCTCGCGGGGCTCGGCGTCGGCGTGCAGAAGGTGCGGCGGCCGTCCGAACTCGACGGCTGCGCGGGGTTGATCGTGCCCGGCGGCGAGTCGACCACGCTGCGCAAGCTGATGGCGCGCAGTGGACTCGACACCGCGATCGTGGACTTCGCCCAGGAACACGCCGTGCTCGGCACCTGCGCGGGGTGCATCCTGCTCGCGACCGATCTGATCGACGCCGGCGGCGTGGAGCCGCTGGGACTGCTCGACATCACCGTGCACCGCAATGCCTATGGCCGTCAGGTCGACAGCTTCGAGGCCGCCGTGCACAGCGACGACACGATCGTCGACGGGCAGGTCGTGTCGTTCATCCGTGCCCCGCGGATCACGCACGTGGGCGACGGTGTCGAGGTGTGGGGCGCGATCGATTCCGAGCCGGTGGCCGCGCGGTCCGGACGGGTGAGCGTGTTGACCTTCCACCCCGAGGTGACGCGCGTCGATGCCTGGCACCGGTCGTGGTTGGATTCTTTCGGCTTTCGGTGATCGGGGTTCCCGTTTCCCGGCTCGGATGACAGCCGACGTCGTGTTGGAATCATACGTCGTGCGAGCGTCCCCCCGATCCATCCTACCGATCCGGATCCGTTGGCGGTGAAGGGAACGGGGGCGACGCCGTACGGCGCCGCCCCCTTCTTCGTGCGGGCGCTGGAAGGGTCTTCCGCGCTCGCATGCATGGAGTTCGGCTCACTCGAAGCGCTGTTTCACCGTGCCCCAGCTCGCGGTCTCGGTCGACACCACGCCGTCGACGAGCTCGCAGCTCTGACCGTTCGGCAGTTCGACGCGCAGCGTGAACGTGCCGTCGCTGATGGCCGGCACGGTCGCCTCGATCAGCTCGCTCGAGATGATCGTGTAGGGCTCGGCAACCACACCGTTGATCGTCGGCACGCTGCCGTCGACGAATCCCACGCCGTTGATCTCGATCACGTCGCCCGTGCTCCAGGGCTGGGCCGGATCCACGCTCAGCAGGTCGCATCCGGCGGACGAGGCGATCGCGCCCACGGCGTCGATGTCGGCGCCGACGGTGCTTCCGCTGCTGCCTCCGTCGTTCGGATCGTCGGTGAGACGCACGAAGGTGAAGACGTCGTCGGGACCGAATCCGGAGGCATCGAGGTCGATACCCGAGGTCGAGCCGAAGACCTTGCCGACGTCGAACCATGTCGAGCCGTCGGCACTGACCTCGACGAAGGTGTCCTCGACGTCCGGACCGACCTCGAAGATCCACAGGTCGAGATCGGTGGAGCCGTCGCCGGTCAGCACGTTGTCGGCGAATCGCAGCGTCAGGCTGCCGCCGTCGCCGAGCGAGACGAAGGTGCAACCGTCGAGGTCGCAGGTGTTCACGCCGTCATAGTCGGGAATGTCCACTGCGTTGCCGGAATCCAGGTAGGGTTCGCCCGGGTCACCATTGGAGACCGTCGGCGAGAAGTCGACGACGACGTCGGCGAAGGAACGTCCGCCATCGGGGAATTCGACGCCGCCGAACTCGTCGGCGGCCGCCGGAGTGAACAAAAGGAGAACGAGGGCCAGCAGGCCCCGGGAGAAGATCGAGGGCAAGGGCATGGGTGCAACCTCCGAGTGTCGTTCGATGCCTATTGATGGAACACCAAGGCTATCATGTACGAGCCCGGAGCGTCGACATGGTCGGTCCGATCGACCCGGCGGCCTTCTTCGTTCGGTTCGCTCACGCCCCCGGCGCCGGCCGCGCGAACTCCGCATCCTCCGACCAGTCCGGCATCGCCGCGCGATTCGCCAGTTCCAGCACGAAGGCCAGCACCAACCGCGCGTCGCGGGCCAGGCCCTCGAAGTCCCACACCTCGTTCACCTCGTCCGACACCTGATGGTAGTGCTCGGAGCGGTACTCGGCGGGATCGGCGGCCGGCTCGGTCAGGTAGTCGGTCCCGGGCGCGAGGTAGAGTCCGGGCACACCCAGTCGCGCGAAGTGCAGTTGGTCGGAGCGGTAGAAGCGTCCCGCACCCGGCGTGGGATCGTCTTCCACGCGCAGCGTCGTGCCGTCGGACAGGTCGAAGCGGCTCGCCACGTCGGCCAGGATCGTGCCGAGTTCGCTCTTGCTCTTGCCGATGGCCACGATGTCGCGCGTGACGCCGAAGATCTGCGGCATGTCGAAGTTCACGTTCGCGACGAAGCGGGCGGGGTCGACGGGCGGGTCGGCCGCGTACCAACGACTGCCCAGAAGACCCTTCTCGTGCGCGGACACGGCGAAGAACAGCACGGAGCGTCGGGGCTGCACCTCGGACAAGGCCAGGCCCTCGGCGATGCGCACGATCGCGCCGGTACCGGCGGCGTTGTCCCACGCGCCGTTGTAGATGGCGTCCTCGTCGGGTCCGGTGTCGGGCTTGACGCCCAGGTGGTCGTAGTGGGCGGTCACGACCACGTACTCGTCGCGCAGCTCGGGATCGGTGCCCTCGATCACGGCCAGCACGTTGCGCGAGGTGGTGCGCTCGAGCTCGACGCGCGCGCGGACGTCGACGGTCACGGGCAGCTCCACCGGGCGGAAGTCGCGCTGGCGCCCGGCCTCGAACCAGGCCTCGAGGTCGGCGTCGACGGTGGCGGCGAGTTCGTTCGCCAGGTCCCGGTGCATCCACGCCAGCAGCGGCAGGTCGTAGCCGGCACCGGAGGCGTCGAGGCCGAACTGCATCTCGGCGCCCTTGTTGCCGATCACCTGCCAGCCGTAGCCGGCCGACTCGGTGGTGTGGATCACGATCGCGCCGGCCGCGCCGCGGTCACGGGCCTGTTCGAACTTGTAGGTCCAACGGCCGTAGTAGGTGCGCGTGGGGCCGCCGAACAACTCCGTGCCGTTCTCGGTCACGCGCGGGTCGTCGTTGAGGAACACGAGCACCTTGCCGCTCACGTCCACGTCGTCGTAGTCGTCCCAGCCGACCTCGGGCGCAGTGATCCCGTGTCCGACGAACACCAGGGGCACGTCCTGCAGCGTGACCTCTTCCTCGACGTTCGCCGGCCACCAGGTGAGCGTGACCTCGTTCTCGTGTTCGATCACGCCGTCGGGGCCACGCAGCACGAGGTTCGACCGTTCCTGGTCCTTGCGGAAGCCGACCAGCTTCACGGTCTGGAAGAGATCGTCGCCGGTCAGGGGCACGGCGCCGGCCTCGCGGAAGCGCTCGGCGATCCACTCGGCGGCGCGCTCCTTGTCCTGGGTTCCGGTGCCGCGGCCGAGCATCGCGTCGTCGGAGAGGTGGCGCACGGCCTCCTCGACGCTCGCGGCCGACACGGCCTCGAAGGCGCGCGGGAGCGCGTCGGGACCGACGGGAGGAGCCGAGGCGGTGTCGCCCGAGGGCGCGCAGCCACCGAGGGCGAGGGCCAGAGCGAGGACCGGGAACGAGCGGATCATGCGGACACTCCTGCACGGCGGGAAACGGCGACGGGCGGGCCGCGGCCGGCAGCGCGGCGTACCCGAAGAGATCAGAATCCGTCGAGCGTCCAGAGGACCACACGAAATTCTGCCAGGCAATCATAGGCCTGAGCTATGATTCGTCGTCGCGGTCGGGATCGCCCCGTTGCGTGGGGTCGGGACCTGTGGGATAGCTTGACGGTCGCATTCCGTCCCGCCGTCCGGGTGGGGCCGTCCATCTCCCCGAAATCCGAGGACGACGACATGGCATTGATCGGTCCCGGGGCCCAGGCCCCGGACTTCACCCTGGACAGCCATCTCGACCAGGAGGTCTCGCTGTCCGACTACCGCGGGAAGAAGAACGTACTTCTCGTGTCGTATCCCCTGGACTTCACGCCCACCTGAAGCATCGAGATCCCGGGTCTGAACGCCCTCCTGGAGGAGTTCGACGCGGAGGAGACCCAGGTGCTGGGTCTGAGCGTGGATTCGAAGTTCTGCCACAAGGCGTGGGCCGAGGGTTTCGGGGAGATCCACTTCCCCTTGCTGGCGGACTTCCACCCCAAGGGTGGAGTGGCGAAGGACTACGGCCTCTGGATCGACGGGGCCGGGATCAGCGACCGCGCCACGGTGCTGATCGACAAGAACGGCAAGGTCGTCTGGTCGGAGTCGGTCACGCCCGCCGGCCAGCGGCAGCCGTCGCAGCTCCTGTCCAAGGTGAAGGAACTGACCTGAGCCACCGGTCCATCGCGGGCAGCTCGGGGCCCCGTCTCGGACGAGACGGGGCCCGTTCCGTTCTCCGGAACGGAACGTGGATCGAAGCGGGACTCAAGTCCGCACGGCGCGGCGCCGAACACCATTCGCGGATGCCGCAGCGGCGGCTCCCGCCCGAGGCTCCCTCACGGCGCACGCCTGGCTCGAAGGACGGTCCCATGTCCGTCGGTCGCACCGTGGCGTTCGACCAACTCGGAGCCACCTCTCCCGACCCCGGCGTCGGGACCGACTCCGCCTCTGGCCGATCGTCACCGCACGACGACCCCACGCCCGCCGCCCCGCCCCCGGCGCGTATCGGAGGGCACCCGATCGTGGCCGAACTCGGCCGCGGTGGCATGGGTGTGGTCTACCTCGCCTACGAACCCTCGCTCGAGCGTCACGTGGCCCTGAAGACGGTGTGGGACCGTGACGAGATCACCGCGAATTCCGCCGAGGTCCGTCAACTGCTGCACGAGGCCCAGATCGCCGGTCAACTCTGCCACGCCGGCATCGTGCCCATCCACCGCATCGGCTTCGATGCCGAACACGGGGCGTACTACACGATGCGCTACGTCGAAGGACGGACCTTCGACGACATCCTCGAGGCGCGCCGCGACGAGGACACTGCTGCTCTCGAGGAGTTTCCACGGCGGCGCCTGGTACGTCTGTTCCTCGACATCTGCCGAGCCGTGGGCTTCGCACACCAGCACGGTGTGCTGCACCGCGACCTCAAACCCTCGAACCTGATCGTGACGCCGCACGGCGAGCCCTTCGTGATCGACTGGGGGCTGGCCTGCCGGGTCGAGAACGTGGAGCGTTCCGGACGGGGCGGCACCATGGGCTACCTCGCGCCCGAGTGCATGCGCGGGGCCACCTGCATCGGTCCGCCGAGCGACGTGTACTCGCTCGGTGCGATCCTCTACGAGATCCTCACGCTGCAGATGCCGGCCGGGTCCGACTCGCCGGCCGAGTGTGCCGACCGGACCCTGCACGGCGACATCGATCCCCTGGATCCCAGCCGGGTGTGGGCACCACTGGTCCCACTGGTCACGCGATGCCTGGCCCTGGATCCGGCCGACCGTTTCGCCGACGCCAACGCCGTGGCCGACGAACTGGAGGACGTGCTCGAGGGCCGGTCGTCCCTGCGTGACTTCGTGATCGTCGACGCCCGCCACGACACCCCCGACCACGCGCCGTTGGTGGTCGAGGGCCAGGTCGCGCGGGACGACGAGTCCTGGCTCGTCGCGCCGGGTTCCGGGCTGCGGACGACCTCGGCCATGAGCGGCGAGTGGCGGGCCGACGTCGACTTCGTGGTGCCCACCGATCTCTGTGCCTGGGAGGTCCGCGTGGAGGTCTCGGCCGAGGGCGAAGAATCCGTTCCCTACCTCCAGCTCCGACTCGGCCGGGCCGAGCGGGTCACCCTGAGCCTGGCCCGTCACGGACGCCTGGCGGGGCGGAGTCTGGACCTGCGCCCCGAACCGGGTTCGCGCTGTCGACTGGGCATGGTGGCCGAGGGTTCGCGGTTCGTGGTCACGGTCGACGGGCGCAACATCCTGGACGTGCACGAACCCTTCCCCCTGACGCGTTCGCAGGTCCGGGTGGGGAGCGAAGGCGAACCGCTCCGCTTGCGCCACCTGGCGCTGCGCGCGCGCGGTGCACCGCTGTATCTCTCGTTCCTCTCGCTTCCCGACCAGCTCGTCCACCAGCGCCGCTTCGCCGAGGCCCGGGACCTGTACCTGGAACTGCACCGCGCGCATCCCGATCGCGGGGAGGGCCACGCCGCGCTGTACAAGGCCGCGTTGTGCGCCACCGAACTCGGGCAGCCCGCCCAGGCGGTGCGCGAGTTCTGTCAGCTGGAAGGAGGCCCGCTCGACCACGCCTGTGCTCTCGGGCTCGCTCACCTGGGAACCGTGCAGGGCACCCTCGACTGGGGAAACACCGCGCTGGCCGACGCCTATCTGCGACACCGAGACCGCCGCACGCGACGGGAGCTGTGGTTCGCGCTCATGAATCTGGCCGACGGCGCGGACTACGGTTCGCTGTCCGAGCGGGCGGACATGGCGTGCAGTCTGCTCGCCGACCTGCGACCCGACGGGCCCGACGCCGAGCAACTCACGTTGATGTTGCTCGACGCGTGTCGCGCCGAAGACGGCCCGCGGGGCATGCGGAGGGTCGCGATGCGTCTGATCGAGACCTTCCCCGACCAGCCCGCGGTCGTGGAACAGGCACTCCTGAGCCTGCACTACGGAGGGCTCGACGAACTCGCGCTGTCGCTGGTCCACAATGCTCTGCCTCCTGCCGTCGAGGCGTGCGCGTCGTCCGATCGGCGCGTGCGTCTGTTGTTGATGAAGTCCGAGGTCGCGTTGGCCTTCGGAGACCACGACGCCGCGCACGCGGCCGTGGAGCGAGCACGACTCGAGGTTCCCGATCGCCATCCCGACCGCGTGTGGACCCTCGGGTGGTCGGCACTGGCCCGGTGGCTGGCCGCCGATTCCGAGGCCGTTCTGGCCCTGGCCGGACATTCACCCGACACGGGGAGCGCGGCGACGACGCAGGCGGCCCATCTCGGGCTCCTGGAGGCCCTGGCCCGTGTCGATCGTGGAGACGAACGCACCGCGCGGGCCCGGCTCGAGGATCTGAGCGCCGCCGACCATCTCTGGGCGCACACGGCCGGGGCCATGCTGGCCGGGGCCAGCGCTGCGGAGTTCGCGGACGCGGTGAGCCACTACCCCCGCCGCCTCGTCCCCGAGGCGGCCTTCTATCTCGCGGAGTACCAGCGTTGCGCCGGCGATCGGGATCACGGGGGCGAGCTGTTCGCACGCATCGCGGACGAGTGGGTGGATCGCGCGCTGTTCCAGCGCGTCAGCCGACAGCGGCGCGCCGCGGTCGGGGGTTGATCGGAGTTCCTCGGGATTTCCGCTCAAGCCTTCCGGACTCGTGCCGATTCCTGCTCAGGAAGACGCAGTCCGCCCGGAAGATCCTCCACTCCTCGCGGGAGCCGCTCGCCGTGCAGATCCAGATGTCGATCGCCTCGTTGCTGGTCTCGAACATCTCGTTCCAGAGCCGGACCCGGGCCACGACGCCGACGGGCCAGGAACCCGTGCAGGCCGACCCGTTGCCGATCAGCCAGCCGGCGCGTCCGGTGGACGGCGTCGAGCAGGCCGAAGAGACCGAGCGCCGCTCGCCGCTCGATGCGGCCCGCGACGCCGGTCGCCGGGCCGAGATGGAGGACGACGATCGCGGTGCCGCGCCGGGTGCGATCCGCTCCGCCCAGAAGATCGGCAAGGCGATCCACGACGAGGCCAAGGTCTTCACCCGCGGCAACTCCGGACTCTCGCGTGAACAGCGCGCCGAGATCCGCGAGGCGACCCACGAACTGCGCCACGAGCTGCGGGACATCGCCCGCGACGCTTCCGAGGACGAGAGCTTCGACGTGACCGCCTTCGCGAACGGTGCCGCCGATGCGATCGACGATTTCGTGGAGAGCTTCGCTTCGTCCCTGGGCATCGAACTCGGAGCGGACGAGGACGCGGCGAGCGAGGACGGCGCGACGATCGCCGATGACACCGGTATGGTGGACGACCCCACGCCGAGTCGTGAGGAGGAGCCCGCACCCGCACGGGTCGGAGCAGGCCTGTAGAGTTCCGCCGGTCGACACGGGATCGGCGCGCGAGAGGGGGCGAGCCGTCCGGCTCGCCCCCTTCGTCGTCACACGCCCTTGATCGTCAACGAAATACGCCGGCGTTCGCGGTCCACGTCGAGGACGCGCACACGCACCGCCTGGCCCACGTGCAGCTCGTCGGAGGGATCCTGCACGAAGCGGTCGGCGATCTGACTCACGTGGACCAGTCCGTCCTGGTGCACGCCGACGTCGACGAAGGCGCCGAAGTGCGTGACGTTGGTGACCACACCGGGCAGGACCATGTCGACGCGCAGGTCGTCGAGTTCGTGGACGTCGTCGCGAAAGCCCACGGCCTCGAAGCGATCGCGGGGATCACGTCCGGGCTTCTCGAGCTCGGTCAGGATGTCCTGCAGCGTGTAGAGACCGACGTCGCCGTTCACGTAGCGCTGTGGATCGATGCGGCGGACGGCGGCGGTGTCGCCCACCAGTTCGACCATGTCGCGGCCGAGGTCGCGGGCGATGGTCTTCACCAGGTCGTAGCGCTCGGGATGCACCGCGCTGTCGTCGAGAGGGTCGCCGCCGCGCACGCGGAGGAAGCCGGCGGCCTGTTCGAAGGTCTTGGCGCCGAGACCCTTGACCTTCTTCAGGTCGGCCCGCCGCCGGATCGCACCGGCCTCGTCGCGGAAGGCGACGATGTTGCGGGCCAGCCGTGCGTTGAGGCCGCTCACGTAGCCGAGCAGCGCGGGTGAGGCGGTGTTGACGTCCACACCGACCTGGTTCACGCACCGCTCGACCACGTCCTCGAGCGCGTGCGCGAGCCTCTTCGAGTCGACGTCGTGCTGATACTGACCCACACCGATCGAGCGGGGATCGATCTTCACGAGTTCGGCCAGCGGGTCCTGGAGGCGTCGGCCGATCGACACGGCCCCCCGCACGGTGACGTCGTGGTCGGGCAGCTCCTCGCGGGCGATCTCCGACGCCGAGTACACCGACGCTCCGGACTCGTTCACCAGGACCACCGGCAGATCCCAACCGCGTTCGCGCACGTGGTTCTGCACCACGTCGAAGGTCTCGCGGCCTCCGGTGCCATTGCCGATCGCGACCGCGGCGACGTCGTCGTGCTTCGCGTACCAGCGGTCGAGCGCGCGCTTCGTCCCCTCGACGTCCTTGCGCGGCGCGGTGGGGTGGACCAGGCCGTCCTCGCGTAGCGCTCCCGTGGCGCCGAGGATCACGACCTTGCAGCCGGTACGCAGGCCGGGGTCGATGGCCAGCACGGGCTTGCCGCCGAAGGGCGGGGCCATGAGCAGGTCCTCGAGGTTCGAGGCGAACACGGCGATGGCCTTGTCGTCGGCGCGCAGGCGGAGTTCGACCCGGACCTCGGTCTCGATCTGCGGTCCGAGCAACCGGTCGTAGGCGTCGGCGAGCGCGGTTCGCACGTGGTCGCGCCAGATGGAACGCCGGCGGCCGACCACGCGGTCGAACAGCAGCTGTTTCGCGCGATCGGGATCGGCGATCACGCGCACGTGGAGGAAGCCCTCCTTCTCACCGCGCAGGATCGCGTGGATCCGGTGCGGCGCGATACGGGCGACGCGCTCCTCGTAGTCGTAGTAGTCGCTGAACTTGCTCTTCTCGTCCTTCTTCCCGCGGGCGGCCTTCACGCGTACGGTGCCCTGGTCGCGGGTGAGCCGGCGGATCATCTCGCGCAGCACCACGGTCTCGGTCGCGCGTTCGGCCACGATGTCGCGCGCACCCTGCAGGGCGTCGTCGGCGGTCGGGACGTCCTTCTCGCTGTCGACGAAGTCAGCTGCGATCCGCAGCGCGTCGCCGCTCTCGTCGGCCTGCGCCCACATGCGATCGGCGAGCGCTTCGAGCCCGCGCTCCCGGGCGATGGTGGCGCGGGTGCGGCGCTTGGGGCGGTAGGGTAGGTACAGGTCCTCGAGTTCGGTCTTCGTGGTCGACGCCTCGATCTTCGCGCGGAGTTCGTCGGTCAACTTGCCCTGCTCGTCGATGCTCTTCAGGATCGCGTCGCGGCGCTCGTCGAGTTCGCGGTGGAAGGCGATGCGCTCGGCGATCTTCGCCACCGTCTCGTCGTCGGCGTTGCCGGTGGCTTCCTTGCGGTAGCGGGCGATGAAGGGCACGGTGCTGCCCTCGTCGAGCAGCTTCACCACGGCGTCGACGCGGGCTGGGGACAGATCGAGTTCGGCGGCGGTGCGGGTGGACGGTGCGTTCATGGACGGATCGGTGCGTATCGTTCGAGAAGAGGTCGCGGCTCGCGGCGAGCGGGGCGGCAGAGTAGCACCGTCGGAGCGATCCGGACAGAGCGAGACCGTCACGCCCGACGGAGAAACGCCCACCCCGTTGCCAGGGTGGGCGTTCCGTCGATCGAGACGGGATCGAGTGGACTCAGTCCACGTAGCCGGCCTTCACCTCGCCGAAGCTCGCGCTCTCGCTGTTGTCGGCCAGCGTGCTCAGCAGGAATCGGGCGCGACGGCACGAGGAGCGAGACGGGACGAGAGACCCAGTGACACGAGTGCCGCTGGTTTCGTGAGTTTCGCACGGAGAGTGTGGTGCGGATGCA
Organism: uncultured bacterium; assembly: GCA_964593155.1. GTDB lineage: Bacteria > Krumholzibacteriota > Krumholzibacteriia > JAJRXK01 > JAJRXK01 > JAJRXK01. The sequence goes on from CAZQHE010000108.1 coordinate 12,792, forward strand.
CCGATTCCGCCGTTTGCCTACTGCGCATCGACCGGCAGGTCGAAGGCGCCGTCGGTCACGGTGCGGGTGTCGGGCGATCCCGAGCCCGACGCCAGGGGTGCCGTGAACGAGAAGGTCCCCACGATCCGGTCGTCGCCGCGTTCGGTCACGACGATCGTGCCGCTGCCGCGATCGGTGCTGGCGACCCACGAGCCTCCGTCCAGCGAGATCACGTTGGCGTTGGTGATCGCGCCCGGCCCGATGGTGTAGGTGCCCACGCCGTCGTCTGGGAAGCCCAGGCCGATTCCGAACTCCCCGCCGAGGTTCGACGAGCCGATCGTGACGTTGCCGGTCGTCGACACGAAGGCGCTCGCCGTCACCGCCGTCCAGGTCTCGCCGTCGAGTACGGCGGTCATCGAGGCGGCCGTCGGATCCGGTTCGTTCCCCCCGTTGGGTCCGGTCGGATCGTCGTCGTCGCCGCAGCCGGCGAGTACGAGGGAGAGGAGCAGGAGGCAGAGGAAGGCAGACGTCGCAGTCGTCGGTCGGCGCATGGGATTCTCGACTCCGGTGGTGGCGCAGGGGACCGCGAGCATAGCACGCACTTACGTCCCCTTGCCCCGTCCGCACTCACCGCGCTACGCTCTCCGGCCCGCCGCGGTCCCCGCCCGACCCCGCGGCTCGCCGATTCCCAGCGAAAGGACATCGTCTTGTCCCTGCGTGACCTCGCGGGTGCAGCCCGCCGAGCGCCGAGGGCCTCCGTGGTCCTGGGCCTGTGCCTGGTCGCCGTGTGCGCCTCGCCGCCCGCGGCCGCCCAGACCTCCCACGCCATCGTCGGTGCGACCGTCGTGGTCGGCCCCGGCGAGGTGATCGACGACGGCACCGTGGTCGTCCGTCAGGACCGGATCGTCGGGGTCGGACCGCGCGGCGACGTCGACGTCCCACCCGACGCCCGGGTGTGGGCGGGAGAGGGTCTGCGGGTCCACGCCGGTTTTTTCGAGCCCTGGCTCGAGCGGGAACTCGCCGACGCGCGCCTGGAAGGAGACGCCGCCGACGGCGATCCCGGTCTCGCGGGCCCGAGTGCGGGGAGCACCGCGCTGCACCCGGAGTTGCGCGTGGTCGACGGCCTGGTGCTCGACCAGGACGCGCGGACCGCGCTGCTCGAGGCCGGCTTCGCGGTGGCGGCGGTGATCCCGGAGCAGGGAATCCTGCGGGGGCGTGCGGCGGTGGTCCATCTCGGCGAGGGCACGCCCCGCGAGCGCGTGCTGCGCGAGGAGTACGGCGTGGCCGTGGCCCTGCGCGGGCTCGGGTGGGGTGCGGGCACCTACCCCGGCTCGCTCATGGGAGCCGTGGCCGCGGTGCGGCAGAGCCTGCTCGACGCCGAGCACGCGCGCGACGACCTGGCGCACTACGAACGCAACGCCGACGAGCGGACGCGTCCGCTCTACGATCCGGCGGCGCGGGCATTGATCCCGGTGGTCGACGGTGTCGAACCCCTGCTCGTGGACTCGCGCGGCGTGGTGGTCCTGCACCGCGCGGCCGCCCTGGCCGAGGAGTTCGATGCGCGGATCGTCCACCTCGGATCCGGCGGCGAGTGGCGACGTCCCGACCTCGTTCCGTCCGACGCCGCGTTGATCCTGCCGCTCGACTTCCCGTCGGCGCCGTCGGTCGAGGACGAGGCCGACTGGATCGATGTGAGCCTCGACGAACTCCGCCACTGGAACCGCGCTCCCGGCAACCCGGCGCTCCTCGCCGGGCGCGGCGTGGACTTCGCGTTCACCACCCACGATCTCGACTCCCCGGCCACGTTCTGGGAACGCCTGCGCACCGCGGGTGCTCAGGGGCTGACCGAGGACGACGCGGTGGCCGCCCTGACCGAGCGTCCGGCCGGTTACTACGGTCTCGGCGATCGCCTCGGCCGGATCGAGGAGGGCCGGCTCGCCTACCTCACCGTGATCCGCGGTGAAGGCCTGTTCGATCCTGCCGCGGAGGTCGCCCTGACCTTCGTCGACGGTCGCCCCCACGTGATCGAGCGCGCCGACGACGCCGACGCCGAGACGTCCGAGGACCCGGAGGATCCCGAAGTGCCGACCATCGTCGCGCGGTCGCCTCTCGCCGATCGTGGCCCCTTCCTCGAGCCCGAGGCGGTCGTCGTGCGCAACGCCACCGTCTGGACC
>CAZQHE010000109.1:0-14557 GCA_964593155.1 uncultured bacterium
TTCGGGCCCACTGATCGCGTCGACCCCCTCGATGCGCAGGCGACGCCGCTCGTCGCCGCCGTCGGAGTCGACGATCGACAGCTCGTTGCGCCCCTCGTGGTACACGACGTAAGCGAAGCGGTCGCCATCGGGCGACCACGCCCCGGCCGAGTCGATGAACCGCAGCGCGCGCAGGTGCGGGTTCGAGGTCACCTCGGTCAGGCTGCGCAGCACCTCGCCGGTCTCGGCGTCGGCCAGGAACAACTCGATGCTGAACAGGTCGCGCTCGCTGAAGAAGGCCACCGTCTTCCCGTCGGGACTCGGCTCCGGGCCGACGTTGATCTCCTGTTCGTCGGGAATGCGCGCGACGACCTCGCGGGCGTTCTCCGGCTCGAGCGACCGCCGGTCGCCCACCGCGCCGTAGGTCTCGCGCAACGACCGGTGCCAGTTCTCGACGAAGGTCTCGGCATCGACGCCGAGCACGGTCTCGATCCCCGCCTCGACCCCGTCGCGCAGGCTGCTCACGAAGAAGGCGCGCACGGCCCCGTCACCCCCCTGCGAGACCACGTACGACCACACGGCGTGCCCGAAGCGGTAGGGGAAGTAGCGAGGATCGCGGGCGAGGTCGCGCAGGTCGGGCAGCTCGTCGCGCAGCACCGCGTCGCGCAACCACAGCGCGGTCTGCGCGTCGACGGCGCCGATCGACAGGTACTCCGACATCCCCTCGACGAACCACAGCGGGATGTTCCGCAGTCCCTGCAGTCGCCCGGTGGCCCGCTGGATCATGTCGTACTGGAAGACGTGCACCAGCTCGTGGCCGAGCACGTGGTCGGTCTCGGCGTACGACGCGGTCAGGGGCATGACGATGCGGTTCTTGAAGCTCTCGGTCACGCCGCCCGTGCCCTGTCCGATCGATCCCGCGATGACGTTCGTCTGCTGGAAGTCGGTGTCGTCGGCGTAGAGCACGATCGGCTTGCGTTCGGTGAACTCGTGGTCGAGCACCGCGGAGTGCCGCGCGTACCAGCGCTCGGCCATGCGAGCGAAGTCGTGGACCGAGGTCCCCGACTCGGGATAGTGGTAGACGTCGAAGTGTTCGGTGTGGACCACCTCGAAGTCGAACTGCTCCCAGGTGACCTTGTTGCGTCCGAAGTACTGGGCCGATGCCGACGTCGCGAGGAGTGCGGTCAGCAGTACCAGCACGACGACGGAGCGTTCTCGCTGGATCATCACGGGACCTGGTCGGAGTCGGAGGAGGAGTCGTCCATGCGGTGTTCGATCGCACCGAGCACGAGCAGGATGAGCAGCGCCAAGCCGGCGGTGATCCCCGCGATCAGGACGTGGCCCGCGCCGCAGGCCGCGCCCAGCGCCCCGGCCACCCAGATGCTCGCCGCCGTGGTGAGCCCGTGGACCGAGTCGCGGTCGCGGATGATGGTCCCGGCCCCGAGGAATCCGATGCCTCCCACCAGCCCCTGCAGGTAGCGCAGGGGGTCGATGCGGGTGATGTCGGATCCGGCCTCCACGATCGCCGCGTGCAGCTGAAGCGCGATCAGGGTGAAGGCCGCCGCACCGAGGCTGACCATCATGTGCGTGCGCAGACCGGCGGGCTTCTGCTGCCACTGCCGTTCGAGGCCGAGGACCCCACCGGCCACCATCGACAGCGCGAGGCGGACGACGACGTCCTGTGCCGATGGCAGGCTCTCCATGGTCGGGACCCCTCTCGAAGGCCGGGGCGGCAGCCGCCCGCACGGTCGACCCCACCGTGCAACGCGGCCGCGGGGGCCGACACCCTTCGCCGGCCCGGTTCGGGCCCGGGGAGGGATACCGAGACGCCGGCGGGGAAGCCCCCGACCGGCTCTCGATCCGAGAAAAGTCGATCAAACTGATCGCCCAGCCTCTCATTCCGAGAGGCCGGGCGCAGGAACCCGGTTGGGCGCTATCGGTCGAAGCCCGCCTTGAGCGCCGACCAGGACTGCTCGTCGGTCGACACGATGCCGTCGAGGACGGCCGTGCGGTCCTGGCCGTCCACGCGGATCGGCCCGGCCACCGCCGAGAGGTCCACGACCAGCAGGGTGGTGACGAGGAAGGGGTCGGCCGAGATCTCCATCTGCACCGCCTCGAAGCTGCCCTCGGCGATGGTCACCGTCCGGGGGGCCCCGACGCGCACGAAGAGATTGAACGCGGCCCCGTCGGCCGTGCCCTGCACGAGCTGGGTGTTCCCCCCGGCCCAGGCCGGGTCGAAGAGCACCTCGTCGGCCTCGAAGACCAGGTCCAGCGGTGGATCGACCTCGCCGGGGCAGAAGAAGCTGGCGGTGTCCACGGTGAGACGGCCGCTCGGCTCGACGTCGGCCACCCAGTCGATCAGGCATCCCTGGCCCACGACCACGAAGGCCGCCCGCCCGGCGTCGAAGGGATCGATGGCCAACCGCGATTCGTCGGCGCCCGAACCGAACACGTAGGTCCGGGGTGCGTCGTCGGGCCAGTAGTCCGCGGCGAGGGCCGGCATGGCCGTCGTCGCGAGGAGCATCAGGGACAGGGCGCAAGCGGTCCCCCGCGCGGCCACCGCCGCCGGGGTCCACGAAGTCCTCATGATGACGTCTCCGCAGGGGGATTCGGGACGGCCGCAAGGGTAGGCGATCGTCGCCCGCCGAGGCAAACCGGCTACTGCTCGCCGAGCCGTTGCACCGCGTCGCGGGGTCCGACCGCCACGACCATGTCGCCGAGCTGCAGCTCGGTGTCGGGCCCGGGGACCATCTCCACCCACTGATCGGTGAGCGATCCGTCGCGCCGGCGACGCAGCATGACGATCTGCACGCCCAGTGTCCGGCGCACGTCGAGTTCGCGCAGCGATCGGCCCACGAACGATCCCGGCACGTCGACCTGCTTCATCCAGTGGTCCTCGCCGAGATGGATGGCGTCGGCCTCGCTGCTCGACAGACCTCCGGCGAGTTCGGCCACCATGTCGCGCTTCATCAACTCGCGGTGGTAGGCCTCGAGCAGATGGGCACGGGTGACCGTCCCGAGGAAACGACGCGACTCGAGATCGGTGACCACCGGCAGCTCCTCGCGGTTCTTGCCTCCGAAGATCCGCATGACACGATCGAGGTCGTCCTCGGGCGTGACCACCGGAACGTCGGCGCGCGCGAGGTCGGCCGCGATCACCAGATCCCGCAACGTGCCGGCGTCGACCAGGGCGTTGCGCATCTCCGGGGTTCCGATCGCGCCGACCAGGCGGTCGTCGTCGTCGGTCACGTAGAAGTAGGTGACGCCGTCGCGTGTCGCGGCGTCGACGATCTCGCCGAGGTGCGTGGACGGCTGCACCGTCGCCGCGTCCTCGTCCATGACCTCGTGCACGCGCAACGAGCGCAGGACGTTCACCTCGCGCCCCGCGCTCAGGTCGATGCCGCGCCGCAGCAGCTTGTGGGTGTAGATGTTGGCCTTGTCCAGACGCGTCGTCACCAGCGTCGACAGGATGCAGGCCGCCATGAGCGGAACGATCAACGCGTAGTCGTAGGTCAGCTCGAAGATGATCAGGATGGCGGTGAGCGGCGCGTGCGTGGCACCGGCCACCACGGCACCCATGCCGACGAGCGCGTAGGCCCCGATCGGCCCCGACCACTCCGGCATGATCTGGTTGGCCACCCATCCGACGAGTCCGCCGGTCATGGCCCCGATGAACAGCGACGGTGCGAACACGCCCCCCGAACCCCCCGCCGCCAACGTGACCGACGTCATCAGGACCTTCACCACGAGCAGGACCCCGAGCATCCGCAGCTCGAGCTCGCCGCGCAGCGCGCCCTCGATCGCCTCGTAGCCCACGCCGAAGATCTCGGGGAACTGCAGGCCGACCACGCCGACCACGGCGAAGCCGATCGGCGTCAGCAACCAGCCCGGTACCGGGAGTCGCTCGGCGACGTCCTCGAAGCCGTAGAGGATCCGCACGAAGGCCACCGCGACCACCGCCGCCACCACACCGAGCACCGCGTAGGCGAGCATCTCCACCGGGTGGCCCAAGCCGTAGTCGGGCACCACGAAGGCCGGCACGTCGCCGAGGTGCACCCGGGCGACCACGGTGGCGACGACCGACGCGATCACGATCGGACTGAAGGCGCTCACCGCGAAGTCGCCGAGGATGATCTCGACGGCGAAGATCGCGCCGGCGATCGGCGCGTTGAACGTGGCCGCGATGCCGGCCGCCGCGCCGCAGCCGACGAGTGTGCGCAGGCGCCGGCCACTGACCTTCAACACCTGGCCCAGCGTCGACCCGAGGGCCGCACCGATCTGCACGATCGGTCCCTCGCGGCCCACCGAGCCTCCGCTGGCGATCGACACCGCCGAGGCCAGGCTCTTCACGATGACCACGCGAGCACGGATGAAGCCGTGGTTGAGCGCGACGGCGGCCATGACCTCGGGCACGCCGTGGCCCTTCGCCTCGCGCGCGAAGAAGTGCACCAGCGGGCCCACGATCGCCCCGCCCACCACCGGCACCAGGACGACCCACCACCACGGCTTGTCGCGGACCAGATCGAGGGTGAGGGGGACCTCCGACCAGGCGACCTCCTGCAGGGCGGCGATCAGCCAACGGAAGGCCACGGCGCCGTAGCCGCCGAGGACCCCCACGACGAGGCCGGCGACCACCATGAAGGTGCGCTCGCTCATGCGCAGGCGCGCGAGCGGACCCCCGAGGGCGCGGGTCGAGACGATGTCGCGGTCGTGGTCCATGGGGATCCCGGTGTGGGCGGAAAGCCCGCAGCCTAGCACCGGACGCCGGCTGCCGCACGTGCGAGGGGGGCGCCTCGCCGGAGGCGCCCCCCTCGCCGATCCACCGATCGGTGCGGCTCGTGGTGTCGGTGATCGGTTCCGCTCGACGGGGGCTGCGAAACCCCGGTTCGGTGCGCCACCCGGCCGGTCTCGGCACCGGCGCCGGGCGCGGGATCGGTCGGTCTCCGTGGGGCCGCCGCGAGAGGTGTCGCTCGGGGCAGGGTGTGGGGCAGCGGGAGCACCGACGCCGCGCACCGTAGAGTACACGCATGAAGCAGCTCTGAATGCCCGATGAAATCCCGCCGAAGCTACGGCCGAAGACCACAACAGTAGAGGCCCAGGTCTCCCGAGCGCCCGTCATCCCTCCAGACCGAATCTACTTCTAAGCCATTGTTTTCAAATAGCTTTACGAGGTCTTCCGGCTCGAAGTGATGGACGTAGCGGACCCCCCGGCCGCCCTTGCGCCAGTCCACGAGCAGGTCGCCCGAGTCCACCGCAGCGTCGTCGAGGCCGACCGTCGACCAGGGACGGATCCGGTCGGCGAAGCGCGGCCGGTGGAGGATCTGCCAGACCGACACCGCCCAGCGGCCTCCGGGCTCGAGACACGCGGCGAACTCGCGGACGAAGGCGTCCCGCTCCGCGGCGCCCGGCACGTGGTGGAGGACCGAGAAGGCCACGACGTGATCGAAGCACCCGACCTCGCAGTGCCAGGGCGTGCCGACCAGGTCGACCTTCCGCAGGTCGAAGTCGGGATGGTCCGGCACCGGTCGCGCGCCGAGCAGCGCCGGCGCGTTGTCGATGCCCAGGTATCGCGACCGGCCCTCCTCCCAGGTCGGCCCGAGTGTGCCGTCGACCCAGGCACGGCCCACACGGGCGTCGCCGCAGCCCACGTCGAGCAGGCGGTCCATCGCACCCCACCGCCCGAAGGTCGTCAGGATCCCCGGGTGCAGCCGCGCCCGGGACGCCGAGAACTCCCCCGCGAACTGCTCGTAGAACGCGCGGTTCAGCTCGACCAGGCGACGAACGATGGCACGGTCCACGGTCTTCTCGCTATCCTCTGCGCATGAAGCGACCCACCGATCTCTCCGCGGCCGCCGTGGCCGAACTCGGCGACCGGCTCGGCCCGGCCCTCGACGCCATCGCCGCCCTCGAGCGCGTGGACGACGACGCCGTACTGAAGGTGCTGCGCGCGCACCCGCGCCCCGGCGGAGGACTGTACCGCAAGAGCGAACTCGTCGCCGCCTACCAGCACCAGGTGCGGGAGGGCGCGCGCCGCGCCGACGACGAACTGCTGCGCCGGATCCGCATGAAGCCGGTGCGCACCCTGTCGGGCGTGACCCCCGTGACCGTACTGACCAAGCCGTGGCCGTGCCCGGGCCAGTGCATCTTCTGCCCGACCGACGTGCGCATGCCCAAGAGCTACCTGCACGACGAACCCGGCGCGATGCGCGCCGAGCAGCACGGCTTCGATCCCTTCGAGCAGGTCGCCTCGCGCGTCGACGCCTTCGAGGCCAACGGCCACACCGCCGAGAAGATCGAACTGCTCGTGCTCGGCGGCACCTGGTCGAGCTATCCGCGCGACTACCAGGAGCACTTCCTGCGGCGCTGCTTCGACGCCATGAACGGCCGCGATGCGCCGTCGATCGACGAGGCCCACGCCTGGAACGAGGACGCCGCACGCCGCAACGTGGGCCTGGTGCTCGAGACCCGTCCCGACCACGTCGACGCCGACGAGATCCGCTGGCTGCGCTCGCTGGGCTGCACCAAGATCCAGATGGGCGCCCAGTCGCTCGACGATCGCGTGCTTCGGATGAACCGGCGCGGCCACACCGTGCAGCAGATGCGCGACGCCATGACCCGTCTGCGCGCGGCCGGCTTCAAGCTCGTGCTGCACTGGATGCCCAACCTGCACGGCGCCACGCTCGAGAGCGACCGCGAGGACTTCGAACGCCTGTGGAACGACCCCGCCCTGCGCCCCGACGAGATCAAGATCTACTCCACGCAGCTGCTCGAGAACGCAGAGCTGTACGAGGTGTGGGAACGCGGCGAGTACCAGCCCTACGACGAACAGGACCTGATCGAACTGATCATGGACTGCAAGGAGAGCGTTCCGGAGTACTGCCGGATCAACCGCGTGTACCGCGACATCCCCGGCGACAACGTGGTCGAGGGCACGCGCCTCACCAACATGCGCCAGGTGATCCAGGACCGCATGCGGCGCGAGGGCCGCGCCTGCCGCTGCATCCGCTGCCGCGAGGTGAAGGGCCACACGCCCGAGGTCGTCGAGCCGAGCGACCTGCGGTACGAGACGGCGGAGGCCGTCGAGCACTTCCTGTCGTACGAAACACCCGACGGCGCGCTCGCCGGCTACCTGCGGCTGTCGCTCCCGCATGCTCCCGGTCGCGCACTCGGCGAGTCGCTGGGCATGGACGAACTCGAGGGCGCCGCGCTCGTGCGCGAGGTGCACGTGGTCGGCCCGGCCCAGGAACTCGGCCGCCGGGGCCGGACCCGGGCGCAACACCGCGGCCTGGGCCGCCGCCTGCTCGAACGCGCCGAGGAGATCGCACGCGTCCACGGCTACCGCCGCATGGCGATCATCGCGTCGGTGGGCACGCGCGGCTACTACCGCGCGCGCGGCTACGAACTCGAGGGGACCTACATGGTCAGGGACCTGTCGCGACCCACACCGGTCGACGACGAGGGCTCCTCGGCCTCGGCCTGAAGCAGCTCGCTGTCCTCGCCGACCTTCCGGCCGATCCCGCAGAGTTCGAAGCGGGTGCCGTCGGTCGGTTGCAGCAGCTCGACCCGCAGCCCGGCGTCGCGCAGCACGCACTCGAGCCGGGCCGGAGTGAAGGCCGTGCGATGTGCCATGGCACGCTTGCCCTGCGCGATGCTCCGGCCGTGGCCGAACAGGACGTCCAGCGGCGTGATCGGGCCCAACGCCGACTGGTAGAGCGGGTCGTCGAGTTCGGCGCCGTCGACGACGGCCTCGAACACCGCCTTCACGTGCGGCACCCGGACCTCGACGAAGCCGCCCACGCGCAGCACCCGCTGCACCTCGTTCAGCACGACCGTCGATTCGTGCCGCTCGAAGTGCTCGAGCAGGTGCGCCATGAACACCGCGTCGAAGCTCTCCGACGCCAGCGCCGACAGGTCGCGGACGTCGGCGACGACGTCCGGACCGGTGTCCGGATCGACGTCGAGGGTCACCACGTCGAAATCGCGGTAGTGGTGGGGCAGGCCGCGGTGGCAACCAGCGCCCACGCTCAGACACACACGCCGTCGCATGCGATCGCCTCGCTCGCAACTCGGGAAGAATTCCGGGATCCCGTGCATGGCCTAGCAGGGAGCGTTCCGGGACACGCGCCGACACCACTCGCCACGGCGCGGAGTCACCGGTAGTCTGGAAGACGACCCTCTCGACGACGACGGAGTGCACATGGAGCAGATCTGCAACATCGGACCGAAGGGGGTCCGCAAGCGCATGTGGCTGGGGATCCCACTGATCGCCGTCGGCGTGATCGCGTCGTTCCTCGACAAGAGCTTCTTCGGCCAGGTCATCGCCTTCTTCGGCTTCCTGTCGTTCTTCCAGGCGACCGACTGCACCTGAGTGGGCATGGCCGCGCGCGGTGCGCGCGAAACCGACGAAGGTCGCGAGCTGATCGGCGATCCCGACGAGGCCGCGTTCTTCCAGAAGCGGGCCCGACGGATCTACCTGAAGACCTTCCTGGCCACGCTCGCCGTGCTCCTGGCGGGCCGGGCCTGGCTGCACTGGATGGGCTGAGCCCCCGCTGGTCCCGGGATTGCAAACGGAGACCGTGACGGTGACCGTGAGGGTCCGTCCGACGACGGCCGTCGTTCGTTCTCTTCCCGTGACCTGGAGCCCCGATGGCTCGCGAGCCGGAGACCCGCGCGTCCGTGCCCAGGACGCGCGAGCTCGTCGAACAGCTCGAGCGGTCCCGCGCCGACGAGCGCGCATTGCGCCGCCTGGTGGAAGAACCTGCCGAGCGTGCGCTCGTTCTTGCCCCCGACGGCTCCGTGTCGTTCGTGCGGGGCTCCTGGGACGTGGGTCTTGTCGAGGGCACCGACGTCTTCGAGGCCCTGTCGCCTTCCGAGGCCGCACGCCTGCGCGACGGATGGGCTCAGCTCCGCTCGGGCCGGTCGCGGCTGCGGATCGACACGCTCGACCTCGAGTCGTCCACGGCGCCGCACCTCTGCGAACTCGAGGCCGTGGGTCCGCCCGGCGATCCGGCCGCGCGCGTGATCGTCCGCTGCCTGCAGCCCGACGAGGTCCTGCGCGAACGATTCGAGCGCCAGCGCTCATTGCTGGAGTCCATCAGCCAGAACATCAACGAGGGCATCTTCCGCAGCACCTACGAGTCGGGCCTGGTGTACGTGAACGAAGCCTTCGCCCGGATGTTCGGTTACACCGTCGACGAGATCCTCGAGATCTCGCCGGCAGACCTGTACGCCGATCCCTCCGAGCGCGAGCGCCTGGCCGCGATCGAGCTCGAGACCGGCGAGCTGCGCAACGTCGAGGTTCGCCTGCGCCGCAAAGACGGCAACGTGTTCCACGGCCGCATGAGCAGTCGCCCGATCTACCTGGGCGACGAGGTGGCCTACTACGACGGCGCCGTGGCCGACGTCACCGAGGAGCACGAAGCGCGGGTCGAGCTCGAGTCGTTCCGCGAACGACTGAACGGTCTGCTCGACAACTCGCCGCTCGCGTGCATCGAGTTCGACCGCGACGGCGTGGTCCGCGGCTGGAATCCCGCGGCCACCCGGATCTTCGGCCACGAGGCCGACGAGGTCCTCGGTCGTGACGTCGTCGACGTCCTGTTGCAGGGCGTCGACCTCCAGCCCGCCATGACCACGTGGAACGCCCTCGTCGAGAACCGCGGCGGGCGCCACATGGTGCACCAGAACTCCCGTCGCGACGGTCGCCTGATCACCTGCGAGTGGTACAACACACCGCTCTTCGACGAGAACGGCCAGGTGGTGAGCGTGCTCGCGATGGCCCAGGACGTGAGCCGCCGCATCGAGAGCGACCGCGAGCTGAAGCGCTTCGCCGCCGACGTCGAGCAGGCCAAGATCCGCCTCGAGCGGCAGGCGACCGAGCTGTCGGTGACCGTGGCCGAGCTCGAAGAGGCCCGCCGGCAGGCCGAGGACGCCACCCGCGCCAAGGGGGAGTTCCTCGCCAACATGAGCCACGAGATCCGCACGCCCATGAACGGCGTGATCGGGATGACCAGCCTGCTCCTCGAGACCGACCTCGACGCCGAGCAGCAGGAATTCGTGGACACCATCCACCGCAGCGGCGAGTCGTTGCTGCACATCATCAACGAGATCCTCGACTTCTCGAAGATCGAGGCCGGCGCGCTGCTCATCGAGAGCCTTCCCTTCGACCTGTGGCAATGCGTCGAGGACTCCGCCGAGGTCATGGCCACCCGCGCGGCCGAGAAGTCGGTCGAGCTCGTGGTACGTATCGACCCCAGCGTCCCGCGCTGGGTCGAGGGCGATGCGTCGCGCCTGCGTCAGGTGATCGTGAACCTCGTGTCGAACGCGGTGAAGTTCACCGAGGCCGGCGAGGTGGTGGTGCGCGTAGCGGATCGCGGGGGCGACGGCGTGGTCATCGCCGTTCAGGACACCGGCATCGGGATCCCGCGCGAGAAGCTCGACGCCCTTTTCGAACCGTTCACCCAGGTCGACGCGTCGACCACCCGCCGCTTCGGCGGAACGGGTCTGGGTCTGACCATCTCGCGCCGCCTGACCGAGATGATGCGCGGCAACCTGCGCGTCGAGAGCGAAGTGGAGAGGGGCACCACCTTCTACCTGGTCTTCCCCCTCCCGGCGACCGATCCGCCCCAAGACGCCGAGCCTGCCCCCGACCCCCGCCCCGCGGTGCGCGGCCGAGAGGTGGCCGTGGTGTGCCGCCACCAGGAGACGCGGCGCTGGTTCGAACAGCTGCTCGTGCACTGGGGCGCCCGCACGTCGTCGTTCGTCTCGGGCACCGAGGCCATGCTGTGGACGGCCCAGGGCGGACGGGCCGACCTGTGGATCGTCGATCGCGACCTCGGCGACATGGAAGGCACCGAGGTGTGCCACGCCGTGCGACTGGAGCGCCCCGACAGCCGCATCGTGCTCGTCTCCGACGTCCTCGCGCGTATCGCGTCGAAGGACGTCGATGGGCGGCTCAGCAAACCCGTGCGCGCGGACACCCTGGCCTCGACCCTGATTGCCCGGGTCGCCCGGCCGAAGGTCGTCCCCGAGTGATCGCCATGACCGCGCGTGTGGGCCGAGCGGACCGCGCGGTGTCCCACCCGACCGCCGGCTGAGCTATTCCTCTTCGTCCGAACCGAACTCCGCGTCGTCGATCTCGCCGCGGAGCTCTGGCGGCAGTTGCCGCGCCGCCCACAGGACCTGCTGCGCCAGACCGCGGATCATCGCGACCTCGCGCTGCAGGAGCTTCGCGCGCGCGAAGACCTCCGCCCAGCTGCGGATCATCGGGTCGACCGTGTGGGGATAGGCATACGAGATCGAGAGGAAGGATCGTCGCAGGTGGTCCAGGAGCGCGTGGATCTCCTCGGCCGTGGCCGGCGGTGACGCCGGTGGGCCCTTCGTGCGCCGGGGATGGAGGCGAGGCGCCCCCTGCCCGAGTGTCGTCCACGCCAGCAGCAGCTCGTAGCCGCAGAGCAGCACGGCCTGCGAGAGGTTGTAGCTCGGATGGTCCGGGTGCGAAGGGATCCAGACCACGTCGGTGCAGAGGTCGAGCTCGTCGTTCGTCAGACCGTCGCGCTCGCGTCCGAAGACCAGGGCCGTTGGGGCGGGTTGCTCGCCCGCCGCGTGGATCCAGTCCTCGGCGAAGTCCCGCAGGGGCTCGCTGTGGCGGCGGTGGCGCTGACGCGCCGTGAAGCCGACCACACGCCGTGCATCGGCCACTGCGTCGAGCATCGTGTCGTGCCGGTGGGCCGCGGCCAGGACCTCTTCGGCCCCGTGGCCGAAACGCTGCGCTTCGTCCTGGTCGCGGTAGGTGGGCGCGACGAGGTGGAGGGGGCCGAGCCCCGTGTTCTTGATCGCCCGTGCGGTCGACCCGACGTTCCCACCGAACATCGGTTCCACCAGCACCACGCGGCAGGCTGTGAGCACGGTCGTCCTCTCCGTCGGGTCTTCTCCGTCGGGTCTTCGCGCGGTCGGCCCGCGCGCGGCCGTCCTCAGGACGCCGGCCGCGTGGCCGCGATCGCCTTGGCGAATCCGACCAGCTCGGCGATCGACCCGCCGCGCGGCAGCCGCTCCAGCTCGCCCGGCAGGGCGGCGCCGTCGAGGCCCTTGCCTCCGATCATGAAGGGGCGGCCCGCGCTCGTCATCTCCCGGCCGAGCTCTTCGAGCTGGGAGCGGATCGTCCCCGAGCCGAGGGGAACGTTCACGCTGACCCACGCCAGGTCCGCCTCGCGCAGACGCGCGGCCAGGGCCAGGCTCGCCGCCGGCGTGTTCGGCCCGAGATGGATGGCTTCGATGCCCTCCGTCGCCAGCGCCGCGGCTGCCGCCAACGAGGCCAGCAGGTACGGATCTCCCTCCAGCGCTCCGCCGATCGCCACCATCGCACCCGGCGGGGCGGGGAACAAGCTCCGCAGCTGGTTCAGTGCCTGGTTCACGATGTCGCTGGCGCGGTGCTCGACGACGAGGCCGTCCTCCGAGTGCTGCCAGCGCGTGCCGATGTCCTCCATCGCCCCGCGGATCGGCCCGTCCGCGATCGCCGCCACCGACTCGCCGCCCAGGAACAGGCTCAGGACGAGCGCCACCGCCCGCCGCTCGTCCCCTTCCGCCAGGACATCGGTGAGTCGACGGGTGGACTCCGCCAGGCGGTCCCGGTCCGGGAGCACGACCGCCGCGACGTCCGGAAAGCCGAGCGCATCCGGCGCCACCAGCTCCAGCGAACTGGAGCGTACGAATCGGAGCGCATCGGTCAGAGGGATGCGACGATGCCCGCCCGCCGTCCGCGCGGCGCGCACACGACCCTCGTCGACCCACCGCTTCATCGAGCTCTCGCTGACGCCCAGCGCCCGCGCGAGCTGCCTCGGGGTGAGGGACTGTTTCATGGGACCTCGCATCCGGGTGAACGATTTGAACGATTATAGTCGGTGAGACCGCGCGCGGGCAACCACTCGCTCCGAGGCCTCACGGCTCCGTGGGGGTTGCCCCCATGGTTGGACCGGTTCGCTGCCCTTCCCTTCCTTCCGCGTTCGGGCCGTGGTTTCCGGCGGCCTTCTCCTGTCCGATCCACGGCGGCTCCGTTCGGGAGTGCCGTTCGGTGTTCCGGTGCCCGAGCACGGGGCCGGAGGACCTCACCCGTTCACCACGAACGACACGAGGAGAGATACCATGCGACTCTGGGGACACCGCTTCCTGCTGTTGCTGGGCGTCGTGACCTTCGGCCTGGGATTCACCGGCTGCGACGACGACGACGACGACAACCCCACCGACCCCGGTGGAACCACCGAGACCGCGCTCGTGCGCGTGGCGCACCTGTCGCCCGACGCCGGCACCGTGACCGTGATCATCAATGAGGGCGAGGCCGACGAGGTGTCGCTGCCCGGCGTCGAGTTCGGGGACTTCAGCCCCTACCTCGAGGTCCCGGCCGTGGCCGCCGGCACCGACTACACCGTGAAGGTGCGGACCGCCGGCGGCGCCGACGCGATCGACACCGTCGTCACCGTGGTGGCCGGCGACATCGCGACCATCGCCGCCGTGGGCCCTGCAGCAACCATCGCCGCCGAGGTCTATCCGGAGAACCCGGCGCCGAGTGCTTCGGTGGCGCGTCTGAACTTCGTCCACGCCGCCGACCCCGTCGGTGACGTCGACGTGACCCTGACCGACGGATCGGCCCTGTTCTCCGGCGTCGCCTTCCGCGACCGGGCCTCGAACACGCTCGAGGTTCCCGGTGGCAGCTACGACCTGCAGGTGCGGGCCGCCGGGACGAATACCGTGGCCCTGAGCTTCGACGACGTCGCGGTCCAGAGCGGCGTGGTCTACACCGTGTGGGCCGTCGAGCTGCCGAGCGGCGCGATCACCGCGCTGGTCTCGGTCGACGACACCGGTGCGGCCACGACCACCGTGCTGACCCTCGACCCGGCCGTCGTGGATCTGCGCGTGGCTCACCTCTCGCCCGATGCACCCGGTGTCGACGTCTACCTCGACGGCGCCCTCGTCGACGCGCTGGTCAACGTTCCCTACGAGGCCGTGAGCAGCTTCCTCGACGTGAGTGCCGCCACGCACCAGATCGAGGTCTACGCCCACGGCGCCGACCCGGACTCCGCCGACCCCGTGATCGACGAGACGGTGACCCTGCTGCCCGGCGTGCAGTACACCGTGGCCGCCACCGGCTTCCTCGGAGACATCGGCGCGACCATCGTCACCTACGAGGGTGACCTTCCCGATCCGGGCAACGCACTCGTCCGCTTCGTGCACGCCAGCCCCGACGCCCCGACCGTCGACATCGTCGTCGACAGCGTCGACCCCGAACTCACCCTGTTCGACGACGTGAGCTTCGGCGACCCGGCGACCGCGTTCCAGAGCGTGGGCGCCGGTAGCTACGACCTCGAGGCGCGGATCGCTTCGTCGGGTGCCACGGCCCTCGACCTGGACGGCGTGGCCTTCGAGGACGGTGGCATCGTCACGATCTTCGCGATCGGATCGGTGGGGAGTGTGGAGACGCCGTTGGGGGTGGTGGTGGCCAGCGAAGCCCCCGCCCCCACCGTCAGCCGGTAGTCTGTGCCTCCGAGATTGTGCATTCCCCAGCGGGGCGGGCCCATCGGCTCGCCCC
>CAZQHE010000110.1:0-7387 GCA_964593155.1 uncultured bacterium
CTCCATGTTCCAGAAGGACCGTATGATCACACCCGGTAGCGATGGGTATCTCGTCCCCGTCGGGCTCTCGAAGTGTGAGGAGATACTCGGAACCCTCGCGGAATCGCTGCCCGCAATCCGTCGAGAGGTTTGCGCGAACGCGAACTGTGTCTGCGGTAGCTCCCTTCCACGCGGCAAGCACCTCGAACCGCGTGACGAAGTAAGGGCTCTCCTTCGTGAGGTACCCAGGTGAGTCATCCAAGGCTCGGCCCAGGAAGATCGTGTGGTAGTCGTCCGGATCGAACGGCGGCGGGAAGCAGATGCAGGCCTCGGCGGTACGCGCTCCCAACAAGACAAGGGTGACTAGCAATGCGCGAAGTGACATACTCATGATGTCCTCACCGACTCCCGCGCTCGTCGACTCGGTGCACGTACTCCTTCATCAAACGCTCGCGAACCTCATCGACATCGCGGTCGACGAGATCCGTGTACTGCTGAGAGCGGCGGACGACGTCCACGGGGTCCGGCATTACACCGATCCGGTCATCTGGCCAGGCGAGACCGATTCCATTCGCCACCCTGAGGACTTCTTCGCCGTCGCTCCGCTGCCGAAACACATAGGCGTCGCTCCACCAGTACCATAGCCTACGGAGCCGCTCGTCCAGCTGAGGAGCTGAGGCCTCATCGTGAAGATAGATACCTGCGAGGATGCGCTGCCCAGGGACTAGAAGCGCCACGTCGGGGTCGGATGGCACATAAGGCTCGTGCAGTTTCGCGGTACGTCCAGGAACAGTCACGAACCGCCATGAATACACGGCGAGCGACTCGGGTGCTTCTCCCGCGAGCACTTCCTCGACCTCCAGATGGATCTCCGAGTACCGATGGGGTCCGTCATTCGTTCGGATCTGAACCGGCGTCGTCACATCGGAGACCAAAGCGATGACCACGGCGCCGGGCGGCTGCGGAACGATGGCCGTCATTTTGTTCTCGTTCATCGTCGTCGGTGGCGGAGGCCCGGCAGCCGTTTGGTACGACTCGATCTCGCAAGATGGAGTCGCAGCCCATTTCGCCTCCCGCCTGCGATGCTCGACGACGAGATTCGACCTCGCCTGGGCGAACGACAGGTCTACGGGGTGGTACTGCTGTGTGATGCGCTCGAAGATCTCCGTTCCGGATTCCAGCCCGAGGGCGTCTTCGTCATAGGGACGAATGTCGAAGTCTCCGGGGCGCGCGAGGCCTTGGAGGTCATCGGTGGAGTCCGACCACGGGAGAACGAACGTATCGCCCCACAACACCCAAGAGTTGCGAAATTCGGGCGATACGTTCGGATTCTCGCCTTGAAGGCGCGGCGCGATCCCGGCAAGGATCCACTGGTCAGGGAGGACGAGGTAACTCGCGCCGATCGTCTGCCACTGGTTGCGTACCGCGATTCCATCACGAACGCGCACGAACTGCTCAGACAAGACGTAGACAGAATCGGGTGCGTCGCCCGCGAGGACGTCCTCGATCACGAGAACCATCTTCGTGTAGGTCTGCTCGTGATTCTCCCACTCGAACGGAGAAATGCATCGAGCGACGCGTGCCACGACCACCGCTCCGGGTGGCTCGGGCTGAGGTAGGAAGTCGGCCGCGAATCCCGTCCCCACGCAGAGGAGCGCGCACAGGGCGATGCCCGTCCGAATGATCGTGGCTCTAGTTCCCATCGACACTATCTCCGGAGCGCGCAGGCAGCTCAAGGGAGCCAATCACGACGGCAAAGCGCATCCTGGACCTTTCAATCGCAGCTGGGAGCCACCTCGAGTGTACGGAGATTCCGATGCGGCGCGCCAGGCCCATGTTCCGGGCGAGAGCGTGCCTAGAAGTCCCCCTGCCGCAGGTGACGGAAGTCGCGGCTCGTATCCGCGGCACCACCGGCCGGAACGGAACGTTCGTCTTCGCAAAGTTCGGTGAGATCACCCGGCGAGGAACGTGGCGCGTCTCGACCGAGTCGCGTGCTGAACCGTTACTGGTGACCGGAGAGACTCTCCTGGAATTCGCACACGAGAGCAAAGAGTTCGATCCGAACATTCCGCGATGTGTCAGGCGGCTGCGTTGAAGAACGAATTCCGTCCAGCCCCGTCCCCCCGGGGTGTCCTGCCGTTGATGACGCTCTCTGCGATCCACATGGCCGCGATCGGCATTGCGCACCAGCTGTCCAACCGGGTGACACCTGTGGATGTTCCGCCCCGAAACCACCCACTTCCGGCTCGGAAGTCGAGATCCCGAATCCTCCGGGACCGCTTCCGCACCGGAAGTGCGGGCCGCTTCCACCGCGAAGGCGGCACCGGAGCGCCCCGAACCATCGAATCACCGAACCCGCCGCAGCCGTGCTACGATCCTCCCACCGCCCCCGTCTGCCGTGCGCGGGGGAGTCTGCTTCGGTGACGATTGGGGATGTTCCGGGCGGAAACACTGCCACTTCCGCCGCGGAAGTAGGCGTTGCAGGGCACCGGGCGAGGACACCCGGCTCCCTTCGGGTCTCAGCGCGCGGTCGGGTGCCCGTCGAAGACGTCGCCATGGCCGGCGGCGAGGACGGTGGTCTCCGTCGTGTCGACGAACTCGGGCAGGTCGGCCAGAGCCCGCTGTCCGGCTTCGGACGCGAGTGCGGCGTGGTGGGCCTCGACACTTTCGAAGGCGACCTGGGCCATCGCATCGAAGGGCTGCCGTTCGCCGTCACGGGGCGGGAAAAAGGTCACGCGGTACTCGAGGAGTCCGGGCAGCTCGAGGACGAGGGGCACATGGACGTCGAGCTGGTGGCGGCGGAACTGCTCGAAGGTCATTCCGTCCTTCATGCGGACGAGGTAGCTGGCGGTGTAGGGCTTGGTGTCGGCTTCGGTCACGGGCTCGGTCTCCTTCGGCGCGGCATGGGTGATCGTGGCCAGCAGTACCATCGCCGACGCGGCCGCGACGACATGCTTCATGGGTCGTCCTCCTGTGCGAACTCTGCGTGAACGGGACACTCCAGACGTTGGCTCGGTCTCGGTCCGTGCGCTATGTTCGGTTCGGACGAACCGAGGGGTGAAGCGATGGATCGATCCACGCCGGAGTACGGAGTCTGGACCCGGGCTCGGCTGGACGCCGAGACGCTGAGGGCGGCGCAGCACCGTGTCGCGATCCTGGCCCTACCGCAGGCGAGCCTGACGAACGTTGCCGCGGTGTTCGAGGACCTGCAGGGCGCGAACACGGTGCAGCCGCGCGATCGCGACCGGCCGCGCTTCGCGCCGCGGATCGTCGCCGCAGACCCGCGCCCGAGGCCCACGCTCAGTGGCATGACGCTCACCCCGCACGGCACCCTCGACGACACCCGCTACGACGCGGTGGTCCTGCCGACGCTCTACGACGATGGCAGCCTCTCCGGATCGATCGACAGCCCGTTCCTTACGGACGCCGAGAAAGCCTGGTTGCAGAAGCAGCACGGCGACGGCGCGACCGTGTCGACCATGTGCAGCGGGGCGTATCCTCTCGCCGAGGCGGGGCTCCTGGACGGCCACGATGCGGCCATGCACCGCCTGTACGAAGAGCCGTTCCGAACGAGGTATCCGAAGGTCCGGGTGCTCACACGACGCAGTCTCGTGGTGTCCGGCGAACGGCGGGAACTACTCACTGGCGGTGAGTCGGTCTACTCCTCGGACGTCAGCTTGTACTTGATCGCGCGCTTCTGCGGTGCCGAGGTCGCGATGCGCTTTGCGCGGCTGTACGGCCGCTCGTGGAGCGAGACTCTTCACGAGGGGCTGAGCCATGACCCGGCCGAGATCGACGATCGTGTGATCGCCCTGGCCCGACGTTTCATTCTCGATCATCTCACCGACCCCGCGGTGGTCCGCGCCGCGGCATCGATGACTCGCCTGAATCCACGGACCTTCACACGGCGTTTCACCCGGGCGACGGGTCTCTCGCCGCGCGAGTTCGTGAGCACGGCGCGGATCGAGCGAGCGCGCGATCTTCTGACCCGTTCGCGCATGCCCATCGAGGACGTGGCTGCACGGCTCGGCTATTCGGATCGTGCCGCCTTCGCCAAGACGTTCCGCGCCAAGACCGGCGTGACTCCGGCTGAGTACCGCGCACGCTTCCAGGGAGCGGCTCGGTTGGCGTGAGGGCGCCTGCGGGACGCGCGACGTCTCGGTTCGCCTCATGGTGCGCATCCCTCAGTGCGTACCAGGTTTCGATCCGTCGATGATTCCAGCGCTACCAACGGCAGGGCCATCTTGGCCGCCTCGGAAGTCCGGTACTTCCGTGACGAGACCCCGATCTCGCCCCACGAGTTCTGGCGGACGGTGTGGATTCCCGTGGCCGTGTTCCTCGTCCTGGGCGCGCTCGCGTTCACGGCGGGCATGGGGGTCTGGCGGGCTCGGGCGTGGGCGCGAACGGTGCCCGTGATCTGGTGGGGGGGGCTCTGGTCGTTCCCCCCTGGATGGCGTCCCGCGCGCTGGGATCCCAACCCTTCGTCGCCGACGCAAGTACGGAGTCGTCCACGCGGACCCTCGCGCTGGAGGTCGGCCCCGTCCCACTGCTGACGGCACTCGTGGGTGCCGTCGGAGTCGCCGTGTCGTACTGGTACTTCTAGCGTCGATCGGCGACGACGCAGTTCCTCGACATGACGACGTGATGTCGCCCCCCAACCCGGCGCAGCCGTGCTACGATCCTCCCACCCCGACCACGGAGGACCCCGTGACCCGCGCCCTCGTCGCCCTGTTCCTCGTCCTCGTCTCCACCGGCGCCCCCGCCGCCTGGCAACCCGGCTACGAAGCACCCCGCTTCCGCGGGGGTCAGGCGTACTGCGCGATCCCGTATCAGGGGCGGCTGGTCGTGGGGGGCGATTTCGAGCTCGCCGGCTGCGCGACCTCGAGCGGGGTGGCCTTCGTCGAGGACGGCGCGTTCGCGACGGTGCCGACGACGGTCAACGCCGACGTCCGGCCGGTCGGTCCCTCGTACCGCCCGCGGGGCGTGTTCGCGCTCGCCGAGTTCGAGGGGGACCTGATCGCCGGCGGGAGGTTCGCGCTCGGCTACTCGTCGACGGACAACATCGCACGTTGGGACGGGAAGCGCTGGCGGGCCTTCGAGACGAGCCGCGGACGCATCTGGCTGGTGGGCGGGGCCGTGCGGCATCTGGCCGTGGTCGACGGCACGTTGTACGCAGGTGGTGACTTCACGGGCGACAACCAGGGCACGAGCCTGCCGGGCCTCGCGCGCTGGACCGACGACGGCTGGGTCGCGATGCCGGTTCCACCGGGGGGATCGCGCCGCGCGATCGCCGCGATCGACGGCGAACTGTACGGCGGCCTTGCGCGCTGGACGGGCGACGCCTGGGAAGCGCTGACCACGTGGACGGGCACGCCCACCGTCACGGCGATCGATCGCGTGGACGGAGGCATCGCCTACGGCGGCTACTTCGACACGATCGACGGTCAGGAGATCCCGGGCGCGGCGCTGCGCCGCGACGACGGCCGCTTCGTCGCCCTCGGCGGCGACCTGGAGATCAGCTACCCGTACCCGCCACTCGGCAACGAGACGGTGTCCACTGCACCCTGGGCCTTCGCCAGCTACGCGGGACGGACGTACACGATCGTGCCCCAGGGCGGCCCGGTGAGCTACATCGACCGCCCGACCTACGTCCTGAGCGTGCTCGAGGACGGCGAATGGGTCGAGCCCGAGGGTGTCCGCACGCCCGATCTCTACGGCGCCGCGCGCGGCGATCTGGTGGTCCACGACGGCGAGCTGGTGGCGCTGATCGCGAGCGCCGACCTCGCCGACCTCGAGGCCCACGGCGCGCTGCCGGCCCTGCGCTTCGACGGCTCCGCCTGGCGGCCGCTGATCGACGGTCGGGGAGTGGGAACACCGGTCACGGCGCTCGCCGTGGCCGAAGGACGCGTGTGGGCGGCACCCGAGGGACTCGGTCTGCTGCACGAGACCGACCGCGGAGCCGAACGCCGCACCAGGTTCTCCATCGGAAGCGTGGGCCGTACGCCCACCGGCGTGTACGCAACCGGAACCATGCAGGTCATCTCCGACGTCCCGACCGACGCCGTCATGCTGCGCGAGTACGATCTCGACGCCACCGGCGCGGTCACCGAGATCCGCGACGTGATCCAGTACAGCCAGGTCGGAGGCTACGGTGCGACCGTGCGCGCCGTGCCCTGGCAGGACTCCTACCTCCTCGCCGTCTCCTTCGATCAGGGAACCGGAACCCAGTACTCGTACTTCGCCGCGCCGTGGACGATGGTGGTCAGCTTCGGTGGCCAGGAGCTCGAGGGCATCGATCCCTTCAGCGGCACCGTCGACGCGCTCGCCGTGCACGACGGGCAGCCGTGGTACGCGACCGACAACCAGGTCTTCCGCATCGACGGCGACCTCGCCGGTCCGATCAGCGCGACGCTGGTCGGCACCTTCAACGCACCGGTGAAGGCCCTGACGTCGGACGGCTCACGTCTGGTGGTCGGTGGGGCCTTCGACAGCGTCAACGCGATCACCGCGCACGGACTCGCGGCCTTCGAGAACGGTACGTGGACGGCGCTGCCGGCCATCGACGGCACGGTCGAGGCGCTGGCGTCGAGCGAGGGCTTCGTCGTGGTCGGTGGTCGGTTCACCGCGATCGGTGACGTGCCCACACGTCAAGTGGCCGTCCTGCGCGGCCACGAGTTCGGGGCCTTCCCCGACGGACCGACGGGACCGGGCGCCCGCGTGACGGCCGTCGCCGTCGAGCCCGATCGCTTCGTCGTGGCCGGCGACTTCGTCCGCGTGGGCGATCTCTGCGCCGCCGGCCTCGCGCGCTGGGAGTCGCCGCTGTCGGCGGTGGGAATCGACGCGCCCCTCGACGACGAGCCGGCGACCGCGCTCTCGTTCCATCTGGCGAAGCCGGCACCGAATCCGTTCAACGCGCACACGAACATCGCCTTCGGCCTCGAGCGGGCCGGGACCGTGCAGCTGGTGATCGTCGACGCGGCCGGGCGGCTGGTGCGGACACTGCGGCACGGAGCGCTCTCCGCGGGCCGCCACGTCGCCACGTGGAACGGTCGCGACGAGCGCGGCCGGGCAGTGGCATCGGGGGTGTACCACGCGGCGCTGACCTTCGAGGGACGGCGGGTTCGCGAGGCGTTGGTGCTCGTGAAGTAGAGCGTCGACGCCGGCGACGTGTTTCCGGCGACGGCGCCGCCGACCCCCTTCGGCGGGCTCACCGCCGGATCGCATACCCGAACACCAACGACAGGCGCGTTCCCTCCGGATTGTGCGCGAGCGCCACGTTGACCGGAAGGTTCACACCGCTGTACCGGAACGTGTACCCCGCCGCCGTGACCAGCGAGGTCTGCAGTTCCGGATCGCCGTCGCCCGCGATGGCGATCACGTTCGGGCCGATGCCGAACTCCCAGCCCGA
>CAZQHE010000110.1:7487-14405 GCA_964593155.1 uncultured bacterium
GATCGCTCGCTCCATGTCCTCGTCGGCGAGGCGATCGGCGATCTCGCCGCCACCGATCACGTAGGTGACACCGAAGCGGGGACCCGACAGGTCGTCCCGGTCGAACTCGACCGGAGCCTCGCGATCGGTCGGGGACACGTCGACCTGACGGCGCAGCTGCGCGGTGGCCAGCGACGACGTCGACAGGAACACGAGGACCACGAGCGCGGTGAACGAACGCATCATGACGAGAAACCTCCTGGAGACGACCCTCGGCCCGGGACCGTTGCGGGACGACCCTCGTCCGCGATGGATCCGGTCCCGGGGGAGATGGCGTCGTTCCTGCCATTCCAATCTTCGTACCGCGCCGCACCGAGGCGTCGACTTCGGCCCAAGTCGTATCCCGGCATGCGATTGGGTCGACGGGTCGACTCGTGATCGGGCGGACGGAACCGGGGGTGTCGTGACCGCATGGTCACAGGCCCGTGATCGTCAGTGGACAAGGACCCCATGAGGAGAGGATCCTCGTGGAGCCGCGTCGAGCGTTCCCAGGATCTGGTCATGGTCTCCGTACCGTCTCCTTCGATTCCCGTGCGAGTCCGACCGTCGTCGGGTCGGTCGGCGTGGCTGCACCGCGCCGTCGTCGTGGTGGTCGCGTTCCTGTGCTGGATGGGGGGACAGGCCCAGACGCGCGTGGCGGCCCTGCCGGACGACGTGGCCGTCGATGCCCTGTCCTATCCGGTACGGTGGGCGGACCGCACGATCGAAGCACCGGACGCGCTCGAGGCGCGCGTCGCGAGCCGCCCGGTCGGCAGCTCCGTGGAACTGGTCGACGCCGAGGGCCGCACGGTGCGCATCGATTCCACCGAACGGCTCTACTCTCCGTGGCACATCTGGATCACGCGGGTGAACGGTCTGTTCTTCCTGGGCGTGAGCCTGATCGTCTTCGCGTCGCGCGTGCACGTGGTGCCGGGGCGCGACCTCTTCTGGGCGTGTCTTCTCTACGGGCTCGCCGTGATGATCGGGGGCATCCACATGCCTCCGTCGGTCGCTCGTGCCGAGGCCGTGCTGCCGATCCTCCGGATCGTTTCGCTGGTAGCCCTACCGATCCTGCTGCTGCACGTCGGACTGACCTTTCCGCGTCGCGCGCGTCTCTTCGATCGGGCGCCGTGGTTCTTCCCGTCGGTGGTCGGGGTCGGTGCCCTGATCGCGGTGGCGCAGACGGTCGCGTGGTTCCTGTGGTTCCATCCCGACGTGTCGGTACCGTGGGCGGCGGTGGAGCCGACGCAGAAGGCCGCGGGCGTGTTCCTCGCCGCCGTGTTCGGGGGCGGCTGCCTCGCGCTGGTACGAGGCTCGCGGTCGACGCGCAACGAACGTGAGCGCGAGCAGGTGAAGTGGGTGCTCGTGGGCATCGCGATGGGCGCGTTTCCGTACGTGTTCCTGCACACGCTGCCCGAGACCCTCGACCTTCCACACGTGCTGCCGGCCGCCGCGGCTCGTCTGTTCTCGGTGGTGATCCCCGTCGCGTTCAGCTTCGCGGTGATCCGTCATCGGTTCCTCGACGTCGACATCATCATCCGGCGCAGTCTTCTGTACCTCGTGCTCGCCAGCCTGATGGTCGGCGTGTATTCGCTGCTGGGGATCTTCGCGGGCAACCGCGTGGTCGAGCGCTGGCCACAGACGGCGCCGTTCGTGCCCATCGTGGCCACGCTGGTTTCGGCGTTGCTGTTCAATCCCACGCGCCGAGCCATCGGGCGCGGGATCGACCGGGTGTTCTTCCAGATCCGGCTCGAGGCGTCGAAGGCCCTCGAGCGCTTCCGCGGCGAACTGCGCACCTGCACCGACCAGCAGAGGATCGCGTCGCGCATGGCGATCTTCCTCGCACGCGAACTCGGGCCACGGCGTTTCGTCGTGATGCTGCGGCACGACGCGCGCACCTTCCACGAAGGCGAACCCGTGCCGGTCGGCGCCCCGCCGCCGGTGGGAGCCGACACCCGGCCGGTGATCGCGCGCGTGGGCTCGACCGCACGCGTCGCCGTCGAGACCGACGCGTTCCCCGCCGCGTGGTCGGACGCCGGCTACGTTCTCGCGCACCGCGTCGAGACCCAGGGCGAGGAACTCGGCTACGTCGCCCTCGGCGAGACCCAGAGCGACCGGCGCTACCTGGCCGAGGAACTCGACCTGCTCCGCGACGCCTGCCGCGAAGTCTCCATCCACCTCGAACGGGTGAACCTGCAGCAGGAGATCGTCGACGAGATCGTGGCCCGGCGGCGCACCGAGGAGATGAGCCGCTTCCGCACCGACTTCTTCGCGCAGTTCGCCCACGACCTGCGCAGTCCGCTCACGTCGATCAGCTGGAGCGCGCGCAATCTGCTCGACGGTGTCGTCGGTCCGCTGACACGACCGCAGACCGAGTACCTGGACGGCATCGAGGGATCGGCGCGCCAGCTCGTGCGTCTGGTGAACAATCTGCTCGAGGTCACGCGTCTCGAATCGGGCGAGCCCGACATCGAGTTGGTGCCGCTGACGCTGCGCGACGTCGTCGACGAATCCGTCGCCAAACTGCGCGTGACCGCTGCCGCGAAGCAGGTCGAGATCGCCGTCGCCGACGGCAGCGAGCCCACGGTGTTGGGCCATCCGGAGAAGCTCGTGGAGGTGGTGGACAACCTCCTCGAGAACGCGATCCGTTACTCGCCGCCCGACTCGACGATCGACGTCCGCCTGGCTCCGAACGAGGACCACGTCGAACTCGAGATCGGCGACCGCGGACCCGGTCTGGAACCCGACGACATCGAGGGGATCTTCGATCCCTACCGGCAGGGAACACCCAGCCCCCACAGCAACCAGCACGGCTTCGGGCTCGGCCTGTTCGTCGTCCGCAGCTGGGTGGAACGCATGGACGGAACGGCCGAGGCCGGCAACCGTGACGGCGGCGGGGCCGTCTTCCGGATTCGCCTGCCCGAGGCGTCTTCGACGACCGAGGAGGAGACCGCGTGACCCTGGAAGCCCGTGTCCTGGTGGTGGACGACGATCCGATGCTGCGGCGGCTCATGAACGACCGCATGCGCTACTGGGGCTGCGAGGTCGAGGACGCCGAGACCGGCGAGCAGGCCCTCGACGTCCTGTCGCGCCGTTCCTACGACATCGTCCTGCTCGACCTGAAGCTGCCCGGCGCCAGTGGACTCGACGTCCTGCGCACGATGCGCGAGCGCGGCGACACCACCGAGGTCGTCGTGCTCACCGCGCACGGCAGTGTGGAGGCCGCCGTCGAGGCGATCCGCGGGGGAGCGGCGGACTTCCTGCTCAAGCCCGCCGAGTTCGACCTCGTGCGCAACACGCTGCAGCGCGTCCTCGACGCGCAACGACTGCACCGCGCGCACGGTGCCCTGCAGGAGCAGCACGCCCTGAACGCGCCCTTCGTCGTCGGTGCGTCGGAATCGATGCGCGCGCTCGTCGATCAGGCCGGCCGCGCGGCGCGCAGCAACGCGACCGTCCTGCTGCGCGGCGAGAGCGGTACCGGCAAGGGCGTCATCGCCGAGTACGTCCACAACCAGAGCGAGCGCACCGACGGCCCCTTCGTCTACGTCAACTGCGTGGCCCTGAGCGACGACCTGATCGAGAGCACGCTCTTCGGCCACGAGAAGGGCGCGTTCACCGGTGCCGTGGCGCGCAAGGAAGGACGCTTCGAGGTCGCCGACCGCGGCACCGCCTTCCTCGACGAGATCGGCGACATCTCCCCGCGCCTGCAGACCAAGCTGCTGCACTTCCTCGAGTCCGGCGAGTTCGAGCGCGTGGGCGGGACCAAGACGCTTCGCGTGGACACGCGTATCGTCGCGGCGACCAACCGGGACCTCGAGGCGGCGGTACGCGACGGGGAGTTCCGAGAGGACCTCCTGTACCGGCTCAACGTGATCAGCCTGCGCGTGCCGTCGCTGCGCGAACGGCCCGACGACGTCGAGGCCCTCGCGAACTCCTTCCTGGCGCGCTTCGCCTCGGAGACCAAATGCCCCGGACTGCGCTTCGCCGACGAAACCCTCGCGATCCTCCGCGCCTACGACTGGCCCGGCAACGTGCGTCAGCTCAAGAACGCCGTCGAGCGGATGGTGGTGATGGCGCCGGGCGACGAACTCACCCCCGAGATCCTGCCCGACGAGATCCTGCGCGGCGACGACCCGGCCGGCGATCCCGGCTTCGACCCCGACGGAATCCTTCCCCTGCGCGATGCCGAGCGCGAGTTCCGGGCGCGGCACCTGCGGCGTGCGCTCGCCGCGACGGGAGGGAACCAGACCCGGGCGGCCGAGATCCTGGGGATCCAACGGAGTTCGTTGAATCGTCAGATGAAGGAGCTGGGGCTACGGGGAGAGGAAGGGGACGCGTGATCCCGACCGCGCTTTCGCCGCGAAGGCAGTGAACCTACGAGGGGCGGCGAGTCCACGCACTCCACTTTCGTCTCACCTCCGCGCCGACGCACCTGCCTCGCCGACCACCGCCATCGCCAACGGCCGGAAGTTCCGGTGGATCCGCAGGTCCTTGCGACCGGTCACCTCGAACACCGTGAAGTCGAAGGTGTAGGTGTGCCCGGCCGTCATCTGCACGCGGTCCTCGGGCGTGGGGTACTGCTGGTCGCCGTTGGCGTCCACGGCGTTCCAGCCGTCGCCCACCTCGAAGGCTCCGTTGCGGTTGACGTCGTCCCAGATCTCGATCCAGTACGCGCCGTCGGTGTCGATCTGTCGCTGGTACTGCCCAGTGGCCTCGTCCACGTCGATCGTGAAGGCCAGGAAGGGCTGCCCCTCGTTCGTGTCGAACAACAGGACCTGACAGTCGGTCAGGCCGCGGCCGTCGTTCCAGGCCGCCGTGCCCTGCACGGTGAAGCCGGCGCCGCCCTCGGGCACGAGCTGGGCATCGATGGTCGTCGTCTGTCCGGCCCGCACCGGCACCGTCTGCTGCCAGGCCTGGAATCCGGCCAGGGTCAGCCGCACCTGATAGTCGCCCTCGGGCCCCTGGAAGGTGGCGGGCGTGACCTCGCCGGTGTCCTCGCCGTCGATGGCGATCGCCGCGCCGGCAGGCGTGGAGTTCACCTCGAGCGTCCCGCTGACCAGCTCCTGGATCCCCGCGATGAACGACCGCACGAAGCTGTCCCAGTTGTTGTCGGCGAAGTCGGTCTGCGAGTAGGCGGGTTGCCACTGCTGCTGCTGGTAGGGCATGTAGATGTTCATCCCACCGCGAGTGATGCCGACGGCATTGGTGGTGGTGAAGACGACCATCTCGTTGATCGCGTCGAGCACCTGGTGGGCGACGGTTTCCACGTACGAACCGCTCTGCGACAGGTTGGGTTCGTTCAGGATGTTGGTGACGAGCTCGCGCAGGTCCACGCAGGCAGGATCGTCGTAGTTCGTCACGTGGGTGTTCTGCCAGGCGTGGAGGACCTCGGCCCACAGAGGATCCTGGGGATCGATCGGCAGCGCGTCGCCCAGGTCGCCGACCCGTGAGGTCAGGGAGGTGGCCCGGGACAGGTCGAGGACCGACATGTGGCACACCTTGTCCTGGGCGTTGGCGCGGGCCTTCACGTCCTGGGCGATGCGCACGCCGAGCTGCGCCGGCGCGATGTCGGGATCGTCGCGCAGATGGGCCAGCCAGGCGTCGGAGTTCAGGATGCTCTCCATGGGCATGGAGAACTGGCAGGCGACCATGTAGTCGGCCACGTCGCGCAGACCGTAGGCCGCCTCGCTCGAGGCCATGAGGCAGGCGTGGAACAGCAGGACGTCGAAGCTTCCGTCGAAGGACTTGCCCACGTCCACCGCCTCGATCGCGTCCGCCATTTCGCGGATGGTCATCGGTTCGCCGCCGGCGGGGTCGTCGGTGCACGCACCGGCCCAACCTCCGCCGTGATTGTCGATGATCAGAAGCGTGCGGTCGGATGGATAGTCGCGCAGGCCGAGTTCGAGGAAGTCGGTCAGGGTCTGCGGGTCCGACATGTCCTTCTGTCCCCACGAGGCCAGACGTTCGGAGCTGATCTGGTCGCCCACCTCGTCGGGGTGGTGTCCGACGTGGTAGACGTTCGCGTCGCCACCGTTCTTCAGCGACGAGATCACCGCGACGATCTCCACTTCGTCGCTCGAGCCGATCAACTCCATCTCCTGCAGGTCCTCGATCACGAAGGAGTTGATGTTCTCGCTGTA
The DNA here is from genome assembly GCA_964593155.1 of uncultured bacterium. Classification (GTDB taxonomy): domain Bacteria; phylum Krumholzibacteriota; class Krumholzibacteriia; order JAJRXK01; family JAJRXK01; genus JAJRXK01. Next base: position 13,646 of record CAZQHE010000110.1, read on the forward strand.
GTCGAGGTTGTTGTTGCCGGCCATGTAGGCCAGCACCGTCCAGTTCGTGGGCGTCTCTTCCGTCGGACCGGTGCCGCCGTCGTCGTCGCCGCCGCAACTCGTCACGAAGACGACGGCCGCGACCAGGGCGAGAACCAGACACGAGGACGCGAAGAACCCGGCCGCACGCGTCGCCCGCCGGCGATGCTCGGTGCGCACACGTCGCATGGTGGTGTCCCCTGGCGATCCGGGGCTCACGGCGTCCGTGCCGGCGCGCCGGGTGGGTCGTCACGCGCGACGACGGGCTGGGGCGGGGCGTGGACGACGGTGCGAAGCGATGGGGTCCGAGCTGGGATTCACGCCGGTCCCGGTCCGGCCGCACGTGGCATGGGCCGGAATCTCCGTCTTCCAGGAATGGTGCGGCAAGCGTAGGTGGCGGCGGGAGCGGGGGTCAAGTGAGGCAAGTGCACGATGGGGTGCGGCAGGCGCCTGCGTGGACTCGTCGCTGGGATGGCGGTGATTCGTTCCCGCGCGGATGGCCCGAACGTGCGTCCGGCCTCCCGCCGGCTGGGTGCGGTCGAGGATCGCCTTGGCCTGCTCGAAGGAATCGCAGGTGCCGGCGGTGGGGCGGAAGGAGAGGGAGACGTGGTCTTCGGTTTCCCGAGCGGAGCCGACTTCCGCGGCGGAAGTCGGGCCGGCCGCGGCTCCGGCGCCGAGCCACTTCCGCGGCGGAAGTGAGGGCTCACGGCCCCGCCGATTGCAACCGCGACGGAGGCCGCGC
>CAZQHE010000111.1:0-14324 GCA_964593155.1 uncultured bacterium
CCGCCGAGCACCTCGTCGGCGCGCACCGGGCGCGGGGCCGGTTCCTCGCGGAAGGCCTCGAGCAACGACCGCGACAGACGCACGCGCAGCCGCGGCTCGGGGTCGAGTCCGAGCTGGCTGCCCAGGACGAGGTGATCGCCGTCGCGCAGCAACACGCACGCGCTGCCGGCACCGAGCACTCCGATCGCCGACAACAGCACGCGCCGCGCGACGTCCTCGGCGTCGCGCGCGCGCAGCAGCTCGCGGCTGGTCTCCACGAGCGTGAGCAGCTCGAAGAGCTTGGCCTGGAGCTCGTCGCGCTCCATCTCGGCGAAGTCCAGGTACTCGCCGGCGAAGGGAGCATCGTCGTCGTGGCTCTCCATGCGCCGCAGGCTAGCACCGCCCGGCCCCGGGGGCCACGCCGGAGCCCGCCCGGCGGTGGTGGGGCCGGGATCCGGCTGGTAGACTGTCCCGCCTGTCGTGACCCTCACCGCCGGGATCGTCCATGCGTCGTATCGTCAGCCGAGTCCAGACCGAATCCGAGGAGTTCCGCCGCCACCGCGCCTTCCACCGCGAGCAGTCCGAGCGGCTGCAGGAGTTGTTGGCCACCACCGCCCTGGGTGGCAGCGAGAAGGCGCGGGCCCTGCACACGAAGCGTGGCAAGCTCCTCGTGCGCGAGCGCATCGAGCGGCTGATCGATCCCGGCAGTCCCTTCCTCGAGCTCAGCCCCCTGGCCGCGCACGAGGTCTACGACTCGCCGGTTCCGGCGGCGGGACTGATCACCGGCATCGGCAACGTGCACGGCCGTCAGGTGATGGTCGTGGCCAACGACGCCACGGTGAAGGGCGGTACCTACCACCCGCTCACGGTGAAGAAGCACCTGCGGGCCCAGGAGATCGCCCAGGAGAACCGCCTTCCCTGCGTGTACCTGGTCGACAGCGGCGGCGCCTTCCTGCCGCTGCAGGCCGAGGTCTTCCCCGACCGCGACCACTTCGGGCGGATCTTCTACCACCAGGCGCGGATGAGCAGTCTGGGCATCCCGCAGATCAGCGCGGTGCTGGGCAGCTGCACGGCGGGCGGCGCCTACGTGCCCGCGATGAGCGACGAGGTCGTCATCGTCGAGGAGCAGGGGACGATCTTCCTGGGCGGGCCGCCGCTGGTCAAGGCGGCCACCGGCGAGGAGGTCAGCGCCGAGGATCTGGGAGGCGGCGACGTGCACACGCGCCTGAGCGGCGTGGCCGACCACCTGGCCCGCGACGACGAACACGCGCTGAAGATCGTGCGCGACATCGTCGAGAACCTCGGTCACCGCGATCTGGCCCCGATCGACCGAGCCGAGCCCGAGGATCCGGCCTACGATCCCGAGGAACTGCTGGGCATCGTGCCCGACGACGAGCGCAAGCCCTTCGAGGTACGCGAGGTCATCGCCCGGCTCGTCGATGGTTCGCGTTTCCACGAGTTCAAGGAGCGTTACGGCAACACCGTGGTCACCGGCTTCGCCCGGATCCACGGCCATCCGGTCGGGATCGTCGCGAACAACGGCGTGTTGTTCAGCGAGAGCGCCCTGAAGGCCACGCACTTCGTCGAGATGTGCGGGCAGCGCAACGTACCGCTGCTGTTCCTGCAGAACATCACGGGCTTCATGGTGGGGCGGAAGTACGAGACCGGCGGCATCGCCAAGGACGGCGCGAAGATGGTCAGCGCCGTGAGCAGCGTGTCGGTGCCCAAGTTCACCGTCGTCATCGGCGGCAGCTACGGCGCGGGCAACTACGGCATGTGCGGCCGCGCCTTCCAGCCGCGATTGTTGTTCATGTGGCCGCACGCCAAGATCAGCGTGATGGGCGGCGAGCAGGCGGCCAACGTGCTGGCCACGGTCAAGAAGGACCAGTTGGCCCGCGAACGGAAGTCGATGACCGACGACGAAGAGACCGCGTTCAAGCAGCCGATCCTCGACAAGTACGCCGAGGAGGGAGCGGCGCTGTACAGCACCGCGCGCCTCTGGGACGACGGCATCCTCCAGATGCCGCAGACACGCGACGTGCTCGGGCTGTCTTTGGCGATGGCGCGCAACGCGCCGCACGAGGAGACGCGCTTCGGGATCTTCCGTATGTAGTCAGGCGTCGCGCCGGCGGCGCGGTGTGATCGGCAGGGGCCCCCGGCGGAGCAGTCCGTCGACCCGCCCGGGGCGCAGGGGCATGACCGCCCCGCTGGCGAAGAACGGGAAGTCGAAGTCCAGCGGCTCGCCCGCCGCCCGTCCGGGCATGGGCATGAGGCGGGCCGTGAGCGGTTTCTCGAGCCGCAGCGCCAGGGCACCCAGATCGAGCAGGCAGGCCGTCAGACTCTCGGCGTCGACGTCGCCCGGCAGTGGCACGGTGTCGAGTCCGGTTCCGCACACCGTCGAGGCCAGCAGGAGGTCTTCGATCCGCAGACTGCCCTGGGCGGCGCGACGGGCAAGGGTGTCGTCCTCGAGCACGGGCAGGAACAGACCGCTGAATCCGGTGCGGGGGAACCGCGCCCGATCGAGCGCGCTGGTGATCATCGCCGAAGCCGCCACGCTGCCGGGGCGCCCCACCGCCTCGATCCCCATCGACTCGATGGTCGCACCGATCGAGTCGGCGTCGCGAGGGAAGGGAGCCGGGCTGAAGTCGATCCCGCCGAAGCGGGCGACGCCACTGCGCTCGAGGGTCCGCGCCACCGACTCGATCGAGGCGGCGGTCTCCTCGATCACCGCGACCAGACGGTCGACCGCGCGCACCGGCGACGGGGCCTCGGCGAAGGCGCCGCGGGCCAGGTCGGCGGCCTCGGTGGCGACGGCGAACTCCGTCGGCATCCCGGGAGTCGCGTAGGCGGCCGGCAGGAAGGGCACGCCGGCCGGCACGCGGGCCAGGGCCGAGAAGCGCAGGTTGGCGAACCCGTTCGGCTCGATGGGAGCGGCGGCCAGGATCGCGTCGGCGGCGTGGGCGGCCTGATCGGCGAAGAGCTGACCGTGGGCGTCGTCCAGACCCAGGGTGACGAACACGCGCTGCGTCTCGTCGAGGATCCGCGGCAGGGCCTCGGCCCAGCGGTGGGGATCGCCCGGACGGTGCGGGCCCAGGGCGGCGTAGTCGATGCCGTGGTCGTGGGCCCTGCCCTCGAGTTCCCGTGCGAGGTCCACCAGCGCGTCGCCGGAGCGGGCCGGATCGACCAGGCTGCTCAGCGGAGGGAGCGCCACGCGGACGGTCTGGACCTCGAAGCCGGCGTCGACGTAGGCCGCGCGTGCGCGGGTGAGGAACCCGGCGGCGGTGTCGACGACGTCGAGGCCCGCGCAGAAGCCGGTGATCGATCGGATCTTCACGGAGCAGCGCTCCCGAGTCCTGGGTGGGCGTGACTGCTCTTGCCCGGATCTCGCCCGGATCTCGCCCGGAGAACGCGCGGGGTCGAGGCGCAACGTAGCACCGGGCGACGGCGACCGACAATGCGAAAGCTCGGTGAGTCGACCACGGATCCCTCGACACTGGCGTCGGGTCGCTCGTGGTCGCATGATGGGGGGCATGACCGATCCCGATCCCGGCTTCGTGCCCTACAGCCTGCCCGACCTGACCGAGGACGAACGCCGGTCGCGCGGACGCGCGTGGTTCGAGGAACTCGACCGTCGTCGCAGTGTCCGGGACTTCTCCGAGGCCCCGGTTCCACGCGAGTGCATCGAATGGGCGATCCGGGCGGCCAGCACCGCTCCCTCGGGTGCTCATCGTCAGCCCTGGACCTTCGTCGCCGTCGGCGAGGCTTCGACCCGGCGCCGGATCCGCGAGGCCGCCGAGCACGAGGAACGCGCCTTCTACGAGGGCGGCCGTGCTCCCGACGAGTGGCTCGACGCCCTGAGGCCCATCGGCACCCACTGGCAGAAGCCCTTCCTCGAGACCGTGCCCTGGCTGGTGGTCGTCTTCGAGCAGTTGTACGGCTACGACGAGCAGGGCCGGCGTCAGCGGAACTACTACACGAAGGAGAGCGTGGGCATCGCCTGCGGTCTGTTCGTGGCGGCCCTGCACCGCATGGGTCTGGCCACGCTGACGCACACGCCGAGCCCCATGGGATTCCTGCGCGAGATCCTGGGACGGCCGGCCAACGAGCGGCCGTTCATCCTCTTCCCGGTCGGGCGCCCGGCCGACGACTGCCGCGTTCCCGACCTGCGCCGCAAGGACCTCGACGAGGTCGCGATCTTCGACCCTCCCGTGCGACGGCCACGGGGCACGGGTCCCGAATCCACACCCGATCCGACACCGGGAGACCACCGATGAGTCTCGAAGCACTGTACGTGGCCCACGTCGAGCGCGTGGTGGCCGACACCGAAGCCGCGCTCGAGCGCTCGAAGGCGGCGGGCGCCGCCTTCGACGGGGTCGTCTTCCACGCCGGCGGCGAATTGCTCGTCCACCGCGACGACCAGACCCACGTCTTCCGTCCCGACTTCCACTTCGCGCGCTGGGCGCCGCTGGCGGGTCCGGACCACATGATCGCGTTCACTCCCGGCCGTAAGCCGTTGCTCGTGCGCGTGGTCCCGAAGGACTACTGGTACGAGTCGCCGCCCCCGCCACCGGTCGACATCGAGCGCGTGCTCGAGGTGATCGAGGTCGAGGACATCGACGCCGCCGTCGACGCTCTGGGCCGGTTGCCCCGACACGCCTTCGTCGGCGCCGACGGAGAGGTCGCCGAGGCCCTGGCCATGGAGCCGGGGGCGCAGGAGCCCGAGGCCCTCATGGCGAGCCTCGACTGGTCGCGCGGAACGAAGACCGACTACGAGGTCGAGTGTCTGCGGCGCGCCGGATCCCGCGCGGCCCGTGGTCACCGCGCCGTCCGTGAGGGCGTGGCCTCCGGTCGGAGCGAGCGTCAGATGCACCACGCCTACCTCGCCGCGACCTCCATGGTCGAGGACGAGGTGCCCTACCCCGGGATCATCGGCTGGGACGACCACGCCGCGGTCCTGCACTACACCCGCAAGGACGTCACCCCGCCGGCGCCGGGTGGTGTCCTGCTGATCGACGCCGGGGCCAGCTTCCAGGGATACGCCTCCGACGTCACGCGGACCTACGTGACCGACAAGGCCCCCGCGCAGTTCCGCGAGCTGCTCGACGGCATGGACGACCTGCAACGCGAACTCGTCGACGGCGTCGGTCCCGACGTGCCCTTCGTCGACCTGCACCGTCGCGCCCACGAGGGCGTCGCCCGTCTGCTCGCCGACGTCGGGGTGTTCCGGTGCTCGGCCGAGGAGGCGATCGAGCAGCGGCTCAGCCTGCCCTTCCTGCCGCACGGACTGGGCCACCATCTCGGCCTGCAGGTGCACGACGTGGGCGGACGGCAGGCCGATCCGTCGGGCACCGTCGTCGATCCTCCCGAGGACTTCCCGGCCCTGCGGACCACGCGGACCCTCGAGCCGGGGCACGTGGTGACGATCGAACCGGGAGTGTACTTCGTGCCGCTCCTCCTCGACCCGCTGCGTGAAGAGGAACGCGGGGCGCTCGTCGACTGGGATCTCGTCGACGCGCTGCTGCCCTACGGAGGAATCCGGATCGAGGACGACGTGCTGGTGACCGAGGACGGGCGCGAGGATCTCACGCGCCCGCAGATTCCCGGTCACCGCGGGTAGTCGGTCAGTCCACGTAGACGACCATGCGGCCCTTGCCGTAGCCGTCGATGTTGATGTCGAGGCCGATCTTCTGCTCGGCCTCGCCGAACCACGCCACCAGTCCCTCTCCCGCCTCGTCGGGAGGTTCGGAGTAGTGTCCGAGCTTCAGGCGAGGCGTGCCGGGGCTGTTGAACAGTCCGGCGCACACGTTCAACACCTCGCGGAAGTTCTCGCTGAGGTTCTCCGCCACCTGGCCGGCCCGGATACTGTCCTGGGCCATGCTGGCGGGGATCAACGAGAGCGCGGCACCGCCGTAGGCGGCCGTCGCCACGTCGCAGGCGATCACCGCGCCCAGGGTGCCGTCTTCCTCGTCGTACACGGCGAAGATCCAGTTGGCGGTGCCGTCGAAGTCCACGGCGGGGTTCTTGCGGGCGGTGGTGTCCTTGCCGAGCAGGCTGGTGAGCATCTCGGCGATCTCGACGGCCGTCGGGCTCGCGTAGGTGAGAGCAGCCATCGTTCCTCCGGTCGGGATCTGCGGTGAGGGTGCGTCGGGAGTCGCCCTTGCCGGTGACGTCGCCGATCAGCTCTTGTTCATGAGGACGACGAGGTAGGCCTCGATCTCACCGAGGGAGACCTGGGTCACCTGGAGGTCCTGGCGGTCGGTCGGCGAGATGTGGCCGTGGATCATCGTGGGCAGACCCAGAGTCAGTCCGCGATAGCGGCTGTCCATGACCTGCTTCAACGAGCCGGCCAGGATGTTCACGATCTCCCCGAAGGCGTCGGCCATGACCGAATCGGTCAGCTCGGGGTCGTTCGGTTCCATCATCATGAGAGCTCCGGCGAGCCGTCGGCAGTCCCCACGGCCGGCCGCGATGCCGATCTGCATCTGCACCTCGGGCGAGATGAGGGCGAGATAGGCGCCCGACATCTGCAGCGAGAGCTTCTCGGCCTCGCCCACCTTGCGGCAACCGCTGGCGATCGACAGGGCTTCGCGGGCGACCTCGTCGGCAGCGCGCACCAGACCGTCCGACCACTCCTGACAGGGGGTCGCCACCGTCATGACACGGCCGCCGTGATGTTCTCGGAGAAGTCGTTCGCCGTGAACGGCTTGCTGATCAGGAAGGCCGCGCCGGCCTCCTGGGCCTGCTGCCGCATCTCGGTGGTGCCCTCCGACGTCACGAAGCCGAAGTTCACGTCGTTGCCCTCGGCGCGCAGAGCCCGCAGGAACTCGATGCCGTTCATCTCGGGCATGTTCCAGTCGCACAGCACGATGTCGGGCTGGTCGGTCTTGACGGCGTCGAGACCCTCGCGGCCGTTGGTGGCCTCACTCATGGTCGCGTCGCCGTATCCGGCCTGCTTCAGGGTGCGCTTGACGATCATGCGCATGGCCTTGCTGTCGTCCACGATCAGGATCTTCATCCGGGTTCCCCCTCGGTCGTTTCTCTTCCCGGCCACATCGGCCGATGCTCCGGCACTTCCTGCCGGTCCTCGTGTGACGTCGTTCCGTTCAGGCGACGCTCGCCGGGTCCTGTCGACCCGTTTCGACGGTGTCTGCCGACGCTCCGCCGTCGGCGGCGGTGTCGTTCACCTCGGTGAGCACGACCCGTACCGGCTGACACTCGCTGCGGAATCCGACCCGCGTGACGGGGTGACTCCCCGGCACGGCCAGGCGGGTGTGGAGTCCCGTGGCCACGGTCGGCAGCGACAGCTGGCTCGGACCCGGCACCAGGCCCTTGACGTTGCCCCCGATCATGTTGGCGACTTCGCCGACGGCGTCGTGCAGCAGCTCGTCGTCGACCTCGTCGTGTTCGAGTTCGAACATCGCGGCGGCGATGGCGATCCCGAGCGTCGACGGGCACGACAGGATGACGCTGCCGTTCCACCCGCCCGAGATGTGCACGCAGGCCGAGACCGTTTCTTCGCCGTCCGGCGGGTGACGGTCGTCCTCGGCGGGCTCGATGCCCATGGCCAACACGGTCTCCCACACGGTCCGCGTCAGTTCGATGACTTCGGCTTCCAGGAATTGCATTCCCGTTCCTCCTCGAGTGGTCAGCGGACGCGGTACACCACGGTCCGGCCGAGCCGTACGATCTCGAAATCGTCGGCGAAATTGATCACGGTCTCGGCGCCACCCAGGAAGAGGGTGCCACCGGGGCACAGGACGTTGCGAAGACGTCCCAGGATCTGTCGCTTGGTGTCGGGATCGAAGTAGATCAGCACGTTCCGCAGGAAGACGATGTCGAACTTCGGCATGCTCGGCCACGGATCGACGAGGTTCATCTTGCGGAACCGGACCAGTCGACGGACCTCGGGCTTGATCTGCCACTTGAGTCCGGCCCGCTGGAAGTGTTTGACCATGAGCGGCGCGGGGAGCCCACGGTTGATCTCGAGCTCGCTGTACGCGCCCGAGCTGCTCTTCTCGAGCATTTCGTCGGAGATGTCGGTGCCCAGGACCTCGACCTGCCAACCGTTGATCTTCGACGCGAAGTGTTCCTGCAGGGTGATCGCGATCGAATAGGGTTCCTGGCCACTGGAGCACGCCGCGCACCAGATCCGTAGCGAGCGGCTGGACCGGTTGCGCTCGATGGTCTCGGGCAGGACGTCGGTCCGGAGCGTCTCGAAGGGGTGGTGATCGCGGAAGAAGGAGGTCTCGTTCGTGGTCATCGCATCGATGACCTCGCTCTGCAGCGTCCCGGAGCCATCGACCTGCAGCTTCGTCACCAGCTCGCCGAGGTCGGCCAGGGAGTGGGCGCGCAGGATCGGGTGCATCCGCGACTCGACCAGGTACTCCTTGCCCGGCTCGAGCACGATGCCGGCGCCGCGGTAGACGATCTCGCGGATCACGTCGAAGTGGCTGGTCGCGATCGTCATGGCGTCACTCCCGCGCGGACCGGGGCCTGGCTCGCACGGGCCCCTGCCCGTACGACTCTCGTGATCTCGGGCGCGATCGACTCGATCGGTACGATCGAGTCGGCCAGGCCATCCTTGGCCACGTAGCCGGGCATTCCCCACACCACCGACGACTCGGCGTCCTGGACGATCACGTGGGCGCCCAGCTCGACGAGCCGGCGGCACCCCGCGAGACCGTCGCGTCCCATGCCCGTGAGGATCGCCACGAGCACGCGGTCCTGGTGCGTCGCGACGGTCGACTCGAGCATCACGTCGACGGCAGGGCGGCACGAATTGACGGGAGGGCCGTCGTCGAGCACCACCCGCACCGCCCCGTCGGAACGGACGAGGGTCAGGTGCCGGTCGCCGGGGGCGAGGAACACGCGACCCGGTTCGACCACGTCGCCGTCCTTCGCCTCGCCGACGTGCAGGGGGCAGACGCCGTCGAGGCGCTTGGCGAGGAGTTCGGTGAACAGCGGCGGCATGTGCTGCGTGATCACCACGGGCACGCCCAGGTCGGCGGGGAGGGCCCCGAGCACGGTGGCCAGAGCGGTCGGTCCGCCGGTCGAGACGCCGATCGCGACGAGATCGACGGCGGTCGTCCGCTCGCGGGCTCGCGGTTCCGGCACGGTCTCGGGGACAACCAGCGAATGGCGGGGTTCCGGGATCGCCGGTGCCGGTGCTTCGGCACCGGTGCCGGGCCGGGTCGGCCGTCGCCGGATCGAGTGCGTTTCGACCAGCGACCGCAGACGGGGAAGGAGCTGGTCCCGGACGGCCTGGAATGCGGCTTCCTGGCTGCCCTGGTTGCTCGGCTTGGCCACGCAATCGCTCGCCCCGCGGGCCATGGCCTCCAGAGCGGCCTCGCCGCCCTGGGTGGTCAGCGTGCTGAACATGACCACCGGCAGGGATCGATCGCGAGCCCGGATCGCCTCGAGGGTCTCGATGCCGTTCATCACGGGCATCTCGACGTCGAGGACCACCGCGTCGACCTCGTGCTCGTCGAGAGCACGCAACGCCAGGTGACCGTTCGCCGCCGACGCAGTCACCTCGAAGTCCGGGTCGCTGCCCAGGATCCTCTTCAGAGCGCGTCGGATGAACGCGCTGTCGTCGACGATGAGAACGCGGATGGTCATCGTGGTGCGTCCCTAGGCCGTCACGCCGAGCATGTTGAGCTTCTCCTGCAGCGCTTCCTTGGTGAAGGGCTTCATGATGTATTCGTCGGCTCCGGCTTCTAGGGCCTTCACCACCTGGGCCGTCTCGGTCTCCGTCGTGACCATGCACAGCTTCATGGACGCGTACCGGCTTTCACCGCGGACGGCCTTGACGAACTCGTAGCCGTTCATCTCGGGCATGTTCCAGTCGACCAGGGCCAGTTCGAAGGGCTCGCCGTCCTGCAGCTTCTCGAGGGCCTCGGCGCCGTGACCGGCCTCGACGACCTCGGCACCGATCGCCGTCAGCGTCTTCTTCAGGATCATGCGGATGGCGCGGGAATCGTCGATGACGAGTACTCGCATGCTGTCCACCTCAACGATTGGCCACGTCGCCCTCGAGACTCGTGACGAGTCCGGTGAGCTCGGTGGTCCTGCGGGAGAAGTCCTCGATGGCGGCGCGAGTCTCGTCCGCCCCCGACGCGGCGCTGCTCGCCGCCGTGGTCAGTCCGGCCATGTTGGCGCGGATGTGCACGCCGCTGTCGGCGGCGTCCTTCACGTTACTGCGGATCGCGTCTGCGGTGCCGGCCTGTTCTTCGACCGCCGAGATGATCGATTCCTGGATCTCGTTGATCCGTTCGACCACCTCGCTGATCCGATGGATCGCACCCACTGCGTTCTGCGTGTCGTTCTGAATGGCCTCGATCTTCAGACCGATGTCGCCGGTGGCCTTGGCCGTCTCGTTGGCGAGTTCACGGACCTCGTTCGCCACGACCGCGAAGCCGCGGCCGGCTTCGCCGGCACGGGCGGCCTCGATGGTGGCGTTCAGCGCCAGCAGATTGGTCTGCTCGGCGATCGAGTTGATCAGCTTGACCACGTTGCCGATCTCGGTGCTGCTCTGGCCCAGCCGGGCGACGTTTTCGTTCGTGTTGCGCGCGGCCTCGACGGCGTCGCGGCCGACCTCGCCACCGTCGCGGGCGCTCGACGCCACCGCGTGGATGGTGTCACTCAACTCCTGCATCTTGCCACTGACCGTCTCGACGCTGGTGTTCACGCGGTCGAAGTGCGAGCTGACCATCTGCGCCTTCTCCGAGGTCTGGCCCGCGTTACCGGTCATGGCGAACATCAGGTCGCTCATCTGACTCGCGGCCTGCGACAGTTCGCGCACGCGCTCGACCACGGGGGTCGTGCGATCGTGCACGGTGCGCTCGTGGTCGCGCACACGCTCGACGATGCGGCGGACCCACGGCGCGGCGAAGCCGTTCAGGTCGAGCTGGTCGGCCCGGTCGTCGGCCAGCGCGCCGATCAGTTCCTCGAGCGGCGCGAACATCGTTCGTTGCGCGAACCAGGCTCCGGCCACGCCGCCGAGCACCGCCACGCCGAGCCCCGGCAGCCATCCGGCCAGCGCACCCACCGCCGCCGAGACACCCGCGGTCAGGCCCACGAGGGCCCCACAGAACAGCGCTTCGCGCCCCATCCTCGATCCCGATGTCGTCTTCGTCGTCTCGTCCACGACGTCCTCCTCGCCTTCCGCGTGCCCGATCAGGCAGCCGCGCCCTCGAATTCCATGAGCTTGTCCGGGTCGAGGATCTGCAGCAGGCGGCCCTCGAGTTTGTACACGCCCTGGAGAAGGGCGCGAATGCGTGGGTCCACGTTCTCCGGAGGTGCCTCGAGCAGGTCCTCGGCGGGCGACATGACGTCACCGATCTCGTCGACGAGCAGGCTGACGCCGCCGTCGCTGCGTCGGATCACCACGTTGATCGGACGTCGGCCGTCGGAGCGTGGCGGCAGTCCCACGCGTTCCCGGAGGTCGACCGCGGTCATGATCTGCCCGCGCAGGTTGATGAGGCCCCGGATCACCGGAGCGCTCAGCGGGACCTCGGTCATCTCCTGGAAGCGCAGGATCTCCTGCACACGACCGACTTCGATCCCGAAGAAGTTGTCGTCGAGGTAGAACGTGCAGTACTGCGTCTCGTTGGACACGTCGGCCTCCTAGGCGATCGCCGTTTCCTGTTGGGTGAAGAACGACGGGTCGGCGGCCCGGATCACGCCCTCGGCGTCGACCAGGTCGGTCACGCGGCCCTGGATCACGGCCGATCCGAGGAGGCCCGGACGGTCGCTCTCGCGCTTGACCGTGATCGTCTCGTGCACGATGTCGACGATGTCGTCGACCAGCAGTCCGACGCTGCGACCGTTCTTGGTGTAGACCACGACCTGCAGCTTCTCGTCGGCTTCGCGCGGCCGGGGCGCGTAGCCACCGAGCACGTGCGAGACCTGGATCAAGGGCAGCAGCTCGTCGCGGTACTGCACCACCTGCTGGGTGCCGGCCTGCTCCACGCGCTCGGGTTCGAACTCCTCGAGCCGGGCCACCATCTCCAACGGCATGCCCAGACGCGAACCCTCGCCGACGGCGAAGAGCAGCAGGGTCTTGCGTTCGCCCTCTTCGTCGGCGCCGTCGTCCTGCAGGGCAGCCCCGTGCTCGCGGATCTCGCTGAGAACGCCCGCGCGCTGGGCGACCCCGATCACGTCGAGGATCAGCGCGACCGCGCCGTCGCCCATGATGGTCGCACCGGCGTAGGTGGAGAGGTTCTTCAGCTCGGAGCCCAGGGGCTTGACCACGATCTCCTCGGTGTCGTTGATCGAGTCGACCACCAGGCCGAAGTCGCGCTCGTCGGCCTGCAGCACGACGATGTTCACGATCGGGTCGTCGGCGTCCGTCTCGGGCTCCGGCAGGCCGAGTTCGCGGTTGAGGTAGACCAGGGGCAGCAGGTTCCCGCGCAGGCGGTACACCGGTGTTCCGTGGATCACCTCGATCCCGTTGCGGGCGTCGTCGGCCTCGAGGCGCAGCAGTTCGACCAGGCTGACCTGCGGAATCGCGAAGCGGTTCTGCGCGGCGGTCACGACCTGGGCCGGGATGATGGCCAGGGTCAGCGGGATCTTGATCCGGAAGGTCGTGCCCAGACCCGCGCGGGTCTGGATCTCGATGGTGCCGCCGATCTTCTCGATGTTCGTGCGGACCACGTCCATGCCCACACCGCGGCCGGACACGTTGGTGACCTGCTTGGCCGTCGACAGCCCCGCCTTGAAGATGAGGTTGGCCACCTCGCGCTCGCCCATGGAATCGGCCTGTTCCTCGGTGATCAGACCGTTGCGGACGGCCTTGGCGCGGATGGCGTCGGTGTTGATGCCCCCGCCGTCGTCGGCGATCTCGATGTTCACCAGGCCGCCCTCGTGGAAGGCGCGCAGCAGGAGCACGCCCTCGGCGGGCTTGCCGTTGGCCGTGCGCGTCTCGCAGTCCTCCACGCCGTGGTCGACGGCGTTGCGGACGAGATGGGTCAGCGGATCCTTGATCGCCTCGATCAGCGTCTTGTCGAGCTCGGTGTCCTTGCCCTCCATCTCCAGACGGATCTTCTTGCCGCAGGAATTGGCGAGGTCGCGCACCACGCGCGGCAGCTTGTTCCAGATGTTGCCGATGGGCTGCATGCGCGTCTTCATCACGTTCTCCTGCAACTCCGTGGTGAGAACGTTCAGACGCTGCGTGGTCGAGGCGAAGACGGGATCCTGCACCTGCGTGCCGTACTGCAGGATCTGGTTGCGGGCGAGCACGAGCTCGCCGACCAGGTTCATGAGCTTGTCGAGGAGACCGACGTCCACCCGGATCGCCTGCTCGGTGGCGCTGCGCGCGGCGGCATCGGCCCTGGCCTGGGCCTGTTCGGCCTGGGCCTGCGCGTCGGTGCTCTGCACGGCCTTGCTCACCTGGACGGTCGCCGCGTGGACCTGCTGGACGTCGGAGTCGTCGGCGTCCGCTTCCGGCGCGGCCGCGGGGGCCGGGGTCTCCGGTGCGGTGTCGTCGGCGGGGGCGCTCGCGGGCTCGGAATCGACCTTGGCCGGTGGTTCGGCGTCCTGGTCGTCGACGTCTTCCCCGGTCGGGTCTTCGACCGCGTCGTCGTCGGTCGACCCGTCACTCGCATGCACGGTCTCGGGAGCTTCGGAGTCCGCAGCGTCCACGGTGGCGTCGTCGAGCCCGCCGGTCTTCTGGAGGCGTTCGAGATCCGCGATCAGCGCGGAGTAGTCGGTGTCGCCCTCGGTCTGCGTCGACTCGATGTGGCCGAGCATCTCGCGCACGGCGTCGCCCATGTGCAGCAGAGCGTCGGTGATCGGCCGGTTCACGGCCCAGTGTCCGTCGCGCAACAGGCTCAGGAGGTTCTCACCGGTGTGGGCCACCTTCTCCAGCTTCGAGAAGCCGAGGAACCCGCAGGTGCCCTTGATCGTGTGGATCGTCCGGAAGATCGACGCGATGATGTCGGTCTCCGCCGGATTCTCCTCGAGCGAGACCATGTCCTGCTCGAGTTGATCGAGGTTCTCGTAGCTCTCGACGAGGAATTCCTGGAGGACTTCGTCCAGTTCGCTCATGCCACCGGCCTCGCGCTTGGTGCTCGGTCGGCCCGCCGAAAGCGGGCTCGATTCGCTCTACCGGGCGGATATCGGTCGGGTCGCAGCGGGCCTTTAGGCGGGAATCCCGCGGTCGGTGGCGCCACGGGACTCCGCGGGCGACCCGGGAGGGGGCCGCGCCATCCCGACGCGGGCCGGTGGACGCAACCCTCGGCGCTTTCTATACTTGCCGACTCCGGCGAGAGCACGACCGCGCACCCCACCGGATGGGTGGCCGACCCGGCGCGGTCCACGAAAGGTGATCGATGAGCGAACGAGTG
>CAZQHE010000112.1:0-2358 GCA_964593155.1 uncultured bacterium
CGGCCTCGGTGAACAGCTCGGCGAGGAAGGTCGAGATCGAACGCGCCTGTTCGGCCTCGACCCGCGCGCGCTGCTCGGCGGCCACGGCGCGGTCGCGTTCCACGCTCAGGCGCTGGGCGTTGATCGCCAGCAGGCCCGCTCCGGTCAACAGCACCGCGATCGCCCCGGCCGCCGCCACCGACACCACCGGGTGCCGGCGGATCGACTTGCCGAGCCGGTAGGTGAACGAGTCCGGACGCGCGAGGATGGGACGGCCCTCGAGAAAGCGCTGCACGTCGTCGGCGAGGTGGGCGGCCGAGGCATAGCGCCGTTCGCGGTGGAACTCGACCGCGCGCAGGCAGATGGTGTCGAGGTCGCCACGCAGGCGCCGGCGCCAGCGTTCGGCCGTGCCCGCGGCCGTCGTCCGGTCGCGCGAAGGCGGTGTGAGCGGGGGCGGTTCGCGGCCGGCCTGCAGGGCGCGCGTGACCGAGTCGACGGACTCGCCGAAGGGATGCCGGCCGGCGAGCATCTCCCACAGGATCACGCCGAGCGCGTACACGTCGGCGCGCACGTCGACGGCGCCGGCGTCGCCGTGCAGCTGCTCGGGGCTCATGTAGGCGGGCGTGCCGATGCGCTGGCCCTCGACCGTCATCGTGGCGTCGATCCCGGTGGTGTCGTCGTCGAGCGCCTTGGCGATGCCGAAGTCGATGACCACCGGCACGGCCTCGCCGTCGATCTCCTGGACCATGACGTTGCCCGGCTTCAGGTCGCGGTGCAGCACCCCGCGCGCGTGGGCGTGTTCGACGGCGCGGCACACGCGCAGGAACAACTGCAGGCGCTTGTCGAGCGGCAGGTCGGCCTTCTCGCAGTAGGCGGTGATGGTGTCGCCCTCGATCAGTGGCAGGGCCACGTAGGGCCGCTGCGTCGCCTCGTCGGTGCCGGCGTCGAGCACGCGCGCGATGTTCGGGTGGTCGAGCCGTGCGAGCGCCTTGCGTTCCCACTCGAAGCGGGCGAGCACCCGGCGGCCGTCCATGCCCGGCCGCAACACCTTCACCGCCACGTCGCGGGCCACGGGTTCGGTCTGCCGGCCGTGGTACACGGTTCCCATGCCGCCTTCGCCGAGCACGCCGACCACGGTGTAGGGCCCGATCGTGTCGGGCACGGCGACGTCGTTGCCCAGCCGGTCGATCGTCGCGCGCAGGTGGCCTTGCGTGCCCGCCCCGAGCACGCCCTCGTCGAGGATCGCGTGCTCCGAGTCCTCCTCGGCGAGCAGCTCCTCGACCTCGCGGCGGAGTTCGGTGTCGTCGCCGCAGCGCTCGGCCACCAGGTCCGCGCGCGCGTCGGCGGGGCGCTCGAGGGCCTCGAGCAGGATGGCCTTCACGCGCCGGTAGCGTTCGGCGTCCATGGAAGGGTCTCCGGGCGGGGGTCAGGCGTTGCCGAGTTCGCGGGCCAGCCAGCGCCGGGCGGTGGACCAGTCGCCGTCGACGGTGCGCTTCGACACCTCGAGGGCGGCGGCGATCTCGTCGACGGTCATCCCGCCGAACAGACGCATCTCCGCCACGCGGGCCGCTCGCTCGTCGAGCGCGGCGAACTTGACCAGCGCGTCGTCGAGCAGCAGCAGCTCGAGCTCGCGCCCCTCGTCGGTGATCAGTTCCTCGACCAGCGTCACCCGCTGCTGGTCGCCACCGCGTTTCTCGGCCCGGTGGGCGCGGGCGTGGTCGACCAGGATCTGCCGCATGCAACGCGCGGCGATGCCCAGGAAGTGGGCGCGGTCGGTCGCGCCCGAACCGCCCGCGTCGACGAGTCGGATGTAGGCCTCGTGGACCAGGGCGGTGGGCTGCAGGGTGTGATCGGCCCGCTCGCGGGACATGATCGCGCGCGCGGTCCGGTGCAGCTCGTCGTAGACGAGTGCGAAGATCTCTTCGCTGAGCTGGGTGCGGGGCGCCGCGTCGTCCTCGAGCTCGCGGAGGAGCCGGGTCACCCGGGCGCGGGTGTCGCCGTTCATCCTTCTACACTAGCAGATTCGCAGCGAGTCGCTGAACGGGATTCACGCCCGCCGTGCTCGCTCCCCGGGAACCACCTCCGTTCCCCACGAGCCGCGTTCATTCCCTGGGGGGCGCGTTCATTCCCTGCGAGCCGCGTTCGTTCCCACCTCACGAATCTCACGCCCCCGCCGCCTTGACCCCGGGCGGCGCCGAACTAGCCTTCCTGCGTCCCTGCGCGCCGCGCTGCCCCCGACCGGGAGACCACCGTGAACGTTCTGGTTCTGAACTGCGGATCGTCGTCGTTGAAGTTCCAGCTGGTCGAGACCGATTCCGACCGGATCGACTCCGACCAGGACCGCAAGCTCGCCCGGGGCATCGTCGAGCGGATCGGCAG
>CAZQHE010000112.1:2368-14211 GCA_964593155.1 uncultured bacterium
CGGCCGCAAGGACCGGCACGCCGAGCCGGTGCGCGACCACCGCGCGGCGATCGATCTCGTGTTGCGCTGGATCGTCAGCGAGGAGAGCGGGATCGAATCGATCCACAGCATGAAGGACATCCACGCCGTGGGGCACCGCGTGGTCCACGGAGGCGAGCGCTTCCAGCGCTCGGTGCGGGTCGACGACGAGGTCATGGAGGGGATCCAGGACTGCTTCGAGTTGGCCCCGTTGCACAATCCGGCCAATCTGCTGGGCATCCGCAGCGCGCAGGAGCTGCTGGGCAAGGGCGTGCCGCAGGTGGCAGTGTTCGACACCGCCTTCCACTCGACCATGCCCGAGGCGAGCTATCTCTACGCCATTCCTTACCAGTACTACCGGCGCTACAAGATCCGCCGCTACGGCTTCCACGGCACCTCGCACCGCTACGTGTGCTATCGCTACCGCCGCATGCACGACCTCGAGCGCGAGCAGGTGAACCTGATCACCCTGCACCTGGGCAACGGGGCGAGCGCGTGCGCGATCCGCGACGGTAGCTCGGTCGACACCTCCATGGGGTTCACGCCGCTCGACGGGCTGGTCATGGGCACGCGCGCCGGCGACATCGATCCGCAGATCATCGAGTTCCTCATGCACAAAGAGGGAATCGACATCGGTGAGATCGACACGCTGCTGAACAAGCGCTCCGGTCTGCTGGGCCTCAGTGGGCTGACCAGCGACATGCGCGAACTGCTCGAGGAGGAGACCGAGAACGGCGACCGCCGCGCGCGGTTGGCCATCGACATCTTCTGCCAGCGCGTGAAGGCCTACATCGGGGCCTACTGGGCCAAGCACGGGCCTTTCGAGGGCATGGTCATGACCGGCGGGATCGGCGAGAACGCCGCGCCGGTGCGCGCGCGCATCCTGCGGGGGCTCGAGCACATGGGTGTGAAACTCGACGACGCGGCGAACGAGGATCTCGCCGGCGGCAAGGAGGGGAGGATCACGCAGGAGGACTCGACCTTGCCCACCTACGTGATCCCCACCGACGAGGAGCTGCTGATCGCCCGCGACACCTACCGGGTAGTCGAGGACCGGCCCCGGCGCTGGTGAGCCGGCCGTCTGCCTCGGCTGGCGGCGACCCGGTCTCGGCTAGCGGCGGCCCCCGAACAGGCCCAGCCGGAAGGCCCAGTACAGCAGCGTGAGGATCGAGGCCACGGCCGCGGCCACGTAGGTCAGCGCCGCGGCGTCGAGCACCTTCTTCGCCCCCTTCAACTCGTCCCGGGTCATGTAGCCGCCACGCTGCAGCGTGGCCATGGCCCGGCGGCTGGCGTCGAACTCCACGGGCAGGGTGATCAGCGTGAAGACGGTGGTGGTGGCGAAGAGCCCCACGCCGACGATTGCCGCGGTGTGGCCCAGGGCCGTAGCCGTGCCGCCCAGGAAGAGGGCCGCGATGATGATGAAGATCGACAGACCGCTGCCGATGTTCGCCACCGGGACCCACGCCGAGCGGAACTTCAACGGCGCGTAGGCCCGCGCGTGCTGGATCGCGTGGCCCACCTCGTGCGCGGCCACGCCGGCGGCGGCCATGGAGCGGCTGCCGTACACGCCCTCGCTCAGACGCAGCGTCTTCGTACGCGGGTCGTAGTGGTCGCTGAGCTTGCCGGCGACCGGTTCCACCCGCACGTCCGCGATCCCGTGGTCGCGCAGGATCGCCTCGGCGACCTGGGCGCCGGTGAGGCCCCGCCGGGTGGTGAACTCGCTGTACTTCTGGAAGGCACCCTTGGTCTTCGCGCTCGCCCAGAGCGACAGACCCATCCCCACTCCGATGACCAGCAGGTACAAGGGATCGAAGATCATCGTACGGACTGTTCCTTTCTCGGGCCCGGTGCAGAGTGAGCATGCAGGCGCAGGCTTTACCGACAGGAACGCAGGAAGTGCATTGGGGGTTCCCCCGGAACCACGAAACCCCGGAGTGCAGGGACGGCACTCCGGGGTCGGGGGAAGCGAGCCGCGAGCCACGTGTGCCCGTCGCCTCGGCGG
Source organism: uncultured bacterium (assembly GCA_964593155.1). Classification (GTDB taxonomy): domain Bacteria; phylum Krumholzibacteriota; class Krumholzibacteriia; order JAJRXK01; family JAJRXK01; genus JAJRXK01. Next base: position 4,389 of record CAZQHE010000112.1, read on the forward strand.
CGGGGGCCGGGAACGTGACCCGCGGCCCTCACGACGGGCGCAGCGAGGGCTGGCGAAACCGCGACGGAAATGCGTGGTTCGACATGGACGCTACGCGTCCTGTACAACTCCTGCATATGGTCATTCTGCACCATTCCGCCCCTCCCGCGGGCGGCCTGCCCCCGAATCCCCGGACGGTCCGATGTCCGCAGACGTACCGAATCCGCAGCCCTCCGGACCCGACCACGACAAGTTCCGCACCTTGCGCTCGAAGCTCGAGGTCTTCCACGACTGGCCGCACCCGTACCTGTTCAAGTTCATCGTGCCGCGCGCGCAGAAGGAAGAACTCGAGCGTGTGTTCGAAGGCTGGGAGTACCGGCTGCGCGAATCGCGCAACGGCGCGTGGATCAGTCTGAGCTGCGAGCGCGTCATGGACTCCGCTGCCGACGTGATCGCCGTCTACGAGCGCGTCGACGGCATCGAGGGCGCATTCGCGCTCTGATCCCCTCGCCGAGAGCCGGGCCTCGTGGTCACCGTCGCGTTGCTCCAGGGGGCGGCCCTCGCCCTTCCCGCCGTCGTCCAGCCCGGCCCGTTGCAGGCCTTCCTGCTGTCGCGCAGCGTGGCCCAGGGTTGGCGCCGTACCCTGCCCGCCGCCTTCGCCCCGCTGCTGACCGACGGTCCGATCCTCGTCGTGGTGCTGCTGGTGCTGACGCAGTTCCCACCGATCGCCCTGCGCGTGATCGGCGGGCTGGGCGGCGTGTTCCTGCTGTACCTGGCCGTCCAGGCCCTGCGCGGCGCGCGGCGCGCGGCCCCCGTCGAGGTCGACACCGACGCGGGCCGCCGCAGCCTGCGCGACGGCATCGTCGTGAACCTGCTGAACCCGCTGCCCTACATCTTCTGGAGCACCGTCGCCGGCCCCTTGTTCCTCGAGGCCCGGGACCACTCGGCCTGGGCGGCCGGGGCGTTCCTGCTGGGCTTCTACGGGCTGTTCGTGACCGGTCTGTCGGTGACGATCGTGGTCTTCGCGTCGATCGGGCGGATCGGGGTGGGGGTCGCCCGCACGCTGGGCCTGATCGCCGCGATCGCTCTGGCGGCCTTCGGGACGTTCCAGATCGTCCGCGCGCTCAGCGGCTGAGCGCGCGATCGCGGCGGGCGCCGGCCGCGGCGGCGGCGAAGGCACAGCCGAGCAGGAAGTACAGCGTGAGCTCGACCTCGTCGTCGGTCTGGTAGACCTGGAACAGGCCGCCCAGCAGCAGGGCCAGGTGGGCGGCGAAGCCGCCGAGGACGATCCACGACCACGGCCCGGCGCGCCGCACCGCGCGGGCCGTGCCCACGGCGACGGCCGCCGCGAACGCCAGGAAGAGCACCGCGCCCGGCCACCCGCTGTTCACCGCCACCATCAGCACGTCGTTGTGCGCGTGCGCCCGCGATTCGTACAGCCCCTCGACCTCGTACTCGTCGAGCACGTGCTCGAAGTTGCCGAAGCCGTAGCCCGTCCACGGCCGGTCGTCGAGCGCGTCCAGCGAGGTCTGCCACAGGTTGGGCCGGGTCTGCTCGGCCTGGAAGTCGAAGGCGCGGACGAAGCGGTCGCGGATGGTCGGCGTGGCCACCGCGCCCAGGGCGGCGAGCAGCAGGATGCCCACGGCGATCCGCCGCCGCGTCGGCGGCAGGTACAGGGCGATCACCGCCGCGCCGAGCGCACCGCCGAGCTGCGCACTGCGCGCGTGGCTCAACAGCAGCCCGATGCTCACCAGCGCGCCGGCCGCGACCACGAACAGCCGATGCCTCCACACCGCCTGGCCCGGCGAGGAATTGGTGGCGAAGGCCACGCCCAGCAACCACAGGCAGACCACGTGGCCGCCGTAGGTGAGCTTGTGGCCGTAGAAGCCCACGGCGTTCCAGCGGTTGCCGATCCCGGCGATCCACTCGTCGGTGAACCACTGGTCGCCGGTGTAGTGCTGGTAGATCCCGTAGATCCCGATCAGGGCGCCCACGCCCAGGTACACGACCAGCGCGCGGGCGAGGTGGCGCGGCACGGTCGTACCCAGCGCGGCGACCGTGGGCAGCAGGAGTTTGATCCACAGTTCCTCGCCGACCTTGTCGAAGCGCGTGGGGTAGGGATCGGCCAGCGCGGCCGTCAGCAGCGACCACGCGATCCACAGACCGAAGGTGACCCACACCGCTCGTGGCACCGCGGCCCGCGCTTCGGCAGTCGTCAGCAGACGGAAGGTGCCGAGCACGATGAACAGCCCGGCCACGATCGAGCCCACGCTGATCGACAGCGGCGAGCCCACCACGAACAGGTAGAGCAGGGCGATCGAGATCCGGTCGACGATCCGCACGCAGTCGGGCTCCCGGGTCAGCGGAACGCGCTCACGTCGCCCATGGCGTCGCGCAGCACCACGGGCTCGTCGCCGGTGAGGTCGATCACCGAGGTCGGGTCGAGACTGCACACGCCGCCGTCGATCACGATCTCGATCTCGTGGTCGAGACGGTCGCGGATCTCGAGCGGGTCGTTCAGGGCGAACTCGTCGCCGGGCAGCCGCAGGGTGGTGGTCAGCAGGGGCTCGCCGTGGGCCTCGAGCAGAGCCTGGGCGATCGCGTGGGCGGGCACGCGCAGGCCGATGGTCTTCTTCTTGGGGTGTTGCAGCCGGCGCGGCACCTCGCGCGAGGCACGCACCAGGAAGGTATAGGGCCCCGGCGTGTGAGCCTTGATCAGACGGTAGCCGGGTGTGGTGTAGCGGGCGAACTGACCGGTCTGCGACAGGTCGCGGCACATGAGCGTGAAGTCGTGGCGGTTGTCGATGCGCCGGATCCGGCAGATCCGGTCCAGAGCGGCCTTTTCGCCGATCGCCGCGCCCAGGGCGTAGGTGGTGTCGGTGGGATAGGCGATCACCCCGCCCGCGCGCAGCACGCGGACGGCCTGGTCGATCAGCCGCGTCTGCGGCGTCACCGGGTGGACGTCGAGCAGGGTGGCCACGGTCAGTCCTCGGTGTCGGGGGTCTTCCACCACCGGTGGACGTCTTCGTAGGGCGACAGGAAGTTCGGCGTGGCGTTACGCACCTCGACGCGCAGACCGACCGGCGGATCCTTGGCGTAGAGCATGGTCATGGGCTGGTCGCGGTACAGCAGCTCCTGCACCTGCTTCCACAGCACCGCCGCCTCGTCGCGGTCGACGGTTCCGCGCGCTCGCTCGATCAGCGCGTCGACGGCCGGGTTGGCGTAGCCGCCCCAGTTGAAGCCGCCGTCGCTGGCGAAGCTCGCCGACAGGTCGGGCGAGATGGGCGCGGCCACCTGTCCCATGTACGCGTCGAAGTCGCCCGAGGAGACCTGCGCCAGTACGGTCGACAGTTCGAGCATGCGCGTCTCGGCGTCGATGCCCACCTCGCGCAGGTTGTTGCGCAGGATCAGCGCGCCGTTCTCGCGCACGGGATCACCCGTCCGCGTCTTCACCGTGAAGCGCAGCGGCACGCCGTCGCGCTCGACGATCCCGTCGCCGTCGGTGTCCTCGAAACCGGCGTTGGCGAGCAGCCGGCGCGAGCGCTCCACGTTCCGCGTGTGCGGTTCGAGCTCGTCGTTGTAGGCCCACGCCACGATCGGGGTCATCGGATTGGCGATGGTCCGTCCGTAGCCGAACAGGAGTCCCTCGACGAATGCCCGCCGGTCGATCGCGAAGCTGATCGCGTTGCGCACACGGGCGTCGGCCAGGAGTTCGTTCTCGAGGTTGTAGACCAGGTAGCCCAGGAAGCGCGGTCCCACGAGCTTCAACTGCACCTCGGGATCGTCGCGCAGGCGTTCGAGGTCCTTGTTCGGGACCGACTCGATCATGTCGACCTCGCCGATCTCCAGCTGCAGGAGGCGGGTCGCTTCTTCCGGCACCACGCGGAAGACGATCCGGTCGAGGTAGGCGGGTTCGTTCCAGTAGTGCGGGTTGCGCTCGAGGACGATGCGATCGTCCGACTGCCATTCGGCCAGGCGGTAGGGGCCGTTCGTGATCGGTGCGCGGTTCAGGTCCCAGCTCTCGATCTCGATCGGGTCGCGGCTCTCGATCGCGTGGGCGGGCATGAGAGGAAAGGCCGAGCGCAGCAGCGATTCCTGCGTGCGGCGGTGGAAGCTGAAGACCACCGTGGTGTCGTTCGGCGCGGCCACGCCGGCGATGTCGTCGAAGTTCGAGCGGCGCGGGGTGGGCACGTCGGGATTGGTGAACAGCTCGTAGGTCACCAGCACGTCGCGGCTCGTGAAGGGCTCGCCGTCGCTCCACCGGACGTCGTCGCGCAGGTGGTAGGTGAGGGTCAGGCCGTCCTCGGAGAAGAACCATCGCGTGGCCAGCGAGGGCTCGAAGTCGAGGTCGGTGTCCATCTCGATCAGGCCGTCGTTGAGGATCCCGTAGATGCTGCCGGCCAGCGCCGTGGTCCGCAGCACCGGGTTCAGCGTGCGCGGATCGCTGTCGACGGCCACGGTGAGGGTTCCGCCACGGACCACCGGCCCCGGGTCGCCGGCGCCCTCGGTCGCCTCGTCACCGGCGCAGGCGGCGAGGGTGGTGATCGCGAGAACGGCGATCAGGGTGCGGCGGATTCGGGCCAGTGCCATGCGCGGGTCCTTTCGGGGCGGAAGCAGGATCAGGCGGTCGGGGGCACGACGTCGGCCCAGTCCCGGGGCACGAGGAACTCGTGCAGCAGACGGTGTTCGTCGGTGCCGGGCTCGACCTCGTGATCGGTCTCCCAGCGGACGAGGGGGGGCAGGGAGGCGAGGATCGACTCGGTGCGGCCGCCGGCCTCCAGTCCGAAGCGGGTGCCGCGATCGTACACAAGGTTGAACTCGACGTAGCGTCCGCGCCGTAGGAGTTGCCACTGCCGTTCGCGATCGCCGTAGGGGGTGCTCCGCCGTCGCTCCAGGATCGGGACGTAGGCGTCGAGGTAGGCCTCGCCCAGGCTGCGGTGCAGACCGAAGCAGCGCTCGAAGCCGTCTTCGCAGACGTCGTCGTAGAACACGCCGCCGATCCCGCGCGGTTCGTCGCGGTGGGGCAGGCGGAAGTAGTCGTCGCACCATGCCTTGAAGCGCGGGTACACGTCGGGGCCGAAGGGCTCGCAGGCCGCACGGGCGGTGCGATGCCAGTGCACGCAGTCCTCGACGAAGCCGTAGTAGGGCGTGAGGTCGAAGCCGCCACCGAACCACCATACGGGATCTTCGGCGTCGCGCTCGGCCACGAAGAAACGGAAGTTGGCGTGCGAGGTCGGCGCGTAGGGGTTGCGCGGGTGTACGATCAACGACACCGACGCGGCCTGGTAGGAGCATCCGGCCAGTTCGGGGCGGCGCTCGGTCGCGGCGCCGGGCAGGGCTCGCCCGATCGAGTGCGAGAACTGCACCGCGGCCTTCTCGATGACCGCTCCGTCCTGCACCACGCGTGGCCGGTGGAGTCCGCCGGTGGGCGACTCGAAGCGCTGCTCGGCGAAATGGGCGCGGCCGTCGACCTGCTCGAGCCCGGCGCAGATCGTGTCCTGTAGCGTCAGCAGGTGATCGCGCACGGCGACGACGTCCGGTGCACCCGGATCCGATGTCGGCGATGTCGAGGGTTCCATGCGCAGCTCCGGGCGGCGGTCGAGGCAGGGGTGTGTATCTTCACGCGTCGTGGGTTCGCCTCGGTCGACGATCGCAGATCAGTGTAGACCTCCCTCGCCCCCGCGCAAAGCCCGCGCCGTGGTTCGCGTCCTCTCCAGCGACGGCTTCGAGCTCCCGTTGCCGCCCGGTCACCGCTTCCCGGCGCGCAAGTACGGTATGCTGCGCGAGCGTGTGCAGGCCGACGGCGTGGCGGTCGACCTCGAGCCTCCGGCCGCCAGCCGGGCGGAACTCGGCCGGGTGCACACCGACGGATACCTTCAGCGGGTGTTCACGGGCACGCTCGAGAAGAACGAGGCGCGGCGGATCGGTCTGCCCTGGTCGCCGGCCATGCTCGAACGCTCGCGTCGTTCCACCGGCGCCACCGTCGTCGCCTGCGACGCGGCCCTGACCGAGGGGGCGGCGCTGTACCTGGCCGGAGGAACCCACCACGCCTTCGCCGACCGCGGCGAGGGCTTCTGCGTGTTCAACGACGTGGCCGTCGCCGCGCGGGCCCTGCTCGAGCCCGGACGCGTCGACCGCGTGTGCGTGGTCGACCTCGACGTCCACCAGGGCAACGGCACGGCGGAGATCTTCGCCGACGACCCGCGGGTCTTCACCTTCTCCGTGCACGGCGCGGGCAACTATCCCTTCCACAAGACGCGCAGCGACGTCGACGTCGCCCTGCCCGACCGCACCGGCGATCTGGCCTACCTGCAGGCCCTCGACGCCCACCTCGACGCCGTGCTCGACCGCGCCGACCCCGACCTGGTGGTCTACATCGCCGGGGCCGACGTGTACGCGGGCGACCGCCTGGGACGGCTGGCGCTGAGCCCCGACGGAATCGCTGCCCGCGACCGCCGCGTGTTCGACGCCTTCCGGCGCCACGGGCTGCCGTGGACCATGGTCATGGGCGGCGGCTACGCCGAGCCGATCGAGGAGACCGTGCGGATCCAGCACCGTACGGTACGAATCGCGCTCGAAGCGGCGGCCGACGGCGACGCATCGATGTCCTGACCCCGCGGGCCCGATTGGCCGGACCCTTGCAACCACCCTCCCGGAGAAGGTGGCGCCGTTCCGCGGAACCATGCGGAACCACGAGGAACCGCGCGCCCCCATCGCACACGTCCCGGGAGGACAACCGTGGTACGCACACGACTGGCGCCCTTCGTCTTCGCGCTCGCCCTGGTCGGTCTCGCCGCCTGCGACAACGACCCCGAGCGCATCTCCGACCTCGGCCCGATCACCCCGCCGGACCCGATCCCGGCGACCGACTACATCGACGGCGTCGCGCGCGACGGCGGATCGGGAGTGTACGTGGACGAGGAGATGCCCACCGGAGACGCCACCGCGCCCGAGCTCGACGGGTCGCTGTGGTTCGTCCGCGGCGGGTCGATGGTGCTGAACGTCACCGTCGAGGACACGGCCACCGAGCTCTACGTGAGCGCGACCCGCGCCGATCTCGGCTACTACCGCGTGCCGCTCGACGGTTCGGCGGTGGTGATCGACGAGGAACGCACCCGCGCGTCGGCCCGGATCGAGAAGCTCGCCGCCGCCGGCGTCGCACCGACCGCCGCCCGCGAGCTCACGGCCTTCCGCGCGCCGCGGACGGTCACGCTGACGCTGACGCCGGCCGAGAACGCCTCGTCGTTCACGGTGACGGTCGCCACCAGCGACGGCGCCTCGGTCTCGTCGTCGTCGACGCACGCGGTGCAGCTGAACACCACGGCCAGTTCCTCGGCCGAGCTGCAGGTCAGCCTGAACTGGATCGACGGCATCGACTACGACCTGCACCTGACGACGCCGAGTGGTGGCCACATCTACTACGGACAGAAGGACGGTCCCAACGGCGGGCGACTCGACCTCGACTCGAACCCGGGCTGCAATCTGGACTGGGTGAACAACGAGAACATCACCTGGGGCAGCACCACGCCGGTGCCGGGCGAGTACGTGGTCGAACTCGACGTGTTCAGCGCGTGCAGCGAACCCGGGCCCTTCCCGTACCTGATCACGGTCACCGTCGACGGCGAGTCGACGATCTTCGAGGGCGAGATGGCTCTCGTGGGCGATTCGAGACCACCGATGCTCGAAGTGACCCGCTTCACGGTCGCTCCCTGAGTCGGCCGAGCGCCTCGTTGGTCGAGGCCCGGGCCGAGCGGTCCGGGCCTCTTCGTGTGCGGATCCCCGCGCTTGCCGCCGTGGCTGGTCGTGCGCACACTCTCGGTTCCCGCTGCGCGCGTTCCCGAATCCCCGGAGCCCGATGACCACGCCCTCGCTCGAATCCGTCCTGCGTCCGCTCGTCCTGGTCCGCGCCGCGCTCGGTGGGGTGCTCATGGGTCTGGCCAACCTGGTCCCCGGGATCTCGGGCGGCACCATGCTGCTCGCCGCCGGCATCTACCCGCGCTTCGTCGCCGCGGTGGCCGAGGTGAGCACGCTGCGCTTCCGCGCGCCGGCGTTGGTGCTGCTCGGAACCGTGGCCGTGGCCGCGATCGCCGGAATCGTGCTGCTGGCCGGGCCGATCAAGGACCTGGTCGTCCACCAGCGCTGGATCATGTACAGCCTCTTCGTCGGACTCACGCTGGGCGGGTTGCCGGTGGTGTGGCGCATGGCGCGGCCGGCGACACGGTCGGTCTTCCTGGGGGCCGGAGGCGGGTTCGTGGCCATGTCCGCCCTGGCCATCGCCCAGGCGAGCGGGGCCACCGGGGGCGACGGACAGGCGAACCTGCTGCTGCTCGGTCTGGCCGGTCTGGCCGGGGCCAGCGCCATGATCCTGCCCGGCGTGTCGGGCGGCTACCTGCTGCTCGTGCTGGGCCAGTACGTGCCGATCCTCGGAGCGATCGAGGCGCTCAAGGACGCCGTCGCCGCGCGCGATCTGGCCGCGGCCACCGAGCCCGCGCTGACCGTGCTGCTGCCGGTGGGTGTCGGCGTGGTGGTGGGCGTGGTGGTGGTGAGCAACGCGCTGAAGTGGCTGCTCGCCCGCTACGAGAAGGCCACGCTCGGCGTTCTGATCGGCCTGTTGCTCGGCGCCGTGGTGGGGCTGTGGCCCTTCCAGGCGCCGGTGGAACCGCCGATCGGCAGCACCGTGAAGGGCGAGGTGGTCACGGCCGAGTCGCGGGCCTCGCTCGAGGTCGAGGACTGGCCCACGCAGCGCTTCACGCCCGACGCCGTGCAGGTGGGCGGAGCGATCGGCCTGGTCGTCCTGGGCTTCGTGCTGACCTCGGCCATCGCCCGCCTGGGCCGCGACGAGTCGAGCGCCTGAGTCAGCCGCGCGCGGACAGCGCCAGCGCGCGGGCCACGATCGCCGGCTCGTCCACGAGCACGGTGTCGGCCGCCGGACCCAGCGGGATGTAGGAGTCCTGCCCGCGCACGCTCGCAGCGGGACGGCCCAGACCTTCCTCGAGCAGGTGCGCGAGCACCGCGTCGGCCACGCCGGCCCCGGTGGCGCGACACTCGTCGACCACGAGCACGCGATCGCAGGCGGCCGCGTGCACCCGCAGGGCCTCGAAGGGCAGGGGATTCAGCCAGCGCAGGTCGAGCACCCGCGCGTTCAGGCCGTGCTGCTCGCGGAGCCTGCGCGCGGCCCGCAGGCTCATGCGCAGACCGTTGGCGTAGCTGACGATCAACAGATCGGTGGCCTCGGGATGATGGATCCCGACCTCGCCCGGGAGCAGGGCAGCGCCGGGACCGTGCGGCACCGGGTAGTCGCTCAGCCAACCGCCGTCGCCCTCTTCGTGCAGATCCTTCTCGTGGTACAGCGCGATCGGTTCGAGGAACACGCACACCCGCCCGTTCTCGGCCGCGGCGGCCGTGAGCCCGCGGAGCATGCGCGCGGCGTCGTCGCCGCGCGAGGGCACGGCCAGCAGCAGACCCGGGATCTCGCGCAGCGCGCCGATGGCGTTGTCGTTGTGGAAGTGCCCGCCGAAGCCGCGCTGGTAGGCCAGGCCGGCCACCCGCACCACCATGGGATTGCGGAACTGGCCGTTGCTGAAGAACTGCAGCGAGCAGGCCTCGCCGCGCAGCTGGTCGATGGCGTTGTGCAGGTAGGCCAGGTACTGGATCTCGGGGATCGGCAGCAGGTCGAGGTGCGCGAGCCCCTGGGCCAGGCCGAGGATGGTGGTTTCGTCGAGCAGCGTGTCGAACACGCGCGCGCGGCCGAAGCGTTCCTGCAGGCCGGTGGTGACGTAGTACACGCCGCCCTTGCGCGCGACGTCCTCGCCGAAGACGAGGATCTCCGGACGGCGGATCATCT
>CAZQHE010000113.1:0-14172 GCA_964593155.1 uncultured bacterium
ATCGTGCCAGGAGCCCTCCCGTCGCGTCGGGGAGGGCTCCCGGGTCCGCGGACTAGAACCTATGGAACGGCTGGACCCCCGTGAGATTCGCGGGTTGGATGAAAGTGTCACCGCTCATCCAGAGCCGCAGATGGCGCGTAGCCATCGACACTTCCGGAGGTCCAACCGTGACGCAGTCTACCATTTGGGTCGGTCTCGACGTGCACAAGGATTCGATCACGGCCGCGATTCTCGAGGGCGACGAGCCTCGAGCCGAGCTCGTGAGGCTCTCCAGCGACCTCAACAAGGTCCGTCGGCTGTTTCGGCGGCTCTCCGCGCGAGGTCCCGTACGGTCGTGCTACGAGGCCTCAGGCGCCGGTTTCGTGCTTCAGCGGGCGCTGAGCGAGCAGGGTTACCACTGCGAGGTCGTCGCGCCGTCTTTGATTCCGCGCAAGCCGGGAGATCGTCGAAAGACCGATCGCATCGATGCAGTGATGATTGCCAAGCTCCTTCGAAGTGGGCATCTCACTCCGGTCGACATTCCGACCGTCGAGCAGGAAGCCGTCCGCGGCCTCGTGCGCTATCGGCACTCGGTGATCGAGGACGCCAAGCGCACCAAGCGTCGAATCAGTGGCATTCTTCTCCGACAAGGGCTCCGGTTCGACGGAACGAAGTCGGCATGGACGAAGAAGTACCGGATCTGGGTCGCTCAAGTCCGTCGCGAGCTCGAGGGGCCGGCGCAGATCACGCTCGCGCTTCAGCTCGAGCACTTGGAGTACCTGGAGACGAAGCTACGCGCCATCGACGACGAGATCGAGCGAATATCACGCTGTGAACCGTATCGCGACGTCGTCGAAGCTCTGCAGTGTCTGCGCGGCGTCAAGACGCTGACCGCGATGACGCTCGCCACCGAGATCGGGGACATCAAGCGCTTCCGTTCACCGAGGGCATTGATGGCGTGGACGGGGCTCGTGCCGAGCGAGAGATCTTCGGGCGACTACGAACGACGCGGGCCGATCACGAAAGCGGGCAACAGCGAGGTGCGTCGCGTCCTCATCGAAGCGGGCTGGAACAACCGGCATCAAGCCGGATCTACTCTGACCCTGAGCCGCCGCCGGCAAGGTCAGCCACCTGAGGTCGTCGCGATCGCGACGAAAGCGCAGCATCGCCTGTCGAAGAAGTTTCGACGGCTGTGGGAGCGTAAGCATCCCAACGTAGCCGTCGTGTCTGTGGCCCGCGAACTCTGTGGATTCGTGTGGGCCATCATGAACGCTGCGCCCCAGCACTAGCCGAGGCGCAGCGAAGAAAACGGTCCGGGAGGAGAGGTGCGGTAGGGGAATCCTCGTTTCAAGTATGCGGTATGAGCTCAGCTCCAACCCGCGAGACTAGATCGAGATCGCCCCGGACGAACCTTTCGTGAATGCGGCTTAGACCCGCGGATATCAGTCTGAAGATCGTCGTGAACGCTCTCCTCTCGGACCTCCTAGACCGCCTGCGGTTGACACAGGCCGTTCCATATCACTTGACCAGGGTCATGCGACGTGACTCGACCCCCTTCTCGGTTCGCAGACGACACACGTACGCCCCGCTCGCCAGCCCACTGCCGTCGAAGACGAAGTCGTGACGACCGGCGGGGAGCACTCCACGGAAGATCGTCGAGACCCGGCGCCCGCGGAGGTCGTACACCGTCAGGTCGACATGAGTGTCGCTCCCCAGGGTGAGGGGAATCGTCGTGATGGGATTGAAGGGATTCGGGCGGCAACGACCGAGAGTCATCGGCACCGGAGGTGGATCGGTGGCCGTCACGGTTCCCGATTCGCCCCAGACGAAGTCACCGGGCACGATGCGCTCGAGGCACACGACGCTCTGATCGTCTTCACGCATCTCGAAGCGGATACCGTCGGCGAGAGTGTCGACCCCGTAGAGCATGAGGGACGACCCGACCCCCGAAGGGGCCGGGTAGAGGGGCGAAATGGTCGCCGTGATGCCGTAGAGGGGCTCCTCGTGGTAGACCGCGCGCGCGAAGGTGCGCACGCCCTCGGCGGCATCGGTCACGTACGCCCACGTCATGCTCAGGTACTCGTCGTGGGTCAGAATCGCCGGCGACGCGGGCTCGAAGACCACGTTCTGCAGGGCATGAGGACCGTAGTCCACGACCATGGGTACGTCGAAGGTCAAGTAATGGTCGTCGGGACGACCCAGGATGACACGCACGTGGTCGATCGTGGCCGTTCCACTCGCGACCCGGGTGTACCGCGAGACGACGTGGGGACCGCTGGGCTCGTAGGGACTCGGTTGGTAGACGCTTCCCGGGCAGTACGAGCCGTCGCGAATACTCTGCACCCACACGCACACGTCTTCCGGCTCGTCGTGGTCGATCGTGAACTCGGCCACGAGTTTCTGGGTGTTGTGCATCGATTCCCCGTCCGGAACGTTGAATTCGATGTCGTAGACTCCCCACTGACGCCAGTGGCATTCCCAGGGTACGAAGAACTCGTCGAGCAGGGTCGTGTTGTCGAGCGTGTAGATCTTGAAACCGATGTCGGTGATGTCGGCATCTGCGTCGAACCGGAAGTGCTGATCGTAGGTCCCGCTCGGCGGAAGATCGACCGAACCACTGGCCACGTAGCCGGACACGAGTTCGCCGTCCTGATACGGGCGAGCGAAGATCAGGCATCCCGGCGCATCCACTCCGTAGGCGAATTCGATGTTCAGCCGGGTTCCGTACGGCAATCGGCTGTGCGGGGAGTGGTCGATCTCGATGTCGTAGATGCCGTGTGGACCGAAGCTGTAGCCGACGGGAACGAAGATCTCGAGCGGGACCTCGGTGAAGTCCACGTCGCGCATGTACACGCGAAGGTGATCGACGTGCCTGTCACCGTCGGTGACCGTGAAGAAGGCGGAGGCGGTTCCCGTTCCCGGACCGTGGAGCCCGGAAGGCGAGACCCCGTAGTCGGGCACGGGCGCACCGTCGGAGTACGGCATCACGAAGATGTACCGCCCCGCCGGATCGTCGATCTTGTACTGGATGTCGACGTGGACGCGGACCCCGTGGGGAAGGAAGCTCGGTGATGGTCGGTCGAAGGAGATGCCGCCGAGGTACTCGGCCTGCAGGGGGCCCGAGTAGAAGAGAACGAGTGCGAAGAGGATCGTACCGAGGCAGGGTCCGGGACGAAGGGTGGGGCGTGACATGACGACCTCCCGGAGGTTGGACGGGTTTCCATGTCTCGCATCCTAGGCGAATTTCGGCCCGCCCAGGTGCCCCGTCGGCGCAGAATGATGCCATTTCCCCATTCGCGTGAGGGGCGGTGACGACGATTCCGGAACCAGAGATAGGGGCAGCCGGCTCGTTGACACCGATGCGATGACGACCGACGAGGGGGGATGTCGATCTCCCGTCGGGTCGGCGAGATCGTTTTCCCCCTGTCCCCCCTCCCGCAGCTGTGGCAGCCTCGCGGGATCGAACGACCCCAACCCCGCCACGCCCATGCCACGCGACCAGAAGTCCGGACTCGGAACCTTCGCCGGTGTGTTCACGCCGAGCATCCTGACCATCCTCGGCATCATCCTGTTCCTCCGCGTGGGCTACGTGGTCGGCAACGCGGGTCTGGGCAACACGCTGCTGATCATCGCGATCGCGAACGTGATCACGATCCTCACCAGCTTCTCGTTGGCCACGATCGCTACGAACCTGCGGGTGAAGAGCGGCGGGGACTACTACCTGATCTCGCGCACTCTCGGCGTCGAGTTCGGCGGCGCGCTCGGCATCGTTCTGTTCGCCGCCCAGGCGATCTCGATCGCGTTCTACACGATCGGTTTCTCCGAGGCGGTCACGACCGTGGCCGGCCTGGAGTCCGTGTGGGCGGCCCAGCTCGTGGCCGCGGGCGCGGTCGTCGCGTTGTTCGTCCTGGCGTGGGTGGGTGCCGACGCGGCCACCACCTTCCAGTACGGCGTGATGACCGTGCTCGGGCTGGCCCTCGTCACGTTCTTCGTCGGGGGCCTGGGTGACTTCGACCCGCAGCTGGCGCGCGACAACTGGGTGGTGAACAGCGATCAGCCCTTCTGGCTCCTGTTCGCGATCTTCTTCCCCGCGGTCACGGGTTTCACGCAGGGCGTGAGCATGTCGGGCGACCTGGCCGACTCGTCGCGCAGTCTGCCGCGGGGCACCTTCGCCGCGGTGGGACTGTCGATCGTGGTCTACCTGGCGACGGCGGTCGTCTTCGCCGGGGCGATGCCGGCGAGCGAACTCGCCTCGGACACCGGCGCCATGCGACGGGTGTCGATCCTTCCCTGGCTGGTCGACGCCGGCGTGATCGCCGCGACGCTGTCGTCGGCGCTGGCGTCGTTCCTGGGCGCCCCGCGCATCCTGCAGTCGCTCGCGCGCGATCGCGTGTTCCCGGTGCTGAACCCCTTCGCCGCCGGCCACGGTCCGAGCGAGAATCCCCGGCGCGGCGTGCTCCTGGCCCTGGCCATCGCGCTGGTCACGGTGGCACTGGGCAACCTGAACGTGATCGCGCCACTGGTGTCGATGTTCTTCCTCGTGTCCTACGGACTGCTGAACTTCGCGACCTACTACGAGGCCAGCGCGGGCAGTCCGTCGTTCCGGCCGACCTTCCGGTTCAGCCATCCGCGCATCAGCCTGGCCGGGGCGATCGCCTGTGGCGCCGTCATGCTGGCGATCGATCCCGTGGCGGCGGCGGTGGCGGGCGCGATCCTCTTCGGGATCCTGCAGTACGTGCGGCGATCGACCACGGTGACGCGCTGGGCCGACAGCAGCCGGTCGGCGCGGCTGCGTTCGATCCGCGAGAACCTCCACGGTCTGAGCGCCCAGCCCGAGCACCCGCGCGACTGGCGCCCGGTGATCCTGGCCTTCTCCGAGCAGTCGGAACGTCGCGTGGCGCTGCTGCGCTTCGCGGGGTGGATCGACGGACGCAGCGGTTTCACCACCGCCGTGCAGATCCTCGACGACGAAACCGGCCCGGCCACGCGTGGGCGCATCCACGAGGTCGAGGAACAGCTCCGTAGCGACATCGCCACGGCCGACGTGCCGGCCTTCGCGCGCTGCGTCGACACCGACCCGAGCGCCAGCGCGCTTCCGACATTGTTGCGTGCGCACGGTCTGGGGACGATCCGCGCCAACACGGTGCTCGTCAACCGACTCGACGACGGCGCCGACGACCCCGCGCACGCACGCGCCTTCGCGCGCCAGTTGCGGGTCGCCCTGCGCTCGGAGTGCCACCTGGTGGTTCTCGACGCCACCCGCGAGGAGATCGATGCGCTCGATGCAGCCCCGATCGACCAGCGCCGCATCGACGTGTGGACCGAGCGCGACGCGACCGGCCGTCTGTGTCTGTTGCTCGCCTACCTGACCACCCGCACGGCCGACTGGAAGGACGCCACCATCCGCCTGATCGCGACCCGCCACGGTTCACGGCGCGCCCGCGAGCGGCTCGAGGAGCAGTTGGGCACGATGCTCGAGGAGGTGCGCATCGACGCCGAGGTCTTGATCGTCGACGACGAGCCGATCGACGCCGTGTCGGGCGATGCCTCGCTCGTGTTCCTGCCCATGCGGCTGCGTGGCGACCGCGCCGTCGGTCCGACGGGTCGTTCCTTCGCCGAAGCCGGTCGGGGTCTGGCCGTGGTGGCCTTCTGCATGGCCGCCCAGGACCTCGAGCTCGACGCCGAGCCCGAGGAAGGCGAGGCAGCGGAGATCGCCGCGGCGGTCGACCGCGCGGAGGAAGCCGAGCGCGAGGCGAAGCAGGCCCGCGAACGCGCGGAGGCGGCCGCGGAGGAACTCGCAGGTCATGGCGACGACGACGCACGCCATGACGAACTCCGCCGCGAGGCGAAGAAGGCACGGTCGGAGGCCGAACGGGCCGCCGAGCGTGCGCGCCGTGCCCGGGACCACGCCGACGACGTCGCGCCGGAGAGTGGGCAGGACGCCGACCACGAGGATCAGAAGAACGTGTGACAGGCGACTTGGCGCGTACACCAGGTCGTCGAACGAGACAACGCGAGACGGCAAGTTCGTCGACTGCGACGAGGGCGACTTCGTCACCTTCACGCTGTACGAACCGCCGGTCCGCAACGAGTCGGATTCGTGGGGTGCGTTGAAGTCGTTGTACGAGAACGACGGGCGTTGGCTCCGAGGGGGGTCCGGGCGCGGGGCGTCCAGAACGGTCACCCCGCGACGACCCCGATCCCCGATCAGAATCGTGCCTTCACCGCTCCCCACGTGACCGATGTGCCCGGAACGGACTGGTCGATCTGCATCAGGACGATCACGCGCGTGACGACGCCGTCGGCGTCGGTGACCTGGACGACGAAGCTCGGCACTCCCTGGAGGAACTGCCGGACGTCGGAGCAGGTCTCCGTGCCGTCGTACGACGTCTCCGGGATCGACCAACCCGGATCGTCCTCGTCGGCGAAGTCCACGACGTGCCAGCCGTAGCGCATGGTCGCGAGCGGAGCGGCGGTCTCGGCGGCGGTCCAGCAGTATTCGACCGGAGTGCCCGCGAGAACGACGATCCGCAGGAGGACGTCCGAGCCCACGCTCGTGGTCTCGGGAATGCCGGTGCCGCTCACGGTCAGGGCCGGACCGTCGTGGGCGACCGCGGAGGAGACGCAGGAAAGGGCGAGAATGGCGGAAAGAGCGAACGAGCAGAGGACGTGGCGCATGACGGACTCCCTGAGCAAGGGGTGGAACCGGGAGTGCGCAGGAAAGGTCCGGAATCACGTCGGGCGAGGCAAGGGGCAGCGGGTCGGCCGCTCGACGACGTCGCGCGATCCGATCGGAACGACCGACCTCCGTCCTGCACGTTGCGCTCACCACCATCCTGACCGCCTCGACCCCGAGGCGGCGCCGACGGGATCGCACAGCACCTTCAGGTCCTGCGTGTGTCGGGCTTCCTTCCCTCAGCGCGGCACGGAAGCGCCCGCGCATGGGACGGTCACGCGAGAACTGGGGATGTTCCGCGCCGGAACCTTCAGGGTCTCCGGAACGAATTTCGTTCGGTTCTCGGCATCCGGTCGTCCATTCTCAGTGAGGTGAACCGTGCTCGACGGTCGTGAAGGGACCCTGCGATGTCGCAGCACGGATCGAACCACGGGATGGACATGCGCTCTCTACATCTTTCGCGACGCGCCCGGATCCGACCGGCCTCCACGGCGGCGGCTCTGCTCCTGCTCGCGGGCTGCGGCGGCGATGGCACGACCGAACCGGATCCTGTCGCTCCGATCATCCCCGACGATCCGGAAGAGGCCGGAATCCTCGCCCACGAGGGCGGCCCGGTCCTGTTCGACTACCGGCGCGACACCGTGGAAATCGCCTTCTGGGTGGTCGGTGGGGACTCGCTCGTCTGGAGCCTGACCCCGACCCGCGAAGAGATCACCGTGGATCCACCGGGTGGGCTCGCCGTGCCGGGCGCCTCCGTGGTCGTATCGGTCCACGTCGATCGTCAGGACCTCGCATCCGGACTCCACGCTTCAGCTCTGCGTCTCGAGACGGGCGCGCAACAGGACGAGACCATTCCGGTGTCGGTTCTGCATCATGACGAAGATCTCACGCTCCTCGACGTGCAGCCGACCGACGTCGTCCTGGATCGCACAGGCGGGCGCTTGTTCGCGATCGTCGACGATCCGGCACAGCTCGTGGAGATCGACCCCGGCGACGCGTCGTCCCGTCCGATCGTGGAACTGCCCGAGGCCCCGCGCACGCTGGCCCTCTCTCCGAGCGGACGCCGGGCGACGATCGGGCATCGGTTCTCGGTGAGTCTCGTCGATCTCGACGCGGAGACCACGACCGAGTACTCGTTGCCCGCACCGGTGCACGACGTCGTGGTGGGGGATCGTGGTTGGTTCTACGTGTACTCGTCCGGGCGGAGCTGGCAGCGGATCCAGTGCGTGGAATGGGCGACGGGGCGTATCGAGCCGCACACGGGACGATCGGTCCACTCGTCGACGACGCCCGCCATGCATCCATCCGGAGACTTCGTGTACGGGGCGGACCAGGGGATCTCGCCCGCGGACTTCGAGGTGGTGGACATTCGAGAGGGCGTCGCCGTGTACGTCGACGACTCGCCCTATCACGGGAGCTACGGTATCGGCGGACGGGTCGACGTGGTCGGTGGCGGGACCCGCGTCGTCAGTCGCTACGGTCACGTCTTCCGATCGGCGCCGGGCACCGCCGATGACATGCTCCACGTGGGTCGGCTCGACGTCCCGAGTACCGCCGTGCACGTCACCGAGAACGCTCCGGGAACGACCATCGTGTACCTGACGTCGGACGCCGTGTACCTCTTCGACACCCAGACCCTCGAGTCGACGGCGCGATTGCCCATTCCCGGCTTGTTCGTTCCGGTCGGACCATACGGGGGAACGGTCGAACCCATGACCCCCCACCAGTGCTTCCTCCTCGGCGCCGAAGAGGACCTCGTCATCTTCGCCGAGCACTCCGCGACGGGAAACTGGTATCTGGCGCGTCGGCAGGTACCGGGAGGTGGGTCGTGAACCGAATCACCCGATGCGCGCTGTGCCTGGCTCTCGGCACGTGGGCCGGCCTTGCCACCGGATGTGGTGACGACTCCGACCCCGCCGCCCCCGAGGTGTTCCCGTCCGTCGATGCCCCGTCTTCGGTCGAGGCCGTCCTCGCGAACCCCAGCGCCGTCGAGGTGCGGTTCTCGTCGGTGGACGTGACGGACCGGACGGTCCTGTACCAGGTCTTCGTCGCGACCGAACCCGAGCCCGTGGAACCGATCGACTCCGACCGGGTCTCGGAGCTCTACCATCAGAACCTCGATCCGGTCCTGATCTCGACGAGACACTCCGGTCTGGAACCCGCGCGCACCCATTACGTTCGGGTACGCGCCCGGCCGGACGGGGGTGAGTGGACCGAGTGGTCCGCGGTGGACTCGGTGATCACCCCGACGCGCATCGTCGATCCCGACGTCCCCCTGGGCTGGGGGTTCGACCTGGATGCTTCGGGGCAGCATCTCGCGCACGAACTGAACGGAGAGATCTGGATCAACGTCCTCGGCACCGAGCGGGTCTGGCGGCTGGCCCAGGGACACACACCGACGTGGTCGCCCGATGCGCGACGAATCGCCTACGTCGTGCGCGAGAGCTTCCGGAACCTGATCTACCAGATCGACTCCGCCGGCGGCTCGCCCATGTTCCTCGGCCGCATCCCGGGCTCGGATCCGGATTGGTCTCCCGACGGCAACACGCTCGTGCTCGCGTCCGGGGAGGGACCGGTGTTCCTGCCGCTGACGTCGTCGCAGTCGGAGACCGTCGACGCACCGACCGCAGGATCATGGAGCTGGGCTCCGGACTCCGACCGTGTCGTCGGCGCAGCCAGCCACGATCAGCCGGAACTCACAGTCGTGACCCGCTCCACGGCCACCGCCGAGACCTTCGCCGTTCCGGTCGTCGGTTCGATCGACACCCCCGTCTGGTCGCCCCACGACGAGCGGATCGTCTTCGACGTCTTCGGAGACGACGAAGGACTCTGGGTGTGGGAACTCGGTGCCGAGCGTGCGACGCGTCTGATCGGGGCCGGGGCGTATCCGATCTGGTCGTCCGACGGTCGCCGGGTCCTGTTCTACTACGGAGAGCTGCTCTGGTCGCTCCCGATCGACGAGGTGAGCCGATGACGATCCCCGATCCCACCTCCCACGGCCGCCGCGTCGGCCGCGCGGGAGGGCTCGTGACGGCTCTCGTCCTCGTGGTCTTCCCGGGTTGCTCGGACGACGGATCCGACGGCCCGGTGGGTCCGTCCACCGCGAATCCGCCACCCGCCGTCGAGGAACTCCGCGTGGTGCCCGACGGACAGCAGCTCCACGTCTCGTGGGAACACCCCCCGAGCTTCTCGAGCGGCTACCAGCTCGAGTTCGTGGACGTGGAGCCCAGCGTCGAGGACGACTGGGCCGGGGCGACACGCGTCGATCGCGAGGACCTGGGTCGAGCGACCGAGTATCGGATCGAGGATCTCGAGCCCGACACGAGCTACTTCGTCTCGGTGTTCGCCGTCGATCACGAGGGCGTGCGGTCCGCGCGATCCGTGACCGTCTCCGCCCGTACCGGTCCGATGATGGTCGCCACCGTCGACGCCGACGGTCAGTACCCGTCGGCGATCGAGGTCAACGGCGAAGGACAGATCTACGGAGCCCTCGACTGGAGGATCCTGCGTGCCGAATCCGCGGACTTCGCTCCCATCTACCTGGAGCTCCCTTCGGGCGTGGGAGCCGACGACGTGGCGATCGGACCCGATGATCGGATCTTCGCCGTGGGTCGAGCCGAGAATTCGGTCGCGATGATGTCTCCGGACGGCGTGACCGAGCTCGTCTGGGGCGAATACGGCGACGGAGCCGGTCGCTTCCGCGATCCGATCGCCATTGCGGTCGACGACTCGGGACGTGTGTTCGTCGCCGATCGCCGACTCGATCGCGTGCAGGTGTTCGACCGGGACGGCACGTGGCTACGGATGTGGCGTCTGCTGGACCCCGACGGAGCCGTGTACCAGCCGATCGATCTCGCCATCGGTCGCCAGGGCACCGTGTACGCACTCGTCCGCTCTCCATTCCCCGATCGGGTGCTGGTGTACACCGCCCACGGCGAGTTCGTTCGTTCCTGGGGCGCCCCGGACGCGACGCAGGACGCTCGGACGCAAGTCGTCGGACCGCGCTCGCTGGCCGTGCAGACGGCGAACGGCACCGACCGGGTCCATGTCGCGTGCGCATACGGGACGGCCTGGGACGTGCGCGTGTTCGAGGAAGACGGTGCCTTCGTCACGCGGTGGAAGGTGGACTCCCGGATCAGCACCGGGTTCACACCACGCATCGCGGTCGGTGTCGGGCCCGACGGGGAGGTCCTGGTCAACAGTCACCAGAACCAGCAGATCCAGGTCTACGGAGGAAACCCTTGAACACGTCGACCGTGCCCGCGAACCGACCACGGGTTCCTTCGTCGCTCTCGGTCGGACTGGTGTCCGCGGTGCTCCTGATCGTGGCGTTCGCATCCGACGTCCATGCGCAGGACGGGCAGTGGGAGGTCCTCGACGGCGTCTCCCGACAGAGCCATACGCAGGTGACCGACACCCGGCGCGACCGGATCCTCGTCTTCGGCGGGGGAAGTCGCGATCTGCGACCGGAACGCGACGTGTGGACGATGGACCTCGATCCTCCCGGCGGCTGGGCGCGACTCGAGACCACCGGAGATCCACCGGCCATTCGTTGGGATCATGTCGCGGTGTACGACGCGTCGGAGGACCGGATGGTCGTGTACGGGGGATGGCCGCTCGACAGCCGGTATGTCTACGATGACCTCTGGACGTTGGAGTTGTCGGAGACTCCTGCCCGTTGGGTCCGCCACGAACCTGCCGGAGAGCGCCCGGGTCCGCAGATCCACGGCGCCGCGGTCTACGTGCCGGAGCGGGAGACCATGCTCCTCGTGGAGAGGACCGGCGATTCCTTCGGCGGGGAGATGCGGCTCTGGGAACTCGAACTCGGCGTGGACCCCGTATGGCGATCGATCACCCCGACCGGGGACGCCCTGCCCGATGCGACGGGGATGGCCATGGCCTACGACACGGTACGTGGCGAGGCCTACGCCTTCGGAGGCGCCGGCCGGCTCCACGACACGCCATACAGCACTCTCGTCGCCATCGATCCGGCCACGGGCACGGTGCGGGAGGTGTCGGCGAATCCGGTGGCGCCGGCCGGTCGGGTCGAGGCCACGCTGGTGTACGACCCGGGTGCCGATCGACTCCTGCTCTTCGGCGGAAGCGTGGAGCCGTCGAACACGTGGTCCGCGCGGCTCGACGAGCTCTGGCAGTTCGACCTCGCGACGCGGACGTGGGAACGGATCGACACCTCCACCCCTGCCCCGGCACCCATGGCCGAACACACGGCCAGTTTCGATCCGGCGAACGGACGCATGGTTCTGGTGGGAGGAAGAACCGAAGACGAACCCGCCGTGTGGTTCTTCGACGAGGTGTGGACCGAACATCGTTCTCCGTCGAGTCCCGGACCTTTGTCGGGTGCGGCCCTCGGCTGGGACCCCACGACCGGGGCAACCGTTCTCGTCGGCGGTCGGGCCGGGAGCAGCAGCTCCTCACGGCCCCACGAAGTCTGGACACGCGACGACACGGGCGAGTGGCGCGTGGTCGACGTGGGCCGGATCGCCGGTCGCTACGGCAGTTCCCTGCTCCACGATCCCGTCCGTGATCGATGGTTGCTGCACGGGGGCTGGGTTGCGTCGACGAACGTGCCCCCTCCACCCGAGACCTGGGACCTGCGGCTCGGACCCGTACCGAGTCTCCGCCGCATCGTCCGTCCGGGCCCGACTCCGCCTTCGGATGCATGGCAGGCGACCACCTACGACGCCGATCGCGACCGCATGATCGTCGTGCAATCCGACGGCGAGGTCTGGGCACTTCCCCTGGGCGACACGTCGGCGAGCTGGGAGAGAGTCGCACCGGAGCCCACGCTGAGGAGGATCCTCGTGGGGCGCACCGTCCACTACGACCCCGACGGAAACCGCCTGCTCGCGCTTCTGCGACGCGAGACCCGGGATGAATCGATCTGCCGCCTGGAGGAGATGACGCTCGACGACGAGCCGGAATGGTCCGAGATGTCCGATCCGATCGTCGCCGACGATCCCGTGTTCTCGCGGGCGAGCGGGATCTACGATCCGAGCGCCCATCGCTTCGTGCTACTCGACGGCGAGGCCCTCCGGGCGTGCGACGTCGCAACCGGAGTGTGGACCGAACTCGATCCCGGTGGGATCGAAGTCGCCCCCAGGACCGACCACGCGACGGCCTACGACGTCGCCCGCGATGCCATGATCGTCTACGGAGGACGCCGGGCCCCCGGCCATGCGCGCCACGTCGAGCTCCGCTGGGGCACACCGATTCCCCCCACCCCATTGGCCCTGCAGGCAGAACGGCGTGGTCACGCGATCGAACTCTCGTGGAGGATCCCCGGGACGTCCCCTGGCGTGCGGGCCGTCGTGCGTGTTTCGGCCAACCGATTCCCGAGGACGCCGCGGGACGGAATCGCCCTCGGGGACGTGCTCGACCTGTCCTCGTCCGCCGAATCGGCCGGGGCGACCGTGCGGGTCGTCCGCGACGACGTGACCATCGACGGCCGCTCCACCTTGTTCGTTTCCGTCTTCCACATGTCCGACGACGGTGCTGTTTCCGCTCCGGGCCACGCTCGGATCGATCGTTCCGAGGAACCGGAGGACGATTCCCGGGCGCCGGCGGATGCCGCGGACCCACCGTCGCGGATCCTGCTGCGCCCAGCCGTGCCCAATCCCGCGAACCCGAGCACGACGCTGGAGTTCGGTCTCCCGAACACCATGAGAACTCGAATCCACGTCTTCGATGCGCGCGGGCGTCGGATCGCGACGCTCGATCCGGGAACGACGCGGGCTGCCGGGTTCCATCGTGTCACGTGGGACGGCCTCGACGACGCCGGTAGGACCGCGGCCAGCGGCGTGTACCACTGCCGGCTCGAGGCAGGGTCCGCAGTCCTGGGGCGAAGGTTGACACTGGTCCGTTGAGACCGCCGCGCACGATACATGTTGCGCGTCCGTACCCGATCTCGTGAGGTCGAGCTCAGTGGCGAGAGGGGCGCCTCCACAGCACCCCTCTCTCGACGCGGTGGGACCTCGGGCTCAACGGACCAAACCGCGCGTCTCCGCCGGATGACGGCTACGCACCGAGGATCCCCGCTGCCCGGGGCCACCGGGATCGACGACGAACTCTCGGCCGATCCACGCGGCTCCCTCACGGCGCGGCGCGGCGTCCATGGCTTGCGCACCCGCGTCGAAGCTGGAATCGTCGGTTTCCCAGATGATGGTGACGAAGTCGGAGGTTGCGATCGAGCAGTCCCGCACGCTCGTGATCTCGTCGTCGCAGTACAGGACGAATCGGGCGATGTGGCGCCCCGTCTTGTTCTCGAAGCACGCATCGTAGTCGACCCAGAACTGGACACGATACCCGGCCTTCACCGTCGTCGGGCACACCGGCTCGAAGAGGCTGCCGAGGACGTCGTCGGGAAGGTCGGAGCCACAGGCAGACTGCACCGGATACGGCGGGAAACGCATGATCGGGCGGTACCAGACGCCCGCGAGCGCGAGACACCGACCTCGGTACCCCCAGACGTCCAGAACGCCCGAAACGTGGACTCGTCG
>CAZQHE010000114.1:0-14166 GCA_964593155.1 uncultured bacterium
GGTGGAACCCGTACCGCGGACATCCCCTCGTGCTACTCTGCTCCCATGCAGACAGCCCCCGTGGAGTCCGAGGGCTCACGCTCCACCAACCGGGAGTCGAGTTCCTTGAAGCGGTCGACCGTCGGCGCCCTTCTCGTGGTCCTGCTGTCCTCCCTCCCCACGTCCGCCCAGCTCCAGCCCGAGCCCGGCGACATCACGTTGTCACCCGACCCCCGGGGACGCGTGGGAGCGATGGACGTCCAGCCCCTCGTTCCCTTCGAACTCTACGTGGTGGCCACCGATCCTCCCGGTGGGATCTCGAACTTCGAGGTCGCGATCGAGGGGCTTTCGTCGGTCCCGGATCTCTTCGTCCTCGAGAACGAACTCGTCACCGCTGGTCTCGACGTCGCTGCGGGCGACTTCGACTACGTCGTCCCTCTCTACGAGTGCGCTGCCGGTAGCTTCGTACGGCTGATCCGGCTCACCCTTCTCGCCGCGCAGCAGCTCCCGGCCGATTCCCGGCTCTGCCTCGGGGGACCGACTCTCTCCAGCTTCGACGGTAGCCCCGGTTACTACGACTGCACCGGCGCTCCTCGTCCCTTCGGCCTGACCGACGGGGGTCTCGATCCGGACGGATGCCTGATCCTCGACCCCACCGTCGGCTGCGACCCGCAGACCTTCTACGGCATGCCGGAACGGCTCGCACAGCCCGGGGACACGGTGCGCATTCCGCTGACGTCCGACGTCGTGCCCCAGCCCGGCGGACCGCAGTGCACTCCTCCATCGGTGTTCGGGGTCGAGGGTGTCCTGCGCTTCGACCCGTCGATCCTGTCCTTCGACGACGTCACGATCGGCGGCGCCGCGCCCGACTGGCCGGTGTCGTTCGACGAACGAGCGCCCGGCGAGATCGAGATCGTGGCGGGCGCGACCGAGACCACCGACCTGTTCGGAGCGTCGAGCCTACCCGACCTCGGTGGTGACGCTCTGCTGCAGTTGGCCTTCGAGGTCCTGGCCCCCGGCACGGCCGACATGGTTCTCGAGATGCGCGAGTGCCGGGTCACGGCCGGGGATCCCGGCCCCTGCAGTCTCTCCGCGACCCGCATCGTCCGCGGGGCCGTCACCCAGGACCCGGTGCGCAACGACCGGGCGTCGTTCGGATCGTTGAAGGCGCGGTTCGGGCAGTAGTCGGTTCAGGAAGTCGTCGGTGCGGGCAGTCGGTTCGGGCCATGGGTTCGGGCAGTCGTCGGTGCGGGCCATCGGCGGACCCGAGGCGTCGTTCTTCCAGGCCCCACTTCCGCGGTGGAAGTGACGGGGTTGGGGATCGCCTGGGGATGTTCCGCGGTGGAAGCGGCGGAAGTACCGGAAGCACCGCAAGTGCCGAACCACCGTGTTGCCCCCCCCCCCGAAACTTTCTGCTACTCTCGCTCCACGCGCCGAGCCCTGTTGCGAACCCGAAGGCTCGCGCTCCACGAACCGGGAGACGAACTCCGTGACGCGGTCGACCGCCGGTGCCCTGCTCCTCGTCCTGCTGTTCGTCCTTCCCGCATCTGCACAGTTCCAGCCCGAACCCGGCGACATCACCGTGTCGCCCGATCCCCGGGGGCGGGCCGCGGCGATGAACGTGACCTCCTTCGTTCCCTTCGAACTGTACGTGGTGGTGACCGATCCTCCGGGCGGGATCGCCGAGTACGAGGTCGGGATCGCGGGTCTGCAATCACTCGGTCTGTTCGTCCTGAGGACCGAACTGCTGGCCGCGGGCACCGATGCCGCCCCGTTTTCCGACCTCGACTACATCGTCTCGCTCTCGGAATGCACGGCAGGCAGTTTCGTCCGTCTGGTCCGGCTGCGGCTGTTGCCGCTCGCGCCCATTCCATTCGACACCGTTCTGTGCCTCCGTGCCCCGGAACCCTCGAGCTTCGGTGACGTCCCGGGCTACGTCGATTGCGCCGGGGAGTCCCGCTCCTTCGGGGTTCCGAGGGGGCCGACGAACTACCCCGATGGCTGCCTGATCCTCAATCCCTCCGGCGGCTGTTTCGACCAGCACTACTACGCCATGCCCGAGCGACTCGCCCAGGTGGGGCGAACGGTGCGCCTGCCGTTCACGTCCGACTACGTGGAGCAGGCCAACGGCTTCCACTGTTGGCCGCGCGTGGTGTTCGGAGTCGAGGGTGTGCTGCGCTTCGATCCGTCGATCCTGTCCTTCGAAGGGGTCACGACCGGGGGCGCTGCACCCGACTGGCTGGTGTCGTCCCGCGAACGAGCGCCCGGCGAGATCGAAATCACCGCGGGCGCTACCGAGAGCACTTCGATCCTTCCGGACCTCGACGCCGATGCGCTGCTCCAGTTCTCGTTCGAGGTACTCGCCCCGGGCACCGCCGACGTGGTCTTCGAGATGACCGAATGTACGCGCTTCCCGTGGGACTCCGAACCCTGCAATCCCTCCGAGACCCGCACCGTCCGCGGAGCCATCACCCAGGACCCGGTGCGTAACGACCAGGCATCGTTCGGATCGTTGAAGGCGCGGTTCGGACAGTAGACGGGGCGGTCGGCCGCTCGCCCCGAGGCGCCGCCGCGCGATCCCCGGGAAGCCCGGCCGACCGATCCACACCCCCACACCACCCTGATTCGCGGTATCATGGAGATTCGCACGATCCCCACTTCTCGCGCCCTCTGGTCCCGTGGATCCCCGACGCTGGCAACACATCTCGTCGCACTTCGAGCGTCTGGTGGAGCTTCCTCCGGCGCAGCGTGATCGCGAACTGCAGGAGGTCGACCCCGACCTCCGCGACGAGCTGCGCGCGCTGCTCGACGCCCACGACACCGACGGCGAACTCGAGATCCCCGAGGCGCACGTGCACGCGCTCGTCTCCGAACGGGGCGCCGCCCCCCCGGAGATCGACGACGACCTGATCGGCACCACCATCGGTCCGTACCGCATCGGCGCGCGGATCGGCGTGGGCGGCATGGGCGTGGTGCACCTCGCCGACGACACCCGGGCCGACGTGGCGCGGCAGGTGGCCGTGAAGGTCATCAAGCGCGGCATGGACACCGAACACATCGTCGCGCGCTTCCGGGCCGAGCAGAACATCCTGGCCAGCCTCGACCACGAGGGCATCGCGCGCATGCTCGACGTGGGCGTGCTGCCCGACGGCCGGCCGTACCTGGTGATGGAGTACGTCGACGGCGTGCCGATCGACGTGTGGTGCCGCGAGCGCGCGCTGGGGATCCGCGAACGATTGCGCCTGTTCCGCGCGGTGTGCGACGCCGTCCACCACGCCCATCGCGCGCTGGTGGTCCACCGCGACCTCAAGCCCAGCAACATCCTGGTCACCCACGACGGCCGCGTGAAGCTGCTGGACTTCGGCATCGCCAAGCTGCTCGATCCCGACCCCGAGACCTCGCCGCGCACGCTCACCGGCCTGGTGCCCATGACCCCGCAGTACGCCAGTCCCGAACAGGTGCGCGGCGAGATGGTCACCACCGCCGTCGACGTCTACGGCCTGGGCGTGCTGCTCCACCTGCTGCTGACCGACCGCCATCCCATCGACGACGGCACGCGCGATCGCGAGGGCCTGCTGGCCGCCGTCGTCGGCGCGCGCCCGCCCCGGCCGAGCGACGCCGCGCCCGACCGGGCGCGGCAACTGCGCGGTGACCTCGACCTGGTCGTGCGCGTCGCCATGCATCCCGATGCAGGCCAGCGCTACGACTCGGCCCTGGCCCTGAGCGACGACGTCGATCGCCACCTGCGCGGTCTGCCCCTGCAGGCCCACCCCGATTCGGTGTTCTACACGGTGGGCAAGTTCGTGCGCCGCCATCGCACCACGGTCGTGCTGTCGGTGGTCGCCCTCGTGGCCGTCCTCGGCGCCGGCGTCGCCACCGCCGTGCAGTCGCACCGCATCGCCCAGCAGGCCGAACAGATCCGGCTCGAGCGCGACCGCGCCGAGCAGGTGCAGTCGCTGGTGATCGACATGTTCGACGTGTCCGATCCCATCGCCGGCGACCCCGTCCGCGGCGACACCCTGCGCGTGCGCGACTTCCTGCGCCTGAACCAGCAGACCATGCTCGAGCGCCTCGACGACCAGCCCGCCGTGGCCGCGCGCTTCGCCCACCTGCTCGCGCGCCTGCAGGTGAACCTGGGCCAGTACGACGAGGCCGCACCGCTCGCCGAACGCAGCGTGGAACTGCGGCGCTCGTTGTACGACGACCATCCCGACCTGGCCGCGAGCCTGGACTTCCTCGGCACGGTGAACCAGTACCTCGGCCGTTTCGACCGGGCCGAGACGAACTTCCGCGACGCGCTCGCCATGCGGCGGCGCCTGTTCGGCGAACGACACCGGCAGGTGGCCGAGAGCCTGAACAACCTGTCGGGCGTGCTGTTCTCGACCGGCCGGATCGACTCGGGTCTCGTGCTCGACGAGGCCGCGCTCGCCATCCGCCGCGAGGTGCTCGGCCCGCGCGATCCCGAGACCGTGCAGAGCCTGAACAACCTCGGCGCCTCGTACCTCCAACGCGACGAGCCCGAGGTGGCCGAACCGCTGCTGCGCCAGGCCCTCGAGGCCCGCCGCGAACTGCTCGGCCCCACCCACCCGCGCGTGGCCAACACCATGAACAACCTCGCCCGCACGCTGCTCGACCTCGAGCGCACCGCCGAGGCCGAGGCCCTGTTCCGCGAGGCCATCGGGATCTGGGAACGCACGCTCGGTGACGAGCACCCACGGCTGGCCGGCGGCTACTACAACCTGTCGCTGGCGCTCGAACGCGAGCAGCGGATCGACGATGCGATCGACGCCATGCTCCGCAGCCACGACATCGACCGGGCGTCGTATCCCGACGACCACCCCTACGTCGGCGAATCCGCCTTCGAACTGGGACGCATGCTGCTCGCCCGCGAGCGCCGCGACGAAGCCACGCCCTTCCTCGAGCGCGCCCTCCGGATCCACCTGGCGCGCTACGACGACGACACCCGCGCCGACGAGATCCGCACCCTTCTCGCCCGCGCCCGCACGCCCGCCGTCGGCGGGGCCGAGGGGAGCGAGTCGCCGTGACCAGCGACGCCGTGACCACCTTCCTGCGCCGCTGGCACGCGGGCGATGCCGACGACTCCGGACTCGGCACCGTCCTGCCGCTGGTGTACGAGGAACTGCGCGCCATGGCGCAGCGCCAACTGCGCACCGAGCGGGCCGGGCACACGCTGCAGCCCACCGCGCTCGTCCACGAGGCCTACCTGCGTCTGGTCGACCACGACCGCGTGGAGTGGCAGAACCGTCAGCACTTCCTGTCGGTGGCCGCCATGGCCATGCGGCGCCTTCTCGTCGACCACGCGCGCGAACGTCGTCGTCTGAAACGCGGCGGCGACCAGGTGCAGGTGACCTTCACCGTGTCGCTGCCGGTGACCGGCGAGGATCAGATCGACGAGATCGTGGCGATCGACGATCTCCTCGACACCCTGGCCGGTTTCGACCCGCGCGCGGCACGCGTGGTCGAGTGCCGGTACTACGCGGGGCTCGGCGTCGAGGAGACCGCCGCGGCGCTCGGGACCTCGCCGCGGACGGTCAAGCGCACCTGGCAACTCGCGCGGGCGTGGCTGCGCAAGGAACTCGGTGCGGACGCCTGAGCCCCGCGCGGTCTACTTCAGCAGGACCAGACGATGGGCCTGCGCCGCGTCCGCTCCCGACAGACGCACGAAGTAGACCCCCGACGCCGCGACACGGCCCGCCGTGTCGCGACCGTCCCAACGCACCTCGTGGCGGCCGGCCGGGAGCGCCGTGTCGACCAGGGTCGTCACGTGGCGCCCACGGGCGTCGAACACGGCCAGTTCCGCCGGTCCCTCGCGGTCGAGCGAGAAGACGATCGTGGTGCTCGGGTTGAAGGGGTTCGGGTGGTTGCCGACGATCGCGCGCGGCGACGCGGGTGTGCCGACACTCGTGGCCGCGCCCGATGCGACCGCGCAGAAGTCGTCGACCTGCAAGGCTTCGCCCGCCACGCCGACCGACTCCAGATCGCCCAGGATCCGCACCACGCCGGTGATGCAGCCGCCGTCGACGCCGGTCACCGTGACGTCGACCAGCGCGTCGGGCGCGAAGGCGTCGGCGGGGATGTCGGGCAGGGCCGCCTCGACCGTCGTGCCGTTCACCGTGAGCGTGGTCGCGCCCCCGCACCAGCAGAAGGCGAAGCGCGCGAAGTCCACCGGCGTGATCCGCCGCAGGTCCCACGACACGCCGGCTCCGCTCAGGCCCAGCGCCTGTCCGCTCGCCGC
Organism: uncultured bacterium; assembly: GCA_964593155.1. Classification (GTDB taxonomy): domain Bacteria; phylum Krumholzibacteriota; class Krumholzibacteriia; order JAJRXK01; family JAJRXK01; genus JAJRXK01. Next base: position 6,236 of record CAZQHE010000114.1, read on the forward strand.
CGAGCAACGGGCCTGCTCCACCGTGATCGTGTCGAAGGACGTCGAGCCGCCTGCTTCCAGGGCCTCGACACGCACACCGATCCCGTTCTCGTCGAAGACGAAGTCGCCCGGCTGCTGGCCCGTGTCACGGCCCCAGGTCTCACCGAGTGGTTGCGATTCGTTGTCCGACACGTGCGTGCAGTCGCCCGGTGCGACCAGACCGCGCTCGACGCAGAACTCGTCGACGGTCAATTGCTCGCCGCCGAGGGTCATCGTGCGCACCGGTCCGCGCAGCACGACCTCGCCCACCACGTACGACCCCGTGTCCGTGGCCTGCACCGTGGCCTCGACGTCGGGCGCGACGGCCATCGGCAGCTTGTCGAGACTGCCGACGTAGGGTTCCGCGCCGTTGATGCTCAGGTTCTCGATCCCGCCGCGGCTGAGGAACACGAAACGGATCTGCGTGGCGACGAAGGGGCCTTCCTCGAAGGCATACTCCCCGCTCAGGCGCAGGTAGGTGAGGGCGTTGCCGCTGCCGAAGCCGGCGATCGAGGGCTGTTCGACCACCGCATCACCGAAGGCGGTGCCCCCGCCGTCCGACGTGAGCTCCGCTGCGAAGACCTCGATGTCGCTCTCCACGAACATCAGGTCGCCCGGACTCATGCCGGCCGCGTCGCCGTAGCGCGTCCCCAGCGCCAGCGACTCGTGCGTGATCGCGAGGTCACAGTAGCCCGAGTCCGCACCGGGTCCACCCCCGCGGACCTCGTCGATGAACAGCTCCGCGCCGCCGATCGTCAGTTCGCTGATGTCGCCGGTGAGCGTCACCGTGCCCTTGACGCCGCCCGGAACGAGGACCTCGGTGGCGTCGAGCGTGACCCCACCGCCGATCGGTCCGCGCAGACTGGCGAAGTCCGGGGCGATGATCAGCGAGCCCGTGCCGTTCAGGCGCAGGTTCACCGCGCCGCCCTGGTCGAAGTACTCGAAGGTGGTCGTGCTGCCCGTGCCGACGAAGTCGAAGTTCAGGCCGATGAGCGCGAGGCGCGCGATGTTGCCCACGTAGAAGTCCCGCGGCGGTCCGAACGACGGCTCGATGGTGGCCGACCCGAAACTGGGCGGTCCGCTCAGCTGGAACGGGGTGAGCGTGACGTCGATGCCGTCCTCGGTGAAGGCCAGGTCGCCGATCGAGTCGCCGTCGAGCGAGCCCCAGGCCTGGCCGGCGCCGAGGTCGTCGAAGGTGACGACGCCCTGGGCGGTCGCCGCGGAGGAGGCGAAGACGAGGAGAAGAAACGCGAGGGCGAGCGGGCGCGAGATCGAGAGCATGGTCTGGGTCCTTCCCGTGGGACCGGGCGCCCCGTAGGCGCCGCAGCGAGATCGAAGGTGTGGTCACGGGAAGACGCGACGAACCCGGGCGAGCGGGGCCACGCGATCTGCGAGACATCCCGCGCGGCCCGACCGCGGCGCGTGACTCAGTCCACGAACTCCTCCTTCACCGCGCCCCAAGACCGGGCCGCGGCGTCCACGGTGCCGCCGACCAGCTCGAACCAGTCCTCCTGGGGCTCCAGTGTGGTCCCCGAGCGCACCAGTCCGGTCGTCACCGACCGCCACTCGAAGACTGTGATGGCGATCGGCGGCTCGGTGTTCCGCGCCGGTCCAGCCCGCCGCCCGAGCAGGTCGAAGCCGCTCTTGGCCACCCGTTGGTCGACGTACTCGAAGAGCAGGACCTCGAAGCTGCCGGCGGGCACGTCGATCGTCTCGGCCGCGGTGACCGCGACGTCGGTCCGCGGCTGACCCGTCGGATCGCCGGTGGTGAAATCGAACGCCTGGAACTGCGTCTGCCAGGCGTCGCCCACCGTGGGGTCGGCGTCGATCCACAGGACCGGCGGGTCGTACACCCGTCCGAACTCCTCGACCGGTCGCCAGAAGCCGTGCAGGAAGAGCTGCCCGTCGGCGAAGGTCCAGTAGTTCCAGTAGGTCTGCGAGCTGCCGCCGATCTCGGTCTCCTCGTTCTCGATCCGTGTGGCGACCACTCCGGTCACCAGCGTCTCGTCGACGGTGACGTCGCGCGACAGCGTCGAACCCGACGGCGTCTCGAACGACGCGTCGTCCGACGGATCGAGGCGGAAGTACGGGGTCTGGGCGGAGGAGGACAGGGGCGCGAGCAGGAGAAGAGCGGCGACGACGAGGAACGGACCGATGCCTGACGGTCGACCGGCGGTGCGCACGAGAGGACTCCTGGGTGCGAGGGCGGCCGGGAGGGGACGTGTGGGATTGTACTCCGGGGTGCCCCGGGCGGGGAGAGGAAGGGCGGTGAAAGCCCGGTCGGGGTCCTCCGCAGGTGTCGGCTGATCGGTTGGATTCGCGGTGGTCGACGGCCGGGTGCGTTCGGCGGCGGCGAGGTGGGTCGAGGCTCGGTGCGGGCTTCCCGCCGGGATGTTGCTCGCGTCGCGGTGTGTTCGGTGGTTCGAGCGGCGTCGAGGCCGCTGGGAGATGGATTGGCGCGCCCGCCAGGATTCGAACCTGGGACCGTCGGATTAGAAGTCCGATGCTCTATCCTACTGAGCTACGGGCGCGCCTTCGGACGGAAGTGACCTTCTGCCACCGCATTCTACTCGGTTCCGTGAGCAGCGCATCTCGTGGATCGGCGCCCTCTCTGCGCGACCCTCGGCACCGCCCGTCGGACATGGGGCATCCAGGACTCCTCCAGGCCCGCACTCGTAACTTGCTGATGAGAACTTCCATACGCAGTAAATGACCGTATTTCAGCTCTTTGCGGCAAGTATACTTGCCGTAGCGCGCTTTTATACGTATCTCTAATGTGTATATAGAGCCCGAGGAGCAAGTACAATGCGCCCCCTCGACTTCGTCCGCCGACACCCGGTCTTCACGCACGCGGAGTTCGTCGCCGCCCATCTCGCCGACGGTGACCGGAGCCGCCGCACGAGCGACAGTCTGCTGGCGGGCTACGTTCGGTCGGGACGCGTGGTCCGGGTACGGCGGGGTCTGTACGCCAGCGTACCCGAATCGACACCCGCAGAGGACCACGTCGTCGACCCCTTCCTCCTCGCCACGAAGCTCACCGACGACGCCGTCGTGGCCCTGCACGCCGCGCTGCAGTTCCACGGCAAGTCGGCGACGCTGTGGAACCGCTATCACTACCTGACTCGCGAACACGTACGCCGGTTCAGGTTCGGAGAGGCGGAGTTCGTCCCGGTGCGTGTGCCCGCTTCGCTGTGGTCCTCCGACGGACAGGTTGAGGGTGTCGCCACCGTCCGCCACGCCGGCGGCGTCGTGTGCGTGACGACGCTCGAACGCACGCTCGTCGACGTCCTCGACGCACCCGACAAGGCTGGCGGATGGGACGAGATCCTGCGCTCGCTCGGACTCGTCGAGTATTTCGACCTCGACGTCGTGGTCGAACACGCCGTGCGGCGTGACTCTGCGCTCACGGCCGCGCGCGTTGGACTGGTTCTCGAGTCCTGGCGCGAGCGCTGGATGGTCGAGGAATCCCACCTCGAGCCCCTGCGTCGACGTGCCCCCGGGCAACCGCGCTACCTGGATCCTTCGCGCGAGTCCGGGCGTCTGGTGGCACGCTGGAATCTGGTCGTCCCTCACTGGTTCTTCGAGGCGACCGACGCGGAGATCGACGCGTGATCACCGAGACCGAACTCCGCCGCGAGGCGGCCGCCGCGGGCTTTCGGCCCGAGTCGCTCGAGAAGGTTCTACGACTGAACGAACTGCTGGAAGGACTGCGACAGCATCCCTTCCTGAAGTCGCGCTTGGCACTGAAGGGAGGTACGGCGCTCAATCTGTTCGTCTTCGATCTTCCGCGGCTGTCCGTCGATCTCGACCTGAACTACATCGGCGGGCGCGACCGCGACACGATGCTGACCGAGCGTCCACGCCTCGAGCAGGCCATTGATGATGTGTGCGATCGCCTCGGCATGCAGGTCAAACGCGTGCCGACCGACCACGCGGGCGGGAAGTGGCGCGTGTCGTACACCACGGTCTTCGGACGGCCAGGCACTCTCGCGCTCGACGTGAACTTCATGCTGCGCGTTCCCCTGTGGCCGGTACGCGTTGCCGATTCGATCCCGGTCGCGTCTTCTCGAGCCCGCGCGATCCCCGTCCTGGACTTGCACGAACTCGCAGCCGGCAAGTTCGCGGCACTCTTCGCGCGCACCGCGAGTCGCGACGTCTTCGACACGCAGGCATTGCTCGCTCGTGACGACCTCGACGCCTCCCGGCTCCGGCTGGCCTTCGTCGTTTACGGGGGCATCAATCGCCGCGACTGGAGATCGATCGCGACCGACGAGATCCAGGCGGATCCAGTGGAATTCGAGCGCAGTCTCGTGCCGATGCTGCACCACGACGCCAGTCCGGAGCCGGGCGCGATCGAAGCGTGGAGTCACGATCTGGTCACGCAGTGCCGCAAGGGACTCGAGCGCCTCCTTCCCCTGTCACAGCGCGAGATCGAGTTCCTGGAAGCACTGAACGATCGCGGTCGGATCCAGCCGGAACTCCTGACAGACGATGCCGAGCTGCGTGAACGGATCGCCGTCCATCCCGGCCTGCACTGGAAGGCGTTGAACGTGCGCCGCCGATCGGGTGATGAGCACGACGAACCCGGTCGTCCGCCCCACTGACCTCCGGACGCACTCGAAGAACCCCCTAATTCTGCATCCGCACCCCGTCGTCCCACCGGAACCCGATCCCCCCACCCTGCCACACGCCATCGCCGAACGGACTCGGCCCGAAGACGTCCATCCGCAGCGGCAGGCCGAACCCGGGCGCGAGATCCTGCACACCCCGCACGGTGCTGCGATGCATGATCCGCAGGCCCTGCTCCTCGACCGGCAGGTGCGCCTCGGGCGCGGCCCGGTGCGCCACCGCCAGGTTGTCGATGAACACGCAGTCGTTCTCCTCGTACTCGTAGGCGATGGCGTAGCCGTTCTCGAGGCCGGCATCGAGGAGGTCCTTGTACTGGCGACAGAGCCGGGTCAGCTCGTCGGCGTCCAGCAACCGGAAGCCGTCTTCGTCGGGAAGCTTCTCGATCACCGCGCCGGTCATTCCGAGGTGAAGCCACACGCTCTTGCGACCCGAGATCGGATGCTCGTGCACCACGGGGTGCACCACGCCCGACGCCGAGTTCACCGACGACAGACGACCCCAGCGTTCCTTCCACTCGTCCGGCAGCGCGTCGTACGCCGCGCCCTGGTGGGCGAAGTACGTCCCGCCGCCCTTCTCGGCCGGGCGCACGATGTGGTAGCCGGAGTGCGAGAAGGTGTCGGTGTTGAAGCTGCCGTCGTTGTGCCACTGGGGCCCCACGCCCAGGATCCCGTGACGGCGGTCGTTCGACAGGCGGAAGATGTGCTGGTTGTCGTCGGGAGTCTCCGGGTGGACTCCGTGGGTGCTGTGCAGTTCCTTACCGCCCCACCAGCAGCTGGCGCGGAGGAAGTCGTCGACGGACAACGGGCGTTCGTTCGCGAAGACGATGAACCCTCGATGCGCCATCTCCTGCTCGAGGGCGTCGACGACTTCGGCCGGGGGCTCACTCTCCGCGGACAGGTCGATGCCCCGGACGCGCGCACCGATCGGGTCCAGGGGGGTGATCTCGCCACCGTGCTCGGCGACCGTGGCCACGCGCGCGGGATCGAGGGGTGGCAGCTTCGACGGGTTCGTGCCCATGGTGGGACCTCCTTTTCGTGGGCCCCAGGGTAAGGAGAAGCCTGCCGGCCTGAAAGGCGTTGCTCGCGACGGTCCGATCGCGCGAACACACGGCGCAAATGTCACGAATTCCCGTGTTCTCGTGGCCTCGGCCGACTCCGGCGCCCCGCAATGATCTGCTACGCTCTTCGAACCCCATCCACGCAGGGGCCACGCACCGAGCCGATCCGACGCCCGCGCTCCGCCATGGAGCGCGTAGGCGCACGCACCACCGGGCCGTCGACCAGGGCGCCCTCCCCACCTGGTCCCGACTGCGCTCGCGCCCGGCCTCACGGGAGACATCCATGCACCACCGCGAATCGCTCCGACGGGCCCTCGTCGTCCTGACGTTGGGCCTGCTGCTGATTCCCTTCGCCACCCCCTCCGCCCACGCCCAGTCGGGCCTCGACCTCGACGGCACCGACGACTACGTGAGCTTCGGCCCGGCCTCCGACCTCGCGCTGGGCACCTTCACTCTCGAGCTCTGGTTCCAACGACAGGGACCGGGAGTCGCCGCCTCCACCGGCAACGGTGGCGTGAGCGCGATCCCCCTGATCACCAAGGGCCGCGGCGAGGCCGACGGCAACGACCGCGACATGAACTGGTTCCTGGGCATCCGTCAGAGCGACGGCGTGCTCGCCGCCGACTTCGAGGAAGGCGCCGGCGGTACGTCGCCGGGCCTGAACCACCCGGTCGTCGGCTCGACCTCGATCGAGACCGGACGCTGGTACCACGCGGCCGCCACCTACGACGGCACGACCTGGCGCCTGTACCTGAACGGTCTGCTCGAGGCCGAACTCGCGGTGGGCGAGCCCCCGCGCAGCGACAGCATCCAGTACGCCGCTCTCGGCGCCGCGCTCACCTCGACCGGCATCCCCGCGGGTGCGTTCGACGGCCTGATCGACGAGGCCCGGGTGTGGAACGTCGCGCGCACGCAGGCGGAGATCCAGCAGGACCTCGACCAGCAGCTCACCACGGGCACCGGCCTGGTCGGTCGCTGGGGTCTGGACGAGGGCACCGGCACCACCGCGGCCAACTCGATCACCGGCGGCGCCGACGGAACCCTGATCAACGGTCCCGTGTGGGGCCCGAGCGCTCCCTTCGAACTCGACGGTTCGCTGGGCTTCGCCGGCTCGAACGCCTACGTCGACTTCGGCGATCCGGCCGCGCTCGACCTGGCGACCTTCACGCTCGAGGGATGGGTCCGTCGCGACGGACCGGGGGTCGCCGCCTCCACGGGCAACGGTGGCGTGAGCGCCATCCCGCTGATCACCAAGGGACGCGGCGAGGCCGACGGCAACGACCGCGACATGAACTGGTTCCTGGGCATCCGCGCGAGCGACGGCGTGCTCGCCGCCGACTTCGAGGAGGGCGCGACCGGCAGCTCGCCGGGGTTGAACCATCCGGTCGTGGGCGCGACCCCACTGACCACGGGCATCTGGTACCACGTGGCCGCCACCTACGACGGCGTGACGTGGCGCCTGTACCTGAACGGTGAGCTCGACGCCGAACTCGTCGTGGGCGAACCGCCACGCAGCGACAGCCGCCAGCTCGCCGCCCTGGCCAGCGCGCTCCGTTCGACGGGTGCGCCCGAGGGCTACCTCGACGGCGCACTCGACGAGGTCCGCGTGTGGGACTACGCACGCTCGATCGTCGAGATCCAGACCGAGGTGAACAGCCGCATCACGACGGCCCGCACCGGACTCGTCGCCCGCTGGGGCCTGGACGAAGGCGCGGGCTCGACCGTCTTCGGCTCGGCCGGAACCACCGTCGACGGCAGCATCACCGGTTCCGCCTGGGCGTGGGGCAACGCGGCGCCCTTCGACATCGTGGTCGACCCGGAGACCGCGCCGGCAGCCCCGACCGACCTGGCCGCGACGGCCTCGTCGTCCTACACGATCGACCTCACCTGGACGGACAACGCCGACAACGAGCAGAACTACGAGGTGGAACGTTCGACGACGGGCAGCACCGGTCCCTTCGAGCCGCTGGCCACGCTCGCGCAGAACACCACGAGCTTCGCCGAGACGAGCCTCGAACCCGGCACCGAGCGGTGCTACCGCGTCCGTGCGGTGAACACCTTCGGCGCCTCCGGCTGGTCGCTGGTGCAGTGCGCCACGACGCCGGCCGAGGGCGCTTCGTCACTCGACCTGGCCGGCAGCGACGCCTACACGACCTTCGGCCCGGCACCGGAACTCGGCCTGGCCGAGTTCACGGTCGAGGCCTGGGTCCGTCGCGACGGCGCCGGC
>CAZQHE010000115.1:0-14144 GCA_964593155.1 uncultured bacterium
AGCCAGGGCCCGGCGCACTGGATCGACGTCGAAGGCGACGAGGACGGCGACGGGCTCACCGACGCCGAGGAGGCTGCCCTCGACATGAGTCCCGTCGATCCCGACGAGAACGGGAATGCACAGCCCGACGGACGCGAGCTCGCCGCACTCTACGCCCGGCAGATCGAGCTCCTCCCGGAGGGCCCGCTCCCCGACCAGCCGTACCGGATCTCGCACCTGTTGATGGGATCCGAGGGCTGCTTCACCTGCGGCGAGCGCTGGCCCATGGGCGAGTACGAAGTCGTCGATCCGGTCGCGGGGGTCTCGATCGACGTTCCGTTCTACAACCTGCACTTCATGCAGCACGGGAGTTTCTCGAGCGACGGACTCTTCGCTCCCCGCATCGATCCGGTCGTACTGGCTCAGGCGCTCGGTCCGTACGCCACCGGCGTCGAGGAAGGGGTCGCGAGCTCGGCGTTCTCGTTCTGGAACGCACCCAATCCCTTCGTGGCGGGGACGACCACACGCATCGTGCTGAATCTCCCCGCCACCGGGGGCCGGATCCGCATCACCGTCCACGACGCGGCGGGACGTCGGGTACGCGCGCTGTACACGGGCACCGTGACGGATCGACGGATGCGCCTCGAATGGGATGGTCGAGACGATCGGGGCGCCCTCGCGTCCGCCGGGACCTACTACTGCCGCGCCGAACTCGGGGAGCTGAGGATCGTCCGGAAGATCACGGTGGTGCGGTAGACCGCCCCATCAGAACCGGTACCGCTCCATCAACCCTTCCTCGAGCGCGCGTCGCTGCGCGTCGCTCGGCACGAAGTCGTAGATCTGCATCTCGGCCATGCGGAACGTGGTGAAGCCCACCGGACTGCTGAACGTCGCACCGTTGACGCCGAGGCTCGCACCGGTGAACAGCGAGATGGGCAGCGTCAGGTTCGGATCGTGGGCCTTCTCGAGACCGTTGATGAAGATCTTCGTGCCCTCTTCCTGGCTGAAGGTCACGACGTACAGCTGCAGCTGGGCGATCGAGCGATCGAGCGTGGTCGTCAGCTTCTGGCTGCCACCGTGGGACACGCCGAAGGTATCGCTGTCGTCGAAGCCCATGCGGATGACCTGTCCCGCGACGTTTCCGTCGCCCCACAGCCAGTAGGCTGGCGTGTCGTCGCCCGGTGGGACGCCGATCCGGTTCAGGACCGCCACCACCGTGTAGTCGGTGTCACGCAGCGCGGTGCCCGGAAGTCGCATGCGGCCGGTGGGCTCGGTGGTCGACGATCCCTTCTCGAAGCTCGGGATGCGCCCGCCGTCGGGATTGCCCGGAACCCAGTAGCCCGCGAAGTTCGAGCCGCCGAAGGGCACGGTGGCGTCGCGGCTGTCGTCGCCGCGCTGCGCGCCGAACTGGTCCTCCCAGCGGGTGATCTTGTAGATGCCGTCCTGGCGGTACCAGCTCACGCCGAGGCTGCCGCGGTACCACGCGATGCCGTCGGGCAACGCGTCGCTCAGCGGCGCGCAGTCGACGACGTCGTACTCGGTGGCCACCTTCACCTTCAATTCGCGCGCCGGATCGTTCGCCGCGTTCACGGTGTAGCTCAACGGCACGCCGGTCGTGATGGTCCCGCCCTCGGCGATGAAGGTCTTCAGCGCCTCGAAATCGCCGGTGAGGGCGGCCGCGGCCTGACTCGCGACGCCGCCGAGCGCGTAGCCACCGATCTGCACCTCGCTGAGCTCGCTCACGTAGGTCACGTCCGCCTCGAGCTCTCCTCCCGCAACCGCCTTGTCGAAGCTCCCGCGCACCGAGGCGTCGACCTCCTGCAACGAATCGGTCGACTGGATCAGCAGATAGAAGACGCGCCCGTAGGTCACGCTCGAGATGTAGGCCGCCGGGTTGCCGGGCTGCACGTAGCGGGAGAGCTGCTCGGACGTGACGTCCGGACCGAAGAAGTCGCCGGCGTCGGTCGGGGTCTGGAAGGCGATCGTGTAGTAGCTCTGGGTGAGGCGCACCAGGTAGCGGTTGTAGCTCACGTCGCTCTGGTACTCGAAGGAGCCCTGGATCTCGGTGGTGAGGGTCTCGTACTCCGCGCGCAAGGATACGCCGAGCTGCTCGCGCGACGTGATCCGCTCGATCTGCACGGTGGTGCGGGCCGGAAGGTCGTCGGGCGTGCCCGCGATGATCTCGTTCATCGCGTCGACCGCGCTGCCGAGACTCACCTCGTCGACGTCGACGGTCGAGGTGTTGGTGCCGTTGATCAGCGTGATCACGTAGGTGCCCGGACCCCGATCGACGGGGATCTCGCTGGGCGTCGCGTCGTCGAGCGTGTTGCCCTGCAGCAGGTTTCCCGGGAAGACGATCCGCGCGTTCGGATCGAACTGCGGGAAGTCGCTGTAGCCCTCGGTGAGGCTCACCGTCTTGCGGGTGCAGTAGTACTGGTCGTTGCCCGAGGTCTCCTCGAATTCGACCGCCTCGCTCTCCTCGTAGGTCTCCTGGAACTCGTCGAACTCGCCGGCCTCGTCGAGGACACGACCGAGTTCGGTGGTCGAGCCGCCGCCGCCGGGGCCAGCGGGACCTTCGGCATCGTCACTGCAGCCGGCGACGAGGAAGAGGACGCTCAGGGCGAGCGCCAACGCAGTGCGTGTCATGGTGGGTCTCCCGCGTGGGTGGAAGGGGGCTTCGGAACAGCATGCGCAATCGAGGGACGGATCGCGCAACGGGACGGGCGCCTAGCGCAACAGCCCCCGACGCCAGTCGGTCACGAGGTGCAGGGGCGAGACCGACGCGTCGCCATCACTCACCGGATTGCTCTGGAACACGAACTCGCCCTGCGGCGCGAGGCTGAATGTACGGCCGTCGCCGGTAGGTACCGCCGACCGGATGCCGGTACGCGACGCGCCAACGCGGAAGGTGTCCCCGCTCCCGTCGACCGACGTGACGAGGAGGTCGCCGCTGAATGCGACGGTGTAGAGCGTCGAACCGTCGGCGGACCATTCGGGCCAGACCGAACCAATACGGGTCACCTGCCACTTCCGCGCCGGGTTGTCCGCGGACACGACGAAGACGTCGAAGCCCTGTTCCGACGCGGAGTTGAAGGCGATCCAGCGTCCGTCCGGACTGAACACCCCGCCGCCGGCGACGTCCTCGCCGAGATCGAGGAAGACCTCGGGTTCCGAACTCCCGTCCGTGGGGAGGACTCCCAGATCGAGGTCGCTCGCGGCCGGTGTGGTTCCCTTCATGGTGACGAGGAGCGTCTCGCCCGAAGGGTGGATCGAAGAGGGGAACAGGACCTCGTCGCTCTCCGCGAGGACGCGCGGAACGGCGTTGCCCTCGATCGGGTGCAACAGGATCCGGTGACGGCCTTCGTGAAGGCTCGAGTAGACCACGGCCGATCCGTCCGGCGTCCAGACGGCCCGCGTCTCCTGTCCGGGAGCGAAACTCAGGCGCGTCTGCAGGCCCGAATCCAGCATGACGATCCAGAGATCGGTCGCCGCCTCTCCCTCGCTCACGATCTGCACGACGGCCCGGCGGCCGTCGGGAGAAACACGGGGGAAGTCGACGGTTCCGGGCTCTCCGATCGTGACCGTCTCGCCGGTGTCGAGATTCTTCCGGGTGAGGATGCGGTCGGACCCCGGACTGCCGGTCTGGAAGACGGTCATGCCGGTCTGCGCGATCGAGTAGACGGCGATGGCCGAGTCCCGGCTCAGGACGGCCACGTTCTCCACGAGGGGCACGCCGCCGACGATCTCGCCGTCCCACGGCTCCGGGAACGGTGTGGTCATCAGGACTCCCTCGCGCACCGTCATCAGGTGCCCGTCGTGGTATTCGCCCGCGGCCTGCGACCTCGTGAGGTCACGGGTCTCTTCACTGCCCAGACGACCCATCCGGATCGGGAAGTGACCGCCTTCCGCGTCGTTGGTCCGCACGAGATAGACGTAGTGTTCGCCGTCGGGCAGGAAACGCGGATGACGGTGCGAGTTCTCCTGTCCTTCGGGCGTGGTGAGCGGCGTCGCCTCGCCGCCGGTCGACGCCACACGGCTCAGGCCGACGCCGGCGTCGGCCGCGAAGATGATGTCCCCGGCCTCGTTCCAGGTCCCGCCCTTGCCGTTCGGCGCGGGGCACAGCGTCGTGGGCGGGCCGCCAGCGGCCGAGACCTTGCGCAGTCGTCGTCCCTCGATGTCGAAGAAGCCGATCGTCTGGCTGTCGGGTGACCAGAACGGGTAGGCCGCGGTTTCGGTCCCCGTGAGCATGGTGGCTTCCCGCGCGCCCACCTGGCGCAGCCAGAGCATCACGCGACCGTCTTCGTCGAGCGCCGAGAACGCGATCATGGTGCCGTCGGGCGAAAGCCGGGCCGGACCCGGCGACGCTCCGCCGAGGTCGAACTCGTTGCCCTCGGGCGGGGGGATCATGGCGTAGACGACCGGAGAGGGTTCGCCCGACGGCAGGACCAGCGGAGCCAGCAGTCCACCCGCGACGAGGCCCACGATCGCGAGCGCGACGAAGGCCGGCCACGGACGGCGGCCTGCCGGCGCAGGCACGGCGGCGGCGGGCGCGCTCATCGTCGACAGCGCGAGTCCTCCTGGCTCGAGGAGCAGCCGCGCCTCGCCGATGTCCCGAAGGCGATTCCGCGGATCGCGTTGCAGGCAGCGTTCGGTCAACTGGGCGAGGTCGGGTGCCTGCTCCGCGGGCAGCCGGCTCCAGTCGGGCTCGGCGCGCAGCACCGCGGCCATGGTGTCGCTGATCGTCTCGGCCTCGAACAGCTTCTCGCCGACCAGCATCTCGTAGAGGATCACGCCGAAGGCCCAGATGTCGGCGCGGCGATCGACCTTCTTGCCGCGCGCCTGCTCGGGCGACATGTAGGCGGCGGTTCCGAGGATCGCGCCCGCCTGGGTCATGGCCGCCGTGATCGTGGGCGACATGGACGGGTCCGCGTCCTCGTCGACGTCGCCGAACCACGCGCGCGCCAATCCGAAGTCGAGGATCTTCACGTCGCCGACCGGCGAGACCATGACGTTCGCCGGCTTGAGATCGCGATGGACCAGACCGGCCTCGTGCGCCGTTTCGAGCCCCGCGGCGATCTGGGCGGCGATCGACCGTGCTTCCTCCGGCGGGATCGGTCCGTTGCGCAGGCGCTGGGAGAGGTCCTCGCCCTCGACGAGTTCCATCACCAGGAAGCGGATCCCGTCCGCCTCCTCGAAGCCGTAGATCGAGGCCACGTTCGGGTGCTGGAGGCTGGCGAGCGAACGCGCCTCGCGTTCGAAGCGGGCCTTGCGTTCCGGATCGTCCGACATCTCCGCCGGCAGGATCTTGAGGGCGACCTCGCGTTCGAGCTTGGTGTCGCGGGCGCGGTAGACCTCGCCCATGCCGCCACGGCCGACGGCGGCGGTGACCTCGTAGTGGGCCAGTTTTCGTCCGATCAATGGGCGTGTGCTCCGGGACCGAGGAGGGGCGCGGCATCGAGCATAGCCGACCGTCGACGGGGAGTCACGCGATCCGAGTCGGAACTCCGTGCGCGTGATCACGGCTCGTCGTTCCCGTCGACCGAGGCGCTGCAACAGGCGGCGACCAGCTCGGAGATGCAGTTGCCACGCACCGACTTCGACGGCTCCGGCCGGTCACTCCCTTGTTCCGTCCAGCACGGGTTGCTAGCCTGACCCCGCTCCCGTCCCCCTTGCGCGATGCCCGATCCCGGACACCCCCTTCGCGCCGAAGAACGGAAAGAGCTCCATCGCTGCCTCGATCCCGACGGACCGTGGGTCGTCGCGGTGCACGGAATCGGCGGAATCGGCAAGACCACGCTGCTGCGCGAGTTCGCCGAGGTCGCGCGTGACCGCGGGGCGCGCGTGGTGGTCCTCGACGGCGACGCCGTCGAACCGACGCAATCCGGCTTTCGTGCGTCGCTGACCGACGCGCTCGCCGCGGTGGGAACGTCGATCGAGGATCTCGAGTCGGCCGACGACGGATCCTCGCCGCCGGTCGTCCTGGTCCTCGACGTGTTCGACAGCCTGCGTCTGCTGGAGACGTGGTTGCGCCAGACCTTCCTGCCGTCGGTGGGCGGTGCCCTCCGCCTCGTCACGGCGGCGCGTTCGGCGCCGGCGGTCCACTGGGTGACCGATCCGGTGATCGGCCCTCGTTTCCGGAGCGTCGGCCTGGAGACGCTGACCGACGAGGAAGCGCACCGTCTGCTGGACGAAGCCGGCGTCGCGAGCGAAGCGCGTGATTCGCTGGTGCGCGCAGCCAGCGGGCATCCGCTCGCGCTTCGGCTGGCGGCGCACGCGAGCGGACGCGCAGTCGCGGGTCGTTCGGCCGGAGGAACGATCGAAGGCGTCCTGCGCGATCTGACGCACTTCTACGTCGACGAGATCGACGATCCGCGTCTGCGGCAGGCCGTCGAGGCGGCGTCCACTGTCCGTCGCGTGACCGAGCCCCTGCTGGCGGCGATGCTCGATCTCGACGAGGCGCACGACGTCTTCGGCGCGCTCCAGGACCTGCATTTCGTGCAGGTCCGCAGCGACGGCATCGCCCTGCACGATGCCGTACGCGAGTTCGTGTGCGCCGAACTCCGGGCCCGCGACCCGCAGGGCTTCGCCCACTTCCGCCGTGCCGCGTGGCGCCAGATGCGTCAGGAGGTCCACCACGCTCCGTCCACCCTGCTCTGGCGATACACGGCCGACCTCATCTACCTGATCGAGAATCCGGTCGTACGCGAGGCCTTCTTCCCGACGACGGCACCGCACTGTGTCGTGGAACCGGCCCGTGTCGACGACGAAGAGGCGATCCTCGAGATCTCCTCGCTCCACGAATCCGAGACCGCCACCCACTGGATCGACTTCTGGTGGACCCTGGCGCCCGATGCCTTCTTCGTGGCGCGCGACGACGAGGGCCACGTGGTCGGCTTCTACTGCTCGCTCGACACCGATCGTGTCCGCAGCCGCGACCTGCGGCAGGATCCGGTCACGGCACTGTGGTGGGAGCATTTCCGCGCGAACGGTGGCGGGCAGGCGCTCTTCCTGCGGCGCTGGTTGTCACGCGAGCACGGCGAGGTCCCGTCGCCCGTGCAGGCGGCGTGCTGGCTCGACCTCAAGCGCAGCTACCTCGCACTGCGGCCGCGGCTGCGCCGCGTGTACCTGACGATCGTCGATCCCGTCCCCTATCTCCCGGTCGCGCGGCGGCTCGGCTTCGTGCCGCTCGACGAGTCGGTCGCGCTCGGCGACACGCCCTACGCCTCGGCCTGCCTGGACTTCGGCCCGCGATCCGTCGACGGGTGGATGCGTCGGCTCTTCACGCAGGAACTCGGGGAGATGGGACCGGAGCACGGCGCGCTGCTCGATCTGGAGTCGCGCCAGCTCCTCGCCCCGGACGGTCCCCGCGAGCTGAGTCCCCTGGAGTTCGGCGTCCTGCGCTTCCTCGTGGAGAACGAGGGAATCGCCGTCACCCGGAGCGAGCTGCTCGCCGACGTCTGGAACATCCACCACGAGGGTTCGAGCAACGTCGTCGACACGATCATCCGGAGTCTTCGCAACAAGTTGGGCGATCGGGCCTGGAGGATCGAGTCCGTCCGTGGGGTCGGCTACCGCTGCCTGCCCGCGAGCTGAACGGGGAATCTCATCGAGATCTCATGATGGACCGGGCACGTGCGTCCTAGCTTCGGGACCGAGCGAATCGTCCCCCTTTCCTGGAGGTCTCCTCGTGATTCGTCATTTCCTGCGCAGCGCCGTCCTGATCCCGTTCCTTCTCCTACCCGCCAGCGCCGTCGCCGATCACCACGGCGCCGACACCGAACCCACCGTCCGCGAACAGCTCCTCGCCCTGGAGGAGCGATGCGCGGAGAACGCCTCGGCAATGAAGGCCCGGCAGGCGGAGGCGTCGCTCTACGAGCGTCTCGGCGGCAGGGAGGGGATCCACGCGATCACCCGCGAGATCGTGCGTCTCCACGACCAGAACGAGGCGTTGACGCGCATCATGGACGGCGTCGACCGCGAACTCCTCGCCCGGCGCGTCGCCCAGTTCATCATCTCGGGAACCGGCGGGCCCCAGGTCTACGAGGGCCGTGACCTGGTGAGCGCGCACGCGCACCTCGACCTGACCAATGCGCATTTCCTCGCCGCCGGCGGCGACGTCATGCAGGCGATGGAGAACGAGGGCTGCACCGAGGACGAGATCCAGGAGATCGTCTGCATCCTCGTGTCGCTTCGCCACAAGGTGGTGATGGAGTCGGCTCGGGAACTGCGTTGAGGCTCGTTGCGCATCACGCGCACGGTCTGCGCATGGGTGGTACGACGCGATACGCCGACCGCGGCCGCCGTACCCCCACCCGGAGACATGCCCAATGAAACGCCTGATGCTGCTCCCCTCGATCCTGTCCCTGCTCCTGCTCGGCCCCGTCGGCTGTGGTTCCGACGACGACGACGGCGGGACCGGTCCCACCGCCACCGTCGTCGACGACGTCGTCGTGAGCCTCGACCGTATCACCGTCGACCGTGATTGCGACCCGAGCGGCGGAGTCGGCGAGTTCGGCTACAAGTTCTACGTGGTCCTCTTCGACGAATCCGGCGAGATCGACCGGGTCCTGGATTCCGACTGGAACTCCTTCAATGCGACCAACGGCGACTCGTGGGATCCCGGTGGCACCGCGAGCTTCCGCATCGAACGGAGCCCTGGAATGCGCTTCCACGTCCAGTTGCGCGTGCGCGAGTTCGACGGTGCGCTCGAGCAGTTCTCGCAGGGGACCTTCGTCGGGCACGAAGGCGCGGCCGGCGCCGATGCGTGGGGCCCCAACGATTCCGGCGGTGTGAACGAGTACACGCTCTACGACTCCGCGCAGCGGGTCGGGATCATCGACTGGGACTGGTGGGCGGCCGACTCCTGCCGGGGGGAGTTCCGGTACAGCGTGACGGCGACCGAGGTCACGACCGACTGAGGGCTCGCCCCGCGGGTCGGAATTGACCGGCCCGCAACCGTCCATTACGATCCGACGTCCTTCCGTCCGGAACCCGGAGGGCGAACACCTGCACTTCCGCGACCCCAGCGGCGGGCAATGGATGATCGGGGCGTCGAATCTCGCCCACCTTCTCCCGGGAGCCCGCCGTTGCTCGGCAAGACCCTCGCCCACTACCAGATCACCGCCCTTCTCGGCCGCGGCGGCATGGGCGAGGTCTACCGCGCCCGCGACACGAAGCTCGGCCGCGAGGTCGCCCTGAAGCTCCTGCCCGAGAGCTTCACCGCCGACCCGGAGCGTCTCGCGCGCTTCCGGCGCGAGGCCCGCGTGCTGGCCTCGCTGCAGCATCCCAGCATCGCCGGCATCTTCGGACTCGAAGAAGACGCCGGGCGCGTCTTCCTGACCATGGAACTCGCCGCGGGAACCGATCTCTCCGAGCTAATCGCCCGGGGGCCGATCGCCGAGGACGAGGTCGTCGACCTGGCACGTCAGCTCGCGAGCGGGCTGGAGGAGGCCCACGAGAAGGGCATCGTCCACCGCGATCTCAAACCAGCGAACGTGAAGATCGGTGAGGACGGCAAGGTCAAGATTCTCGACTTCGGTCTGGCCCGCGCGCTCACCGGCGAGACGTCCGCCGAAGAGGACATCGAGAACTCGCCGACCATCACCGCGGCGATGACCCAGGGCGGCATGATCCTGGGCACGGCGGCCTACATGAGCCCCGAACAAGCGCGGGGTCGCAGCGTGGACCGACGCGCGGACATCTGGTCGTTCGGCGTGGTCCTGTTCGAGATGCTCGCCGGTCGGCGACTGTTCGAGGGCGACACGGTGAGCGACACGTTGGCCTCGGTGCTGAAGGACGACGTGGCGTGGGACCACCTTCCCGAGGAGACCTCGCCCGGGATCCGCCGCTTGCTGGAGCGTTGCCTCGAGCGCGACCCCCGGCGGCGACTGCGCGACATCGGCGAGGCGCGGGTGTTCCTCGAGGTCGGAGCGGCAGACGCTTCGCTGCTGGGGTCGGTGGCGTCGGTCGTGGGTTCGCTGCCCGACGACCCGGACCTCGGGCCGACGCACCGCAGGCGAGGCGCTCTCGTCACCATGGCACTGGCGGTCGCCGCGGCGGTCGCGGGGACTCTCGTCGGCTGGCAATTCGTCGCGCGGCCGGAAGCACCACCCGTCTACAACATGGCGATGCCCGTGCCGCCGGGCGCGGTCTACAACTTCTCGACGGCGCGGCCCGGTCCACCGCGCATCTCGCCGGACGGCAGCATGGTCGTCTTCGCGGTGCGCGAGGGCTCGTCGCAGACCGTTCTGCACCTGCGTCGTCTCGCGACTCCCTATTCCACGCCTCTCACCGGCACGGAAGAGGGCCTCTACCCCTTCTGGTCGGCCGACAGCCGCACGATCGGTTTCGGCACGGTGGACGGTCGCCTCCGCCGCGTGCCCGTGGCCGGCGGACCGCCCGTCACGCTGTGCGACGCGGCCAACATGAAGGGCTCCACCACGAACGCCGACGGCGTCGTGCTCTTCGCGCCGGCGGCCGGAACGGGGATCCATCGGGTGTCGTCGGCAGGGGGAACGCCGGTCGAGATCACCACCGTCGACCAGGACGCCGGCCACGATTCGCACCGACATCCGCGTTTCCTCCCCGACGGCGAACACTTCCTCTACCTCGCGCGCAGCACCGGCGGGCAGATCGACGAGCACGAGATCTACCTGGCGTCGCTCGACGGCGGCGAGCCCCGGCTCGTGCTCCGGTCGCAGACCCAGGCCGAGTATTCGCGCGGTCATCTCCTGAGCGTGCGCGAGGGAACGTTGCTCGCGACGCCCTTCGACCCCTCGAGCGCGGAGCTCGGCGAGCCGATTCCCCTGGTCGAAGACATCCTCGTCGACACGGGCGCGGCGCTCGGCGTCTTCTCGGCGAACGACGACGGAAGCCTCGTGTACATGGTCCGCACGGGCGGGGCCGAGCAGTTCCTGGAGTGGGTCGGGCTCGACGACGAACCGCTCGGACGGGTCGGCGACCCGGGCGGTCTGGAGCGGCCGCGGATCTCGCCCGACGGGCGGCAGGCGGTCGTCGAGGTGTACGGCGACGACCCCGGCGAAGGCGATCTCTGGCTCGTGGATCTCGAGAACGGCCTCCGCACCCGCTTCACCTTCGAACCCGGCTACGAAGGCTCGGCGGAATGGACGCCGGACGGTACGCGCGTGGTGTACACGGCCTTCGCCGACAGCGTGGCGCGGATCGTGGTCCGGCCGGTCGAGGGCACGGGCGACGCTTCCGTCCTCTACGAGTTCGAGGGCGAAGTCGCCCCCACCGGGGTGACCCCCGACGGCAACACGGTCCTGCTCAACCAGCGGAATCCGGAAACCGACTTCGATCTCTACTCGCTTCCCATGGATGGCGGAACTCCGACGCTCCTCGTCGAAACGTCTCTCATCGACTACAGCGCCGCCGTGTCTCCCGACGGCCGGTGGATGGTGTACGGCAGTGGCCAGGGATCGGAGTGGGACGTCTACGTCCGCCCCTTGTCCGGAGGCGAGCGACGCTGGCAGATCAACCGCGAGCCCGCCCTGTATCCCTTCTGGGGTGCGCGCGGCGAGCGTATCTACTACGTCCTCACCAACGGTGAACTGCGGTTCGTCGAGGTCGACGGCGGCTCGTCCACGTTCCGCTCGGGCGCGCCGCAGCGCTTCGCGGCCGTTAGTCCGCCCGGAGCCGGCGGCGTGTACGTGTCGATGCACCCGGACGGCGAACGTCTCCTCACGGTTTCCGGGTCCGTCGCTGCGAACGAGAACTCGGATCTGCAGCTGGTGACCGATTGGACGCGCGGGTTGACGAAGTAGCCGGGTAGGAGCCCGTGCGGCCGCTCAGACCCACCCGTAGACGGCCGCGTTCACGTTCATCCCCGCGCCCACCGACGCGAACACGATCACGTCCCCCGGCTCGATCGACTGGTCCGGCATCTCGCCGCGCAGCACCAGGTCGAGCAACGTGGGCACCGTGGCCACGGAACTGTTGCCCAGCCACGAGATCGTCATGGGCATGATCCCCTTGGGCACTGCGTCGAGGCCGTGGGACTTGAACAGGCGCGCTAGGATCGCCTCGTCCATCTTCGCGTTGGCCTGGTGGATGAGGATCTTCTTCACGCGGGTCACTTCGATGCCGGCGCGTTCGAGGCTCTTCGCCACCACTCCCGGTACGGTACTCAGGGCGTACTCGTAGAGCTTGCGTCCGTACATCTTGAGGTAGAGTCCGTCCGAGACGGTCTTGACGTCGTAGGTCGAACCCATCCACAGCAGACGGGCGTGCTCCAGCGTGTCGGACCGGACGGCGTGGGCGAGCAGGCCCTGGCCTTCGCCGACGTCGCGGGCCTCGACGACGGTCGCTCCGGCCCCGTCGGCGTAGATCAGACTGTCGCGATCGTGCGGGTCGCAGACGCGTGAGAGCGTCTCGGCGCCGATCACGAGGGCCCGCGTGGCGTCACCCGAGCGCAGGTAGTAGTCGGCCTGGATGATCCCCTGCAGCCACCCCGGACAGCCGAAGGGCAGGTCGTAGGCCACGCACTCGGGGTTGGCGATCTCCAGGCGCTGTTTGACCCGGGCAGCGAGCGTGGGCACGAAGTCCGACCGGCGGTTGTCGTGGCGGATGTCGCCGAAGTTGTGGGCGACGATCACGTAATCCAGGCTCTCACGGTCGATTCCCGCGGCCTCGATCGCGCGTTCGCCGGCGACCGTCCCGATGTCCGAAGCCACGAGGTCGTCCTCGACGTAACGGCGCTCGGAGATGTCGGTGATCTTCTGGAAGGTCTCGACGACGCGTGGATTCTTCTCGCGTTCGATCGGCTGGCCGTAGTCCGCGAAGAACTCGCGCGTGACCAGGTCCTCGTTCCGGATCCGTCGGGTCGGAATGTACGAGCCGGTGCCGATGATCACGGAGCGGCGCATGGATGACCTCCGGGTGTTCGCGGGGCCTCGACTCTGCAGCATGCGGGACGCGATGTCACCCCGGACCGTTCACCCCACCTGATCCACGACCCCCACCACGAGCGAACGTACGGGCAGGCGCCCGCCCCCGAGCACCTGCCGTGCTCCGTTGCCCTCGTCGAGCATGATCACCGTCTCGCCGTATCCGGCGCCGACGGTGTCGATCGCGATGACGTGGCCGCCCGTCGGTTCACCCTGGGCGTCGAGCTTGTCGAGCAGGAGCAGCCGGCGCCCGTCCATGTCGGGATGATGGATGGTCGAGGTGATGCGCCCGGCGACGCGCGCGAGGATCACGACGGCTCCTCGGGGGCATCGAGGTGGACGTCGTCGACGATGCCGACGACGGCGTGATCGACGGGGACGAAGCTCGGATCGAGGGTCAGTGCAGCCTCGCGGCTGGCTTCCCAGTAGACGAGTTCTCCGGGCCCGGCCATGCGCGTGCCGTCGGCGCAGACGAAGGGCCTACCCGTCGCCGCCGCGTGCTTGTCCAGAGGTTGCACCCACAGCAGGGGCACGCCCCCCATGCCCTCGTAGACGACGTTGCAGACCATGCGGCCGATCACCCTGCCCAGGAACACGGGCTCATCCTTCCGTCTCGAGGATCTCGGCGCCGGCGGGCGTCCAGTGCGAACAGGCCGTGAAGCGGGTGCCCTCGGCCAGGACGTCGCGAAGGGTGTCGTCGATGCGGGGCATCGTGGTCGAGGCGACCAGACGCCCGACGTCGCCGGGCCGGTCGGGGTCGTTCAGCTCGTGCGCGAGCGTCTCGAGAGCCGCCTGCACGTCGGGCAGGTGGCCATCGAACACGGCGAGCGCACGGCCGCCCAGGTCGTCGGCCAGTCGGACCTCGACGAGGTGGATCGGCATCGACTTCAGCACCCGGTCGAGAACGCGCAGCAGGCTCGGCGAGGTGCTCACCTCGCAGACACCGACGGCGTCGCCCTGCGGGGCCGAGCGCTCGCCCATCACCGCGGCGGCCAGGCCGGGATCCGGATCGGCGAGGAGAACGTCGTCGAGCAACGATCCCTGCCGGAATCCGGCCTCGAGGCCGGCGCCGTGGGCCTCCTCGGTACTCGCCACCGAGCCACCGACCAGGGCCAGATAGCGGCCCGGGTGCACCGACCCGCAGCGCAGCACGGCGACCGGCGAACGCTTGAGCATCGCGTCGACCGTGAACAGTCCGGTGCTGACGCTGCCGAACTCGAGCAATGCGAAGGCCTGATACACGTTCACACGATCCTGAAG
>CAZQHE010000116.1:0-13752 GCA_964593155.1 uncultured bacterium
GGACTTTCCTGCTGCGTTGTGACGCCCCGAACGAGCGACGCATGCTGCGCATGTGGATCGAGCCGATCGGCGAGGGCCGCTTCCGCTTCACCAGCCGCACCCTGGCTCTCGAATCGCTCGACCCCGATCTGTACGACCGCCTGCTGCGCGTGGCGCCGAGCCCGACGGTGGCCCGGTGCAGCCACTGCAATCGCTTCCGCTATCGCGACGACTGGTTCGAGCCCGAACTGGCCCTGCGCCGCGAGTACCAGCGGCCCTCGCGGGGCGCGCCGACGGGCAAGATGGTGCACACCCTGTGTCCCAGCTGTCGGCAGTCGCTTCGGGCGGTCCCGAGGCTCGTCCGAAAGAACTGAGGGTGTTGGGAACCCGGCCCCCGATCGCCGACGTTCTCGTTGCCGGAGGCCGCGCCCGTGGGTCGGTGCGCGGCGAACTCCTCGACCTCGCGATCCCGGAGGACGCTCCGATGCCCATGTACGACTACCTGTGCCCCCACTGCGGCGAGGCCTTCGAGGAGCTGCGCTCGATCGCCGAGCGCAAGACCGCCGAGTGCCCCAGCTGCGGCAAGACGGCCCAGAAGCAGGTCTCCGGCTTCTTCACGAGCGGCAGCCGCTCGACGCCTTCGAGCGGCTCGTGCGGACTCGGCAACCTCGGTGGCGGCTGAGGCTTCTGATGTCCGGCCACCCGTGCGGTGGCCCCGCCCTCAACGCAACAACGTGACCTTCCGCGCCTCGACGAGCCCTCCGGCCTCGAGGCGCACGTGGTACACGCCGCTCGCCACCGCGCGGGCGGCGTCGTCGCGTCCGTCCCACGCGGCCTCGTAGCGACCCACCCCCAGGGATTCGTCGCGCAGCGTGCGCACCAGCCGCCCGCGGGCGTCGACCACCTCCAGGCGCACCGCGCCGGGGTCGCCCACGACGAACTCGATCCGCACGTTCGGATTGAAGGGGTTCGGGTAGACCCGCTCGAAGGCGATCCGCGGCCGCGCCGGCGTCTCGACCTCCAGCAGCCAGGCGTCGTCCGGATCGATCGTCACGCCCACGACCTCGGCGTCGGCCCGGAGCGTGAAGTCCTCCTGCCCGCGGCCGATCCACACCGTCTCGTCCTCGGTCGTTCCGTCGGCCAGCTCGAGGCGGACGGGCAACGGGATCTCGTAGACGTTGTCCGCCGGCTGCCGCACCCGGAGATCGACTTCCGACCCCTGGATCCACCAGTCGACGATCGCCGTCGGGAGTTCCTCGCGCGTGAGCCAGGGATCGAAGAACCATCCCAGATCGCCGCCGTACACGGCTTCGCAGTGCGCGCGGAAGTCCTCGACGGTCACCGCACCGAAGCGCAGGGCGGCGTCGGTGACGTAGTTGCGCATGGCCGCGAAGAAATCGTCGCGGCCGAGCACCTGCCGCAGCATGTGCAGCACCAGCGCGCCCTTGTCGTACGTGACGCCGCTGAACAGTGCCGTGGGCGAGGGATCGCGCAGGGGCCCCGACCAGAAGTCCGAACCTTCGCGCAGGATCGCGCGGTAGTCGGCCGCGAATTCCGGCCCGTAGAACTCCTCGAGCCAGAGGGTCTCGGCGTAGCGGGCGAAACCCTCGTTCAGCCAGATGTCGCCCCAGCGCTCGAGACGTACCGCGTTGCCGAACCACATGTGGGCCAGTTCGTGGGCGTTGACCAGATCGCCCACCGGACCGGGATAGAGCGTGCTCTGCTCCCCGGACACCGTGAAGGGACTGTCGCCGATGCTCGACATCGTCGGGTGCTCCATGGCCACCGCGCCGTTGAAGAGCGCGTTGCCGTACTTGATGTCGGCGTAGGGATACGGGCCCCACAGCGCCTCGAAGCGATCCATCATGGAGGCGGTGTTCGACCAGCTGTACTCGGCGTCGTCGCGACGTCTCGTGGGCGCGTAGTGGACGAGGTCGATCGTCCGCGGGACGGTCGTGCCGTCGTCGAGCAGCTCGGTCACGGTGATCGGCTCGGTCCAGCGCTCGAAGTCGGCCACGATCAACGACACCAGGTAGCTCGGGACCGGCGTGGGCATCACGTTGGTCTGCACCACGCGCCCGTCGGGCCGCGTCTCGATCGACTCGCGGATTCCCGGCGCGGCCAGTTCGAAGTCGGCCGGCATCTCCACGGTGAGCCGCACCGTGGCCGCGTCGGCCGGATGGTCGTGGCAGGGCCACCACGTGCGCGCCGACACCGGCTGGCTCAGCGTCTGCGCGACCGGCAGCTCGGGATCGGGTTGGAAGTCCTCGTCGATGAAGTTGGTGAAGCGCAGCCCGAAGCCGGGACTGCGGCCGGGCAGTGGCATGCCCGCGTAGTCGACGGCGACCGTGGTCGTGTCGCCGGCCGCGAGCACCGCCGGCAGCGCGACGGCCAGGGTGTCGGCACCGTGCGTGAAGGTCGTCGGCGCGCCCTCGACCCGGACCTCGTTCACGGTCAGGCCCAGGCTCTGCGTCGACTCCGACTCGAGATCGAACACGACCTCGCCGGTGGACTCGAGCACCACCACCCGCGCGCGCATGGTCGCCGTGATCCGGTCGAACGAATCGGGAAAGACGATCCGCAGGTCGACGTGCTGCACGTCGAGCGGACGGTCGGCGCGGTCGATCGGCGCGAGATCGGGGTTGTCGCGGCGGGCCAGGGCTTCGGCCGCGGCCTGCTTCGCCGCGCAGCCGGCGTGGAGCCATCCGCGCACGTCTGGGTGGTCGGGTGCGGCGGCACGGGCCGCTCCGAAGCTCGACAACGACAGCAGGAAGACGAGAGACGCTCGGAGCATTGGCCTCGGCCGGGGGAGGGAGGTCCCACGAGAGTAGGCCGCGACGCCCGCCGCCACAAGCGGGGCGCGCTACGGGACCGCCGGGCTCAGGTGTGCCGAGCGCACGCCCTTCATGCCGCCGATGGTCAGGACCATGTTCTCGATCTCGTCGGGTCGGCCCCGCAGGATGATCGCCTCGAGACAGTCGTCGTGGCTCACGTGCACGTGCGTGGTGCACAGCACGTTCACCAGGTGGTTGTGCTGCGCCTCCATGATCTTCTCGGCCAGACCGGGCACGTGGTGGTCGTACAGGATGGTGAGCGTGCCGAAGACCTCGTCGACCCCTTCGTCCCAGGTGCGACGGGCCAGGCGGTCGCGGATGAGGTCGCGCACGAACTCCGACCGCGAGCTGTAGCCACGCTCGACCATCTCCTGGTCGACACTCGCGAGCAGGCTGGTCGGCAGGGACACGGTGAACCGCGTGAGCGTGTCGGTCATCGAAGGTCTCCTCGGTCGCGTCGCCGGGCTCAACCCCAGTCGTGCACGTGGGGGTGTCGGTGTTCGTGGGATCCGTGACGGTGGCGATGGGTGTGGACGAGGTTCGCGCGTTGCAGCAGATCCATGTCGTCGAGCGCGATGGTCAGCGCACCGTCGAACAGCAGACGGTGGTCCTCGCCCAGCACCAGCGCCCGGCGGCCGAGTTCCGGCGCCAGGCTCAGGTTGTGCGTGGTGGTCAACACCGTGAGATCGAGGTCCTGCAGGAAGTCCACCAACCAGCCCGTGCTGCGTGGGTCGAGGTTGGCGATCGGTTCGTCGAGCAGCAGGACCTTCGGCTCGACCACCAGCAACGCCGCCAGGCACACGCGCTGTTTCTCACCGCTGCTCAGCCGGTACGGAACGCGCTCGAGCAGGTGACCCACGCCGAGCCGTTCGGCCCAGTCGAGCACGCGCGATTCCTCGTCGTCGAAACCGAGCTGACGCGCGCCGAAGGCGATCTCGTCGAAGACGGTCGCGTGGAAGAGCATGCTGTCGGGGTTCTGGAACTGCAGGGCGACGTCCGAGCGGAAGCGCCGGGCGAAGGCGGCATCGCGCAGGCTGCGCGTGTCGACGGGGTGGCCGTCGTAGAGAACGCGACCCGCGGTGGGTTCGATCAGTCCGTCGAGCACGCGCAGCAGGGTGGTCTTGCCGCTGCCGTTGCCGCCGAGCAGAACGACCTTCTCGCCGGCCTCGACGACGAAGCCGACGTCGTCGAGCGCGACACTGCCGTCGGCGTGGCGGACGGTCAGTCCCTCAGCCGCGATCATGCCAGGCTCCCCGGGCGCGCATGGCGAGGGCGATCTCGTCGGCGTCGTGCAGCGCGCGGCCGAGCAGGTGGGCGCCACCGGACGCGGCGTGGCGGGCCGCGGTGGCCGCGTTGGCACGGCGGTGCGTGCGGCTGCGAAGTCCGAGCCGGTAGTCCTCGAGTTCGCGCTGCAGCAGGCGCAGCTGTGCACCGATCACGGTGATCAGCCCGAGCAGACCGGGCCACGGGGCGAAGGCCTGGCGGGCGTCGACACGCGCGACCACGAGCAACGTGAGCGCCGTCAGACCGAAGGCGCGCAGGTTCGTGCGCAGGATCCAGGCGGTGTCGACCGCGCCCTCGCGCCACCAGCCGAAGGCCGCGTAGGCCAGGGTGACCGTGGCCACGAACAGGCCGACGGCCAGCACCGCGCGGCGAGCGATCCGGCCGGCCTCGCGTCCGGCGAGCAGTAGCACCGCCCCGGCCGCGGCCGCGAGCACCCAGGGATCGTGCACGAAGCCCGATCCGATCGCGGTGGCCAGGTACGCCAGAACGAACAACCGGTGTCTCACGCCCGTCCTCCGGCCGGCACCGGTTCGACACCGATCCGGCGCAACGCTTCGATCATCATCACGGTGAGCAGACCCTCGCCCACGCCCACCAGCAGGTGGGGAACGATCACGGCGGTCAGCGTGACGTCGAGACCGAAGGGGAAGAACAACGGCCGTCCGTCCGAGCCCGAGGCGACGGCGGGCTGCAGTCCCAGCACCACCGCCATCAGAGCAGCAGGCACCACCACCGAGAACCACCCCGCCCCGAAGAGCGCGATCCGGTCGCCGAGGCCGCGCAGCAGACGGTGCGCGGCGACCGCCGTCCACGCGCCGACGAATCCGATCAACAGCGCGGCGACCGGCACCGAGGTGATCCCACCCACACCGAAGAGTCCGGCCTGCATGAGCAGCACCAGCGAGATGCACACGAAGGCCGTCCATCCGCCGAAGGTCAGCGCCAACAGCGCCACACCGCCGAAGTGGACCGTGCTCCCGCCGGGGATCGGAATGCTGATCATCATGAGCACGAAGGCCAGCGCCGTGAGCACGCCGACCCGCGGCAGCGCGACGGCGTCGAGTCGACGGCGCACGCGCGCGACGCCCACGCTCCACAGCCCGGCCCCGACCACGGTGGCCGGGAGGTAGGTCTGCGGTCCGAGGAAGCCGTCGGGGACGTGCATCAGCCCTGCGAGATCCGCTGCGGTGTCGTGCCGTCGCGGGCGACGATCCGGCGCAGACCCAGGAACAGGCCGAGGATCAGGACGACGCCCAGGAGGATGCGCCCCACGCCCCCGTTGCCCCCGGCCGACGACGGGACCGGCGCCATCTCGGCTTCGCCGTCGCTGGCCGCGACCCGCACCTGCGCCCCGTGGCCGTCCTGCGCGAAGGCCCGGACCACGTAGGACGTTCCGGAATCCGGAACGAAGGCGATCCGACCCTCGACGTCGGTCTTGCCGAGCAGGATCGGCTGATCCTCGCCCTCGGCCCGGACCTCGACTTCCTCGTAGGCCAGCGGGACGCCGTCGGAGTACTCCAGGGTGACGATCACGGCCTCGCCCCGCTCCACGTGGTGCTGGACCTCGTGCGCGGCCGCGGGAGCGGCCGTGAGCAGGACGGCGGCGAGGAAGAGGCGGCGGAGCACGGTGCACCTCCGGGGCGAGATCGAATGTTACGAATGACGCGTAGCGTAACACTGCTGACGATAGGTATGTCGGACGGCGTCCGGAAGTGCGAAGCCGTGACGCCGGCGGCCCATGGACTGCAACCCGCCCGGTGTATTACCGTAGTGATACAGTCATGCGCCACGACGACCGCATCCCGCGCTTCGCGCTCAGCCCCTCCTCGGGTGTCCCGCTGTACCGCCAGCTCATGGAGGCGGTGCGCGCCGAGATCGCATCGGGGCACCTGGAGGTCGGGGGGCTCCTCCCCTCGGTCCGGACCGTGGCGCGCGAACTGGAGATCAATCCCATGACCGTGTCGAAGGCCTATTCGCAGCTCGAGTCCGAGGGCGTCGTCGAGCGCGTGCGGGGGCAGGGCATGCGCGTGGTCACCGTCCACGCCGACGGCGACCCCGCGGAGCGTCGCCGCGCCCTGTTGCCCGCGGCCCGCGAGCTCGCCGCCCGCGCCTACCAGCTCGGGCTCAGTCCCGAGGAGACCCTGGCCATGCTGGGCCCGATCCTGGAGGAGATGCGCCGTGACTGAGTTCCCCGTCCACGTCCAGGGACTCGAGCGCCGCTACGGGCGCAAGGAGGTCCTCCGCGGCGTCGATCTCGACGTCCCCACGGGATCGATCGTCGGCCTGCTCGGCCGCAACGGCGAGGGCAAGACCACTCTGCTCAAATGTCTGCTCGGTCTGCTACGGCCGGACGGCGGCACCGCCCGCGTGCTCGGTCGTGATCCCTGGGACCTCGACGCCGACACCAAGGCCCGCATCGGCTACGTGCCCCAGGAGGTCGAACTCTACGGTTGGTTCACCGTCGAGGAGACCCTGGGCTACGTCGGATCGTTCTATCCGCTGTGGAACCACACCTTCGCCCGCGACACGGCCCGCGCGTGGCGACTCGACCTCGACGCCCGGGTGAAGACCCTCTCGCGCGGACAGCTGCAGAAGCTGGGCATCCTGCTCGCCCTCGGACACGAGCCCGAACTGCTCGTGCTCGACGAACCCGCCGCCAGCCTCGATCCGAGTGCGCGCCGCGAGTTCCTGGCCACGGTGATCGATCACGTAGCCGAACTGCAGCAGACGGTGCTGTTCTCCACGCACATCACCAGCGACGTCGAGCGGATCGCCGACCGCGTGGCCGTGCTCAAGGACGGCCGCATCCGCCTGGACGAGGAACTCGACACCCTGAAGACCACGATGAAGCGCGTGCGTCTGATCGGCCGCGTCGACCTCCCGCGCGATCTGCGCGTCGACGGTGCCCTGCGCGTGCGGGTGCGCGGCAACGAGGCGCTCGTGAGCCTGCAGCACGCCGACGACGCCCTGTTGCGTCAGCTCGAATCCACGTGGAACGCCCGCGCCGAGCTGCACGACCTGAACCTCGAGGACATCTTCCTGGAGCTGCACCATGACTGAGCTCACGGGAACGTCGATGTCGGCGATCACGGGCTCGCACCGCACGCGCCTGCTGCTCGATCACTGGGCGAAGCAGTGGTGGACGGTGTGGATGGCCCTGGTGGTCGTCGCCGATCTCGTGGTGCAGATCACCGGCGTCGGACACCCACTGTTCCGGGTGGCCACGCAGACCTGGGTGGCGGCCGAGGTGACGATCGCGAACACCGCGCTCTACTACCAGTACCTGGCGCGGCCCGGCGCTCCGTTGCTGCCCGGGGTGCGGCGCGTGCACAGCGTGCTCGCGGTGTCGGTGTTCGGGCTGTTGGTGGCGCCGAGCGTCGGAGTGTCCCTGTTCACGAGTCCCTACCCGTGGGCGGCCGTCGCGGCGCTGCCGCTGGGTGTCGTGCTCGGGCTCGTGATCTGTCCGCTGCAGATCGTCGGGTCGTTCTGGGCCTTCGCGGTCTACGCCATGATCTTCGGATTCTTCCTCCTCTGGGTCGCCGTCGCCCCCGATCCGACCCTGGATCCGATCGCCGCCACCGTCTTCGCCGATCCGGGCACCGTGCTGCTGGTCGGTGCGATCGCCGTCCTGATCGTCGCCGCTCTCCTGTACTGGTCCTTCGGACGTCCCCACGCCCACGACGGCACGATGAGCCGCTGGGCCGTCCGGACGCTTCCCGGTGAAGGCTGGCGCGATCTCGAGCAGTTCAGCGAGTCCGACTTCGCCTGCAATCTGCGGCGCCGGCCGAGCCCCTTCGAGCCACGCACGCGTCTGCCGTCGCTCGGCGAATTCGTCACGGCGTTCCGTCCGCTGATGCCGATGTCGCGACCGCTGCTGTACGCCGCGCTGCTCGCCGTGGGCTTCCATGCCTTCGTGTGGCTGGTGAAGGGCGGCGACGATCTGCTCGAACCCGTCACCCGTGGTTGGCACGCCTACTTGTTACTGGCCGGCGCACAGCCCTTCACCGCCGGAGCGATTCGCCGGGTGATCCGCATCGAGGCCATGCGCCCGGCTCCGCGTCCGGTGATCCTGCGCGCGATCGGGACCGCCGGTCTGCTGAACATGACCGTGTTCTCGACGGCAGCGATGGCGCTGTTGATCGCCGGGCAGGCCCTGCTCGCCCCCGACACACTCGGCCGCTTCGAATTCTGGCAGAGCTACGCGCTGATCCCCGTCCTGCTGCTCGTCGACGCCGGCGCCTACGCCTGGATGTCCGCACGGGGTTCGGGGATGGTCGCCGGGGCTCACATCGCGGTGCTGATCGCTGCGTTCGCCGTGACGTCACTGGCCACGAACACCGGGTGGTCGACGGTGTGGATCACCGTCGTGGCGGGGGCGTTGATCGGACTCCTGTTGTTCCGGCAGGCCTGGTCGGCCTGGAAGGGCGTGGAGCCCGGGATGTCGGGAGCGATACGGTCGATCTAGGCGCGGTCACTTCCGCGGCGCGGGTGGGCTCACACAACCTGCATTGACACCCCCGCCCTCCCCCGTCAGCGTGGATCCCGAGGAGGGAACGACATGTCGAGATCCGCCGCGGTGCACGTCACCGTCTGGATCGTCGCCGTGCTCGTCCTCGGTCCCGCGCGCGCATCCGTTCACGACATCCATCTGTACACCGACAGCACGCCCGACTTCACGTCGATCGAGGACTTCGTCGCCACTGCGACGAGCACATGGGACGACCCCGAGGACCAGGCCATCGCCCTGTGGCGCTGGATGGTGCGCAGCCATCTGCAGACCAGTGCGACCTTCGAGGACGGTGCTCCGGTCTGGGACCCGATCCGCTTCTACTCGAGCTATCCGAACACCTACTGCGGCTTCATGGCCGCCTACCTGACGGCCTTCGTCGACGTCATGGGAGGCGACTGGCGGCACCGGTACGTGGAACTCGCCGACCACACCGTGTGCGAGATCTCGTGGGACGCAGGTGCGACCTGGCACATGTTCGACACGTCGATGGTGATGTACGCGCGCCGCCACGACGGCACGATCGCCTCGTGCGCCGACATCGCGGCTCCGGGCAGCTGCGACCTGTCGCGCGCCTGGGGAGACGACCTCGAACAGGCCGGACACCTGTACCTGTACCACGGTGCGCCGGAGTGCGTGACGAACCCCCCGGACCCCGACCACACCGGCGAGTTCGGTCATCCGAGCGGCTACCGCAAGGCCACCGACAACCCGGTCCCCTACGCGCGCACCCTGCGCAACGGCGCCGACTCCTACGTGTCGGGCTTCAGCGTGCAAACCGCCTTCACCCACGTGCGCCACGGGTGGCGCAATCGTCTGCACCTGCGGCCGGGGCACCAGTACACGCGCTACGGTGATCCCCTCGGCTCGGGTTCGGAGTACGCCCGACTGAACACCCGTGGCGGCGATCCGAACCGCGGCGACGAAGCGCTGCAGATCCGCAGCAACGGGCGCTGGGAGATCGAACCCGACACGAGCGCGGCCGATCCGCGGGGCGGATGGTACGAACTCGACGGGGTCGTCCACCGCGACGACGACGGCGGCACGGGACCGACCCTGCGACCGGCCGCCGGCGCGGGCGAAGCGCGGCTGGTCGCCAAGTTGGACGCGTCGAACGTGATCACGTCGGCACACGTCTACGTGGAAGGAGCCCGCGGTGCCGCCGATCAGGCGAGCCTCGAGATCTCGCGCGACGCGGGCCAAACCTGGACCGAGGTCGCCGTCCTCTCCGAGGGTTCCTTCGCGACCGACGTCCCGCTTTCGTCCGACGTCGTGGGCGGTGCCTTCGAACTGCTCGTCCGCGTGCGGCTGGTCCCCGACGCCACGCGGCAGGACTGCGGGATCGACGCGCTGCGGATCGAGGCGATCACGCAGGTCAATCGCCTGGCGCTGCCCCGCCTGCAACGCGGCACCAACCGCGTGCGTTTCCGGGCCGGCCCGTCGCAGGAGACGCTCACCCTGCTTCCGAGCCTCCACGCCGGTGCCGAGCACCACGGGTCGGGATCGGCCGAGGACTGGTCGGGCGTGACCTCCCTGGACAACCCCGTCACCTATTCGAGCCCCGCGCTCGTGCCGTCGACGCCCGGCACACCCGGCTTCGTGACCTGGCGCTTCGACGTGCCCACCGACATCGTCGGCTTCACCTTCGGCGGCAGCCTGATCACGCGCAGCGCGACGGCCGACGACCGGATCCGTCTGCGGAGTTCGTGGAACGGGATCGACTTCGAAACGCTCGAGGTCTTCGACGCGTCGACCGCGCCGACCTGGGACGCCCGTGTGGTGGCGTCGCCGTCGACGGTTCCGCCGGGCATGCGGTCGGTGTGGCTGCAGTACGAACTCGAGAGTTCGGTGGCGCCCTCGTCGCAGAGCACCGGCGTGCAGGAGGCCCTTCTGCAGGTGCACCACGAACCCCACGACACCGGCTTCGATCCGGTCGAGGTCACGTGGTGCTGGACCGAACACCGCACCGAGGGCGACGTCACCCGCCGTCACACCCGCGTGGTCCGCACACCCGACGAGACCTGGACCCTGAACGTCGCCGGGCACCGTGATCCGACCGTCGAGTGGATCCGGATGCGCCTGGCCGACGGCAGCACGGTCGAGGGCTACGACGACGGCATCGACGTCGGGCCCGGCCACGGCTACGACAAGGTCCGGATCGACGCCGCGTGGATCGACGACGTGGCGCTCGCGCGCCCCTACACGGTGTCGCGCCCGGCGGGCTCGACGAACCCCGACACCGACGGCCGCGAACTCACCGACGGCACGGTGATTCCGCCGACGGACTACGCGTCGTCGAGCGTCGTGCAGGGACAGGTCGCCTACTGGGACGGCGACGACCCGCTCACCGTGACCGTCGACCTCGGCGAGGAGCAGACGATCGAGGCCCTGCGCGTGACGTCGCACGCACCGAACACCGACTACGCCCACGCCGGAACCATCAGCGCCACCGCCGTCGCCGGCGACGGGAGCGAGACCCCGCTCGGCGTGATCCAGCACGACGACGTGTTCAGCCCGGTCGGAACCCACCTCGACTGGGGACGTGTGCACTCGCTCGTCCACGCCGGTCTTCCGGCGGGCGGCCGGCTGGCCCACGGCTTCTGGTTGGTGTTCGACGCACCGACCACCGCGCGCGAGGTCCGCCTGGACGTCGTTCCCCTCGCCGGCCACGGCGTCGGCCTCAGCGAGATCGCGGTCTACTCGGAGGTGCAGGTGAGCGATTGGCCCGACCGGGAGGTCGATCTGGGTGGAACCGTGGTCGCCGTGGACGACGTCCCGAGCACGGTGCCGCGCGATCGGCTCCACGTGGCGCCCAACCCGTCGAACCCGGCAACGGTCGTCACCTACGACCTGCCCGAGGCCACACAAGTGGCCCTGCGTGTGGTCGACGTCCGCGGGCGGGTGGTCCGCACGCTCGTCGACGGGTGGCGCCCGGCCGGTTCACACCGGGCTCGTTGGGACGGACGTGACGATCGTGGACGCAGCGTGGCGTCGGGTCGCTACTTCGCCGTCGGGGAATGGACCGGTACCCGGAAGGTGGGCGACATCACCCTCGTCCGCTGACTGGAGCCCGGAACCGCGCACTTGTCCCGCCGGCCGGTCGTTGCGACCATGTCGCGGTCTCGTCGGGTCCGCGTCGCAGGGCCCAGGCCCCCGTGACTCGAGAGGAGCTCCACGATGTCCCGATGGTGGATCGCCGTCACACTCGGCACCTCGGTCGTGATCGCCCTGGCGATCGCCCACCCCATCTCCGACGCATCCGCTCAGGACGAAGCCGCAGGCGGCCAGGCCACCGCCGTGGAGCGCGGCCGCTACCTCGCGCACGACGTCGCCATGTGCGTGCAGTGCCACTCGCCACGCAACGAGAACGGCCAGATCATCGAGCGGCAGATCCTGCGCGGAGGGACGGTGCCCGTCGACGGACCGAGTTGGACCGCCGACGCGGACTGGGCCTACCTCGCTCCCGACCTTCGCGCGCTCGCCCGAGCGCGTTCGGACTACCTGACCACCGTGCTGATCACGGGAGAGCGTCCCGACGGCAGCCAGCCCAAGTCGCCCATGCCCTCGTTCCGTCTCACGGGTCGGGACGCCGAGGCGATCGTGGAGTACCTGCGGAGCCTGCGGTGAGGTCCACGTGAGATCGCCCGTGTCGCGCTCCGCCGCCGCCGTGTTCGGCGGCCGGTGGCGCGATCCACGGCATCCGGACTTCTGGATGATCGTGCTGCTCGTCGCGGCGCTCGCACTGAGGGTGGCCTTCCTGGCGCAACCGCTACCATGGTTCGTGTCGATGGTCCCGGCCGACGACTTCTTCTACTACGCCGGGACCGCCCACCATCTGGCCGAGGGCGCGGGGAGCACGATCGACGGCGGGCTGACGTACCACAACGGCTACCATCCGCTGTTCCTCTGGCTGCTCGTGCCGGGCTTCGCGCTCGGACTGTCGAAGACGAGCATGATCTTCGTGGCCATGGCGATCCTGGTCGCCGCCTGGCTGGCGGCCATGGTGCTGGCCCGTGCCATCGGCGTGGCGCTGGGCGGCACGTGGAGCGCGCTCACCGCGCCGGCGATCATGGGCCTGAACGTGGAGTTCGCGAAGCTGTCGATGTCGGGCTTCGAAACCGCGCTCGTCACCGCACTGCTCCTGGCCGTGTTCCTGGCGTGTCTGCAGCGACGACCGGGGTGGGTGGTCGGCCTGCTGCTCGGCCTGGCGGCACTGGCACGCCTCGACAGCGCCATGGCGGCCGTGCCGATCGCGATCCTCTTCGGCCGGCAGCGGCGGTGGCGGGAGCTGGTCGTCGCCGGCGTGGTCTCGATGGTCGTGGTCTCGCCGTGGGTGATCTGGAGCTGGGCGAACTTCGGCTCGCCCCTTCCCCTTTCGGGCGTGGTGAAGTCTTGGTTCGGGCAGACGGCCGACCTTTGGCGCGGGCCGGTGGTCTTCGCGCGCGAGTCGTTCTACCGCATCGTCGGCTACAACTGGCGCGACGTGGTTCCGCCCGAGGTCGCGCTCGCCGGCGGCGCGATCGTCGGCGCCGAGATCGTCCGGCGCGCGCGGGGTCTCGCCTGGCTGGTGGTGTACGCGCTCGGCGCGCCCGTGGTGTTCGCCGTCCTCACCGGATCCCAGCACGTGGCGCAGTTCTCGCGCTACTGCGTGCCCGCCTTCGTGCTGGCCGCGCTGATCTTCTTCGTCACCCGACGTCGCGGCGCGCGGATCGTGCTCGTGGTCGTGGTGGGCCTGGTGCTGTGGGGCAACGTCCGGTTCCTCGACTGGGCCTTCTCGGCCCCGCCCCTTCCCAACTACGTGGGCCTGTCGCACCGCGAAGCGCCCGCCGTGCTCGACGAGATCCTCGAGCCGGGAGATCGGGTCGGCTGTTTCGACTCGGGCGCGCTCACCTACTTCGCCGACGAGCCGGTGATCAACCTCGACGGACTGGTCAACGCCGAGGTCGTCGCGATGCTCGCGGCCGACGAGGGCGGCACCTGGGAACGACGTTACCGCAAGTACTTCCACGAGAAGGGCATCACGGTGATCGTGGGTGGAACGCGTTTCTCGTGGGTCCGCCTGTTCGACGACCTCGACCGGTGGAAAGTGCTGCACGAGCCGATCCCGCTGGGCGGCGGCGGGGAGATCGTGTTCCTGCGGGTGCCGGA
>CAZQHE010000117.1:0-13709 GCA_964593155.1 uncultured bacterium
CGACGAGGCCCAGTACCACATCGGCCTCGCCCGCTTCGAGAACGACGAGTACGCCGTCGCGGCCGTCGAGTTCGAGATCCTGCGCAACGACTACCCCAACAGCGAGCTGATCGAGGACGCCTGGATCATGGAGGGCATGTGCTACGTCGAGCAGGTGCCGTCGATCCATCACGAGCAGTCGATCACCCGCCGCGCGCTCGATCACTTCCGGCGGTACCTCCAGGAATTTCCCAACGGGGAGCGACGGGCGGACGCCCTGGAGCAGGTCGAGGCGCTCCAGCTGCACCTCGACCGCAAGCGGATGTCCGGCATCCGGCTCTACGAGCGCATGGGACGCGCCGAGGCCGCGCTGGTGTCGGCCGAGGCCATGTTGGCCGACCGTCCGGACAGTCAACTCCGGCCCGAGGCCCTGATGCTCGCCGCCGACCTCCACGCCGAACTCGGGGAGATGGACGAGGCCCGGCGGCTCTGGCGTGAGATCCTCGACGACCACGGCACGCACGAACTCGCTCCGGAGGCCCAGTCGAAGCTCGCGCGGGTGCGCGACGACGGCGGAGACGCGGGGTGAGCCCCCGCGTCGTCGGTGTCTACGGGGGAAGTTTCGATCCGGTGCACCGCGCGCACGTGGAGATCGCGCGCCGCGCCCGCGAACAGGTCCCTTGCGACGAGGTCTGGTTCGTTCCGGCCGCCGTGGCGGTGCAGAAGCCCGAGGGGCCGGTCGCGAGCGCGCGGGATCGGGTCGACATGCTCGAGGCCGCCATCGCCGGACGACCGGGGCTCGCCGTTTCCGACGTCGACCTCGGCCACCCCGGACGCCGTGCGCTGGACACCGTGCGCGAGCTCGGCCGACGTCACCCCGACGTGCACTGGCGCTGGATCATGGGGCAGGACTCCTTCGACGCGCTCGACACGTGGTACCGGCCGGGCGATCTGGCGCGTCTCGCGCCGCTGGTCGTGCAGCCGCGGCCGGGAGCGGCGGGAACGCGCGCGTCGGAGTACGATGGTCGGCCGGTGACCTGGCTCGAGGGCCCCGAGCTCGACGTCGCTTCGACGTCCGTGCGTGCGGCGCTGGGGCGCGGCGAGCGCCCCGAGGCGATCCCGCCCGCCGTGCTGGGGATCATCGAGCGGCGCGGGCTCTACCGGCAGGAAGACGACGCATGAAGATCGTGCTCATCGACGGTTCGGCGCTGATCTACCGCAGCCACTTCGCCATGCAGCGCCAGCCGCTGACGACCGCGCACGGCGAGATCACGACCGCCTCCTTCGGAACGGCGAACGCGGTCGTGCGCCTGTTCGAGGACTTCGAAGCCGACCGGGTGGTCTGCGCCTTCGACGTCAAGGGACCCACCTTCCGGCACGAGATGTACGAGGAGTACAAGGCCCACCGGCCGCCCACGCCGCCCGACCTGGCGGTGCAGATCCCCCGCGTGCGCGAGCTGCTCGAGGCCATGGAGGTGCCGATCGTCGAGAAGGAGGGCTACGAGGCCGACGACGTCATCGGCACCCTGGCCCGCGAGGGCGCCGAGCGCGGCCACGAAATGTGGATCTACTCCGGCGACAAGGACTTCTTCCCGTTGGTCCGCCCCGGCGTGTCGCTGCTGAAGCCGTCGCCGCGGGCGAACGTCGACGACGAGCCCCTCGACGAGGCGGCGGTCCGCAGGAAGAAGGGTGTGCGGCCGGCCCAGTACCGGGACGTGCTCGCGCTCGTGGGCGACAAGAGCGACAACGTGCCCGGGGTGCCCGGCATCGGCGAGAAGACGGCGGTGAAGCTGATCTCGACCTTCGAGAGCATCGATCGCCTGCTCGAGCGGCTCGACGACAAGCGGGTCACCCCGCGGCAGCGCAAGGCGATCGAGGAGAACCGCGAGCAGCTACTGCTCAGCCGGCAGCTCGTGACCATCGACGAACACGTCGACGTGGACCTCGACTTCGTGGAGGTGGGCCGGCCCGATCCCTGGACCGAGGACTTCCGGCGGGTCTGTCGCGAACTCGAGTTCCGGCAGCTGCTCGAACGCTTCGACGACCAGGCCGACGGCGACGACGGTGGCAATCCCGGCGACGATCCGCGCTACGCCGTGATCGAGAGCGTGGACGCGCTCACCGAGCGCCTGGCGCAGCTCCCGCGCGACGTGGCGTGGTGTGTCGACACCGAGACCACCTCCCTGGATCCGATGCGGGCGGAGCTCGTCGTGCTGTCGTTCTCGGTGCGCGAGGGCGAGGCCTGGTACGTCCCGGTGGCTCCGGCGTCGGGTGCGGGGTCGAGTGATCTGTTCGCCGACGACGCACCCACCGGCCTGCCGTGGGTCGAGGTGCGCGAGGCCCTGCGTCCGAGCTTCGAGGACCCACGGATCGCGAAGGTCGGCCAGAACCTGAAGTACGACCAGCTCGTCCTGCTGAACCACGGCCTGGAACTGCGGGGCGTGGAGTTCGACACCATGATCGCCAGCTACCTGCTGGCCCCCGAGCGTCGACAGCACAACATGGACGTGCTGGCCGACGAGGAGCTCGGTCTGCGGACGGTGCCCTACAAGCAGCTCTTCGACGGACTCGACACCCGCGATCTGCGCCGCGTTCCGCTGGATCGGCTCGCGCACTACGCCTGCGAGGACGCCGACGTCACCCGCCGTCTGTACGAGCACTTCCGCCCGCAGCTCGTGGCCGAGGAGCTCGACCAGGTGATGAACGACCTCGAGATCCCGCTGTCGCAGGTGCTCCTGCGCATGGAGCACCACGGCGTGCGCCTGGACCTCGACCTGCTCGACCGCCTGCAGAAGGAGTGGAAGACCGAACTCGACGCACTGGTGGCCTCGATCCACGAGATGGCCGGAACGGAGTTCAACCTGAACAGCCCGAAGCAGCTGCAGGTGATCCTGTTCGAGCGCCTCGGCCTGAAGCCGACCAAGAAGACCTCGACCGGCTACTCGACCGACGTCGAGGTGCTCACCGCGTTGGCCACCGAACACGAACTGCCCGCGAAGCTGCTCGAGTACCGGCAGCTGTCGAAGCTGCTGTCGACCTACGTGCAGACGCTGCCGAAGCTGGTGCATCCCGACACCGGCTGCGTGCACACGAGCTTCAACCAGGCCGTGGCCGCCACCGGCCGTCTGAGCAGCACCGATCCGAACCTGCAGAACATCCCCATCCGCACCGAGGCCGGTCGGCGGATCCGCGAGGCCTTCGTCCCGCGCGAGGACGACTGGTCGCTGCTGGCCGCCGACTACAGCCAGATCGAACTGCGGTTGATGGCCCACATGTCCGGCGACGAATCGCTGATCCAATCGTTCCGTGCCGGCGAGGACATCCACGCCCGCACCGCGGCGCTGGTCAACGGCGTCGACATCGACGGGGTCACCGGCGAGATGCGGCGTGCCGCCAAGGCCATCAACTTCGGCATCCTGTACGGCATGGGCGCGCGCGCCCTGGGGCAGTCGATCGGCGTGGGTCAGAAGGAGGCCAAGGCCTTCATCGACGCCTACTTCGAGCAGCTGCCGAAGGTTCGCGCGTGGATCGACGAGACGGTCGAACGCGCCACGGCCGACCGCGAGGTCCGTACGATGTTCGGACGACGCCGGCGTCTGCCCGAGCTGGCGAGCAAGGATCCGCGGCAGCGGTCGTTCGGCGAACGCATCGCGGTGAACACTCCCATCCAGGGTTCGGCGGCCGATCTCATCAAGAAGGCCATGATCGATCTCGACGCCCGGATCGAGCGCGAGGACCTGCCGGCCCGCCTGCTCCTCCAGGTGCACGACGAGCTCGTGCTCGAGGTGCGCGACGACGCCCGCGACGCCGTGCGCGACGTCGTCGTGGAGGAGATGGAGGGCGTGGCCGATCTCGCCGTCCCGCTCTCGGTCGACGCCCACTTCGGGGCGACCTGGGCCGAGGCCCACGCCTGAGGAGCGCCCGTGGACGAACGCCGCACACCGGTCGTGGTGCTCGCCGGGGGCACGGGCACGGGCAAGAGCACGCTCACCCGGGCCCTGGCCGAGCGGGGCGCGGCCGTGATCGACGCCGACGCGGTCGGACACGAGATGCTCGAGCGCGCCGACGTGCGGCAGGCCGTGGTCGAGGAGTTCGGCGAGGGTGTCCTGGACGAGGGCGGCCGTGTGGATCGTGGCCGGCTCGGCGGCGTCGTCTTCTCCGACCCCGCGCGACTGGCGACCCTGAATCGGCTGGTACACCCACCGCTGGTGGCGGAAATCGAGCGGAGGATCGATCGTCTGCGGCGGGATCCGGCGATCGGAGCGATCGTGATCGACGCGGCCCTGTGGCCGCAGTTCGAGCCCCGCCCTCCGGTCGACCTGCTGATCATGACCACCGCGCCGCGCGAAGTGCGCCGGCAGCGGATCGTCGAGCGGGACGGACTCGACCCCGAGGCGGCCGAGCGCCGGATCGACCGCCAGGCCCCGCTCGACACTTTCCTCGACGACGCCGATGCGGTATTGGATACGGCTCGGCCGCGCGACGAGACGCGCGAGACACTCTTCGAACTGCTCGACGCGCGCCTCGGGCCCGGATGGCGTCGCCCCCGGCCGTCGACCGGGGCCTGAGCCCTCGCGGCGCCCGCAGCGCTCCTCGACGACCCGAACGACCCGGCGGAGGTCCCCGTGTACGAACTCGACGACCTGAAGCAGCGCACCACACACCTGAAGGAGGGTCTTTGACCTTCCCGCCAAGGTGAGCGAACTCGAGCGGCTCGAGAAGAAGATGACCGAGGCCGGCTTCTGGGACGACCAGGAGAAGGCCCAGGAGACCATCGCCGCCGCCAACCGGATCAAGGCCTGGACCGAGCCGCTGGCCGAACTCGACACCAAGCTCGAGGAGGCCGAGGTCTACGCCGTGATGGCCGACGAGGACGAGGAGGCGGCCACCGAGGCCACCCGCTCGACCGAGGCCGCCGGCCGGCTGCTCGAACGTCTCGAGACCAACTACATGCTCGGCGGTCCGGACGACGACAAGGGCGCGATCCTCGAGCTCAATCCCGGGGCCGGCGGCGTCGACAGCATGGACTGGGCCGAGATGCTCATGCGCATGTACCTGCGCTTCCTCGAGCGCGAGGGATGGGACCACAAGGTCACCGACCTGCAGCCCGCCGAGGAGGCCGGGATCAAGCACGTGTCGCTCGAGATCCGCGCGCCCTACGCCTACGGCTATCTGAAGGGAGAGAGCGGTGTTCACCGCCTGGTGCGCATCAGCCCCTTCGACGCCCAGTCCCGGCGTCAGACGAGTTTCGCCAGCTGCTTCGTGTACCCCCTCGTCGAGACGAACATCGAGATCGAGATCGACGAGAAGGACCTGCGCGTGGACACCTACCGGGCCAGCGGCGCCGGTGGACAGCACGTCAACAAGACCGACAGCGCGATCCGCATCACGCACGAACCCACGGGGATCGTCGTGCAGTGTCAGAACGAGCGCAGCCAGCACCGCAATCGCGAGGCGGCCATGAACATGCTCCGCGCGAGGTTGTACCAGCAGAAACTCGAGGAGGAGCAGGCCAAGCGCGACGAGCTGAGCAGCAGCAAGATGAAGATCGACTTCGGCAGCCAGATCCGCAGCTACGTGCTGCACCCCTACACCAAGGTGAAGGACCACCGCACCGAGGTCGAGACCGGTGACGCGCAGCGTGTGCTCGACGGCGACATCGAGCTGTTCGTGCAGAGTTTCCTGCGCGCGGCCGGATCCGCGCCGAAGTCCTGATGATCCGTTTCCCCCGACCGGCCGGCGCCGGTCCCGAGCAGTGGCCGCTCGTGGTCACGGTTCCCGGAGAGTGACGATGGACCCGCAGCACCGCCTGATCCAGGAACGTGTGTCGAAGATCGAGAAGTGGGAGGCGCTCGGCGAGCAGCCCTATCCGCCGTCGTTCGTGCGCAGCCACCGGCTCGGCGACGTGGTCGACGCCGGCGAGGCCATGGTGGCCGAGAACGCCGAGGTCCGCCTCGCCGGGCGGATGATCAGCAAACGCCGGCACGGCAAGATGGGCTTCGCCCACCTCGACGACCAGTCGGGCTCGCTGCAGATCTGGGTGCGCAAGGACCTGGTGGGCGAGGAGGCCTACGAGAAGTTCAAGCTGATCGAGGTCGGCGACTTCTGCGGGGTCGAGGGTCGCATGATGCGCACGAAGACGGGCGAGCTGACCTGCGAGGTCACGTCGCTGCAGCTGCTCTCGAAGTCGCTGCGGCCGCTCCCGGAGAAATGGCACGGCCTGCAGGACCCGGAGCTGCGCTACCGCCAGCGCTACGTCGATCTCATCATGAACCGCGACGTGCGCGCGTCCTTCGAGGCCCGCGCGCGGATCCTCCGCGAACTGCGCCAGCAGCTCATCGACGAGGACTTCCTCGAGGTCGAGACCCCGGTCCTGCAACCCATGTACGGCGGGGCCACGGCACGTCCCTTCGTGACCACGCACAACGCCCTGGGCGGCGCAGAACTCTATCTGCGTATCGCCGACGAGCTCTACCTCAAGCGACTCATGGTGGGCGGCTACGACCGCGTGTTCGAGATCGCCAAGAACTTCCGCAACGAGGGGATCGACCGCACGCACAACCCCGAGTTCACCATGATGGAGTGCTACGCCGCCTACTGGGACTACCAGGACATGATGGGCCTGGTGGAGCGGATCTTCGCGCGCCTGGTCGAGGCGCTCACCGCCGACGGCACGATCACCTACGGCGAGCACACCATCGATTTCCGCGATGGGTTCCGGCGGGCACGTTTCCTCGACCTGTTGACCGAGCACACCGGCGTCGACTTCCGACCTCTCGACCGCGACGCGGTGGCGGCCGAGGCCGAGCGCCTGGACGTCGAGGTCGACGAGGGCATGGGCAAGGGCAAGCTGCTCGACGAGATCTTCTCGGAGAAGGTCGAGCCGCACCTGATCCAGCCGACCTTCGTCTGCGACCATCCGGTCGAGCTGTCGCCCCTGGCCAAACGCCATCGTGACGACCCCGAGCTGGTCGAACGCTTCGAGCCCTTCGTCGCGGGCTTCGAGGTCGGCAACTCCTTCACCGAGCTGAACGATCCGCGCGACCAGCGTGCCCGCTTCGAGGAGCAGGTCCGCCTGCGCGAGGCCGGCGACGCCGAGGCACAGCAGCTCGACGAGGACTTCCTGCGCGCGCTCGAGTACGGCATGCCGCCCACCGGCGGTCTCGGGATCGGCATCGATCGCCTGGTGATGCTGTTCACCGACGCGCACTCGATCCGCGACGTGCTCCTCTTCCCGCAGTTGCGGCCCGAAGGTCGTGGCGACGATGCCTGAGTCCCGCACCCCGCTCGCCGGAAGGACGTCGTGAGTCTCGTCGGGATCGTCTCTGGTCGCTTCCTGCGCAGCCGCGGTTCGCGCTTGCTGTCGTTGATCGCCTTGTTCGCCGGCCTGGGCGTGATGCTCGGCGTGGCCGTGCTGTGCGTCACCCTGGCCGTCATGAACGGCTTCCGCGACCAGATCCAGCTGAAGTTCGTCGAGAACATGCCCATGGTCACCGTGCTGTCGCCGCGCGGGTTCGACGATCTCGACGCCACGGTGCGGGTGCTCGAGCAGCGCGACGACGTGATCGGGGCCGCGCCGTACATCCGCAGCGAGCTGGTGATCACCCACGAGCGCCTGCCCGGCCGCTCGGTGAACCGCGGGGCGGTGCTGTGGGGCATCGACCCCGAGCGGCAGTCCGAGGTCACCCGCTTCGACGAGGTGGTCGAGCCGCCCTTCACGGGCTTCGGGACCGACCATCTGATCCACGGCGGCGCCGACGTCCCGGGCATCGTCCTCGGGGCGGAGCTCGCCGCCGGCCTGCGCGCCCTCGTGGGCGACGTGGTCGCGGTGCACGCGCCGCGGAAGGTCGGCGCCGGCCCGGCCGATTACGAGACGACCACCCGCGAGTGCCTGGTGGTGGGGATCCTCGACTCGGGCATGTACGAGTTCGACGTGGCCTTCGCCTACGTGGATCTCGACGTGGCGCAGGAGATGTTCGCGCGCGAGGGCGGCGCCGACGGGATCGGCCTGCGCGTGCCCGACATGATGCGCGCTCCGCAGGTCGCCGACCGCATCGAGGAGGAACTCGCCGACGAGGGTTTCTACGCGAACGACTGGATCCGGCTGAACGGGCAGCTCTTCGAGTGGAT
The DNA here is from genome assembly GCA_964593155.1 of uncultured bacterium. Taxonomy (GTDB): domain Bacteria; phylum Krumholzibacteriota; class Krumholzibacteriia; order JAJRXK01; family JAJRXK01; genus JAJRXK01. Next base: position 8,110 of record CAZQHE010000117.1, read on the forward strand.
CCGGTTCGAGAAGGCGCTCATGTTCCTGTTGCTGACCTTCCTGATCCTCATCGCGAGCTTCAACGTGGTGGCCATCCTCATCACCCTGGTGCGCGATCGCGCGCGCGACATCGCCATCCTCTCCGCCCTGGGGACCCGGCGCCGGCAGATCGTGGGCATCTTCCTGCGGCTCGGCCTGACGATCGGGGCCGTGGGCACCGCAGCGGGGATCCTGCTCGGGCTGGCCGCGATCTTCGCCCTGGACCGCTACGGCTTTCCCCTGCCGGGCGAGGTGCTGTTCGTCGACACGCTCCCGGTGCACCCGCACGTGGCCGATTTCGTGCTCGTGGCCGGCGTCTCCATGCTCCTGACCTTCCTGGCCACGTTGCTGCCGAGCTGGCTGGCCACGCGGGTCCTGCCGGTGGAGGTGCTGCGCAATGAGTGAGGCGTCGACCGTCGCGGTGGGTCCGGTGTGGTTGCACGCCCGCGGGCTCGACAAGGTCTACCGTTCCCGGCACCGGCGTGTCGAGGTCCTGCGCGGGGCCACGTTGGAGGTGCGCGCGGGCGAGAGCGTGGCCATCACGGGCGTCTCGGGCTCGGGCAAGAGCACGCTGCTGAACCTGCTGGGGTCGCTCGACCGGCCCGACGAGGGCTCGATCGCCTGGGGCGACACCCAGGACACCGATCTCACCAATCGTCCCGCGGTGGCCCGCCGCCAGGCGGCGATCGCGACGGGGGTGGGCCTGGTGGCCCTGGCCGTGGCCCAGGCGGTCGCCTTCTACGGGGTGGGGCGGGCGCTCTTCGAGCCCATGGCGTCGGCGGTGGTGGCGATCGTCGCGTTGGGCGCGGGCATCGGCACGCGGATCCTGATGCCGTCGCCCGCCGAGGCACGGCGGAGTCATCTCCGGAACCAGGAGATCGGTTTCGTATTCCAGCAGCACCACCTGCTGGGCGATTTCACCGCGCTCGAGAACGTCGTGATGCCTGCCCGTGTCCTGGGACTCCCCGAGAGGGAGGCACAGGAGAGGGCGCGAAACCTGCTCGTGCGCGTGGGACTCGAGCCCCGCCTGGACCATCTGCCCGGAGAGCTGTCCGGGGGCGAACAGCAACGGGTGGCCGTGGCTCGGGCCATGATCAACCGGCCGCGCCTGCTCCTGCTCGACGAGCCGGGCGGAAACCTTGACCGTCAAAGGGCGGATGACCTTCACGAGCTGCTGCTGCGCCTGGCCCGGGAGGACGGAATCGCGGTGGTGGCGGTGACGCACGACGAGTCCCTTGCCCGTCGGGCCGATCGGTGGTTGCGTCTCCAGGGTGGGCGTCTCGTCGACGCCGGGAATACGCCGGGGTCGACCGAGGCCGCTGGAGGACCGGAACGACCGTCCGGAGAGGAAGACGTTTGACCCGAGACTGCGAGTACTGCGGGGGCCCCGCCCAGTGGCAGTTCACCGAAGTGGTGGGCGGCACCAGGCACACCGTGTACGTGTGCGCGGACTGCGCGCGCGGACAGGGTATCGTGGGTCAGTCGACGATCGTGCCCACGAGCGACTCCGAGCCGGAACCGCCGCAGATGCCGTCGATCTCGATCCACGTGACCTCGCAGATCGATCCCGGCTCGGTGCCCACCGCGCCACGTCGCTGCCCGGGCTGCGGCGTCTCGCTCGTCGAGATCCGCAAGACCGGCCGGGTGGGATGCCCGGCCTGCTACGCGACGTTCCGCGATCATCTCGAGCCGCTGCTGCAGCGGGTCCACGGCACGGTGCGGCACCGCACCACCCCGGCCGCGGCGGCCGAGGAACGCGAGATGCGCGAGATGCAGCGCCTGGAGCGCGAGCTCCGCAAGGCCATCGCCGACGAGGACTTCGAGGCCGCGGCGCGTCTGCGCGACCGGATCGAGTCGCGGCGGCAGGACTCCGGACCGGAGGGGGCGTCGTGAGCGAGCTGCGCGCACTGGCCGACCGCGCTGCGCCGTGGCTGCTCGACACCGGGGCGCCCGACGCGGACATCGTCCTGAGCAGCCGCGTGCGCCTGGCGCGCAACGTCACCGGCTGGCGCTTCCCCCACGTGGTCGAGGCCGACCAGCTGTGCCGGCTGCGCGAGGACGTGGTGGAGGCGGTGCTGCGGGCCGCCCCCGACGCCTGCACGCGCGTGCTGCGCATGGAGGACCTCGAGGAACTCGAGCGGCGGTTCCTGCTGGAACGCCACCTGATCTCGAGCGATCTGGTGCGGTACGTCCTCGGCCGCGGACTCCTCGCCGCCGACGACGAGTCGCTCGGCGTGATGCTGAACGAGGAGGACCACGTCCGGCTGCAGGTCTTCGTCGCGGGACTCGCGCCCGAGCGGGCGTTGGAACGCGGCATGGCCGGTCTGCGTTCGATCTCCGAGGACGTAGCCTTCGCCGAGGACGACACGCTGGGCTACCTGACCGCCTGCCCCACGAACGTGGGCACGGGGCTCCGGGCGTCGATCCTGGTGCACCTTCCGGCCCTGGCGATCACCGACGACGTCGACCGGGTCCTGAACGGGCTTCGACGCCTGAACTACACCGTCCGGGGCTTCTACGGCGAGGGCAGTGGGGTCATGGGGGCCCTGTTCCAGGTCTCGAACACCGTGACCCTGGGACGGAGCGAGGGCGAAATCGTGGAGGAACTTCTCGTCCACGTGCGCAAAGTCATCGAATGTGAACGTGAGGCCCGGACAGCGCTCATGGAGCGCGACCGGGTCCGGATCGAGGACCGTGTCTGGCGAGCCTGGGGCGTGTTGACCCGGGCGCGGTTGCTCACCACGCGCGAGGCCTTCGAGTTGCTGAGCGACCTCCGGCTCGGTTGCGGACTCGGAATCCTGCCTCCGCTGGACCCCTCGGTGTCGAACCACCTGCTGATGTGCGTGCAGAGCGCCCACCTGCAGATGGCGGCCGGTCAGGCCATGGAGGCACCGGAGCGAGACGAAGCGCGGGCGCGTTTCGTTCGAGAGCAGCTCGAACGAGCTGGAGAGAGGAACGACGAGTGATGAACGACCGCTTCACGGAACGGGTTCGCAAGGTGCTCTTCCTGGCCCGCGACGAGGCCGGCCGGATGCAGCACGACTACATCGGGACCGAGCACCTGTTGCTCGGCATCATTCGTGAGGGCGAAGGAATCGCCGCGCAGGCCCTGCAGCGTCTCGGGATCGACTTCGATCAGATCCAACAGGCGGTGGAGGACATGGTCACGACCCAGAGCGGGACGCTGACCATCGGTGAGATCCCCTTCACGCCCCGCGCCAAGCGCGTGCTGGAGCTCTCGATCGACGAGGCCCGCATGCACAACCACAACTACGTGGGGACCGAGCATCTCCTCCTGGCCCTGATCCGCGAGGGCGAGGGCGTGGCCGCGCGCGTCCTGCAGGACCTGGGCGCCGACCACGAGAAGGTGCGCAAGGAGATCATGAAGCTGCTCGGCAGCAGCGGCAAGGGTGCTCCCGGGGAGACCGGCGAGGCCTCGAAGAAGAAGAAGGAGACCCCGGTCCTCGACCAGTTCGGCCGCAACCTCACACAGCTCGCGCGCGACCAGCGCCTGGACCCGACGATCGGCCGCGACCGCGAGATCGACCGCGTCATCCAGATCCTGTCGCGTCGCAAGAAGAACAACCCGGTGCTCATCGGCGAGCCGGGCGTGGGCAAGACGGCCATCGCCGAGGGACTCGCCCAGCGCATCGTCGACGACCGCGCGCCGGCCCTGCTGCAGGGCAAGGAGATCATCACGCTCGACCTGGCCAGCGTGGTGGCCGGGACCAAGTACCGCGGGCAGTTCGAGGAGCGCCTCAAGGCGATCATGAACGAGATCCGCGAGGACGAGGACATCGTCCTCTTCATCGACGAGCTGCACACCATCGTCGGGGCCGGTGGGGCCGAGGGCGCCATCGACGCCAGCAACATGTTCAAGCCGTCGCTCGCGCGCGGTGAGATCCAGTGCATCGGCGCGACCACGCTCGACGAGTACCGCAAGTTCATCGAGAAGGACGGTGCGCTCGAGCGCCGCTTCCAGCCGGTGATGGTGAACCCGCCGAGCGAGGAGGAGACGGTCGAGATCCTCTTCGGACTGCGCGACAAGTACGAGGCTCACCACCGTGTCAAGTACAGCGACGAAGCCATTCGCTCCGCGGTCTACCTGTCGGTCCGCTACATCAGCGGCCGCAGCCTTCCGGACAAGGCCATCGACGTGATCGACGAGGCCGGCAGCCGCGCGCGCCTGTTCAGCAGCGCGGTGCCGAAGGATCTGCGCGAACTCGAGAAGCAGATCGACGAGGCGGCCCGCCAGAAGGAGGCCGCCATCCAGAACCAGGAGTTCGAGAAGGCCGCCAAGTTCCGCGACCAGGAGAAGGAACTGCGGGCGAAGCTGGCCGATGAACGCCGGGCCTGGGCCGAGAGCCGACAGGAGACCGAGGCCACGGTCGAGGGCAAGGAGATCAGCCGGGTGATCGCGGACATGACCGGCATTCCTGTGGCCGAGGTCCAGGAGGAGGAGAGCGAGAAGCTCATCCGCATGGAGGAGGAGCTGCAGAAGGTCGTCATCGGTCAGGACGAGGCCATCGCGGCGGTGAGCAAGGCCATCCGGCGCAACCGAGCCGGACTGCGCGACCCGCGGCGGCCGATCGGTTCGTTCATCTTCGCCGGGCCGACCGGTGTCGGCAAGACCGAGGTGGCGCGTCAGCTCACCCAGTTCCTGTTCGACGACATCAACAACCTCGTGCGCATCGACATGAGCGAGTACATGGAGAAGTTCTCCATCAGTCGTCTGGTGGGCGCGCCTCCGGGATATGTCGGCTACGACGAGGGCGGCATGCTCACGGAGAAGGTGCGTCGCAACCCCTACTCGGTGATCCTCCTCGACGAGATCGAGAAAGCGCACCCCGACGTGTTCAACCTGTTGCTGCAGGTGCTGGAGGACGGCGTGCTGACCGACAGCTTCGGCCGCAACGTCGACTTCAAGAACACCATCCTGATCATGACGAGCAACGTCGGTAGCCGGAAGGGTGTCGAGACCAAGGCCATGGGCTTCGAGGCCGACGACGAGAAGCAGAAGGCCAGCCGGCTGAGGTCGTACATCCAGGAGGACATGCGCAAGACCTTCAGCCCGGAGTTCCTCAACCGTATCGACGACGTCATCCTCTTCGACGCGCTCGATCGGACGCACATGCATCAGATTCTCGACATCATGTTGCAGGACATGAACACGCGGCTGGCCAACCTGCAGGTGACCTTCGAGTACACGCAGGACGCCAAGGACCGGCTGGTCGAGGTCGGCTTCGACCCCGAGCACGGCGCGCGGCCGCTGCGCCGGGCGATCCAGCGCTACGTCGAGGACCCGCTGAGCGACAAGCTCCTGCGGGGCGAGATCCGTTCGGGAGGCCACCTGCGGATCGACGTCGACGGCGATCGGCTGGGCTTCGAGGTGCTCGACGAGGGCCGCGATCCCAGCGAGTCCGAGAGCGAGTCGTCGACTCCCAGCCAGAACTGATCCGCGGATCGGCAGAGCGTCCGGGCCGGGTCCCCGCGCGGGGCCCGGCCCTTCGCGTTCCGGGGGCGTCCGGCGGTTGACCGCCCGACGGCCCCGGCGTACCTTGCGCGACGGCGCGTCCGGAAC
>CAZQHE010000118.1:0-13693 GCA_964593155.1 uncultured bacterium
CGTCCTCGACGCCTTCGAGCCGGGCTCGATCGTCAAGCCCTTCCTCTACGCGGCTGCTCTCGAGCGCGGGTGGACCCCGGCGTCGATCCTCCTCGACGCACCGGTCGAGGTGAACACCGGAGCCGACGAATTGTGGCGGCCCGTCAACTTCGAGGGCGAGTTCAACGGACCGGTCACGCTCCGCCATGCACTCGCGCACTCGATCAACGTCCCTGCCGTGCGTCTGATCCTCGAGCTGGGCACCCAGCCGGTGATCGAGATGGCCGGCCGCATGGGGCTCGACCGCGACCGTCTGCCCGACGTCTACTCGCTCGCCCTCGGGGCCGGCGAGGCCGAGCTCATCGATCTGGTGAGTGCGTACTCGGCCTTCGCCAACCACGGGATCCGGACGTCCCCGCTGTTCATCGAGCGCATCGAGAACGCGCGCGGCGAGGTGCTCGAGCAGAACCTCCCCTACCAGGAAGAGGCGATCGACGAGGTGACCAACTTCCTCGTCGTCGACCTCATGCGCACCGCCCTGAAGGAGGGCACGGGCCGCAGCGCGCGCGCCTACGACTTCCACCGCGACGGCGCGGGAAAGACCGGCACCACCGACGGGTACAGCGACGCCTGGTTCGTGGGCTTCACCCCCGACGTCGTCGGCGGCGTATGGGTCGGCTTCGACCAGAAGATGTCGATGGGCCGACGCAAGACCGGTGCGGTGATGGCACTGCCCGTCTGGGCGCGGACCATGGTCGACGCCGTCGAGGGAACGCCCGAGACCACCTTCCGTCGTCCCGAGGGGATCGTCGAGCGCCTCGTCTGCCGCGACTCCGGTCAGCTGCCCACCGCGGCGTGTGTGGACATCGAGGCAGAGATCTTCGCGGCCGACGCCCTGCCTTCACGCTCGTGCGAGATCCACCAGCGCGGCAGCCCCGCGCTGCGCGACGAGGTCGGCGACTTCGAGGCGATCGACGCGCAGTCGGCCCGGCGCGACGAGTTCGACACCGGCACCAACGGCGGGGGCGGCTAGTCGAGGTCACCCGCGGTGACGCGCTCGCCGATCAGGGGAAGACCCGCGTCGGCGTGCTCGGCCACAGTGATCGATCGGGCCAGACGCGCGCGCGCCACCGACGCCGTGTCCTCGTCCCGCGCGAAGATCCTCACCAGCGGTTGTCCGCGTTCCACGCGGTCGCCGCGACGGGCCACGACGCGCAGACCCACTCCCCGATCCAGGTCGTCGGCGTGCGTGCGGCGGCCGCCGCCGAGATCGACCACGGCCCACCCCACCTGCTCGGTCTCGAACGCCGCGACCAAGCCGTCGCCGGCGGCCCGCAGCGGCTCCTGCTCGGGCGCGACGTCGATCGACGGCTGCGACGGATCCAGGCGGCCACCCTGCGCCTCGACCATCTCGACGAAGCGGTGCAGCGCACTGCCGTCGTCGAGCGCGGTCCGAGCACGCTCTCGCAACGCATCGCGGCTTCCCATACCCGCGAGCGCCGCCATCTCGACGGTCAGTTCCACGGTGAGTTCGCGCGTCGACTCCGGGCCCTCGCCGGCGAGGCCGGCCAGGGCCTCCTCGACCTCGAGCGCATGGCCCACGGCCTCGCCCAGCGGCTGATCCATGTCGGTGATCATGGCCGAAGTCTCACGTCCGGCGCGCGTGGCCACCTGCACCAGCATGCGGGCCAGACGGCGCGCGTCGTCGGGCGTGCGCATGAAGGCACCGCTGCCGCACTTCAGGTCGATGACCAGGTGCCGCGGACCCGCCGCGAACTTCTTGCTCAGGATGCTGCTGACGATCAGCGGAACGCAGTCGACGGTGGCCGTCACGTCGCGCAGCGCGTAGAGCCGCCGGTCGGCGGGCGCGATGCGCTCGGTCTGTCCGACGATGCTGCAGCCCACGCGTGCGACCACGTCGAGCATCTCGTCGACCGACAGGTCGATCCGGTAACCGGGGATCGAGGTCAGTTTGTCGAGCGTTCCTCCGGTGTGACCCAGGCCGCGTCCGCTGAGCATGGGGACCTGGAGGCCCAGTTCGGCCGCCAGCGGCGCCAGCAGCAGGCTGATCTTGTCGCCCACGCCGCCGGTGGAGTGCTTGTCGGCCGTCGGCCCGGGCAGACGGTCCAGATCGATCACGTCGCCCGAGTCGCGCATGGCCAGTGTGAGCTCGGTGGTCTCGTCGTCGTCGAGACCACGGAACCACACCGCCATGAGCCAGGCCGAGACCTGGTAGTCGGGAATCGAACCGTCGGTGACGGCCGCGACCAGGTCGCGGATCTGCTCGGACGTGTGGCGGCCGCCGCGCTTCTTCGTGTCGATCAGGTCGTAGACGTTCACGCCAGGCCCCCGACGATCGCGACCACGGAACCGGTTCCGATGCGGTCGGCCCCGGCTTCGATCCTCGGCACGGTCGTGGTCGCCTCGGCACGGAGATCGCGGATGGACTCCTCCGTCGCATCGGCGCGCAGCGAGGAGTGATCGATCCGCGAGGCGGGACCCTCGCGGGCAGAACGGGAATCGGACACGTCGTGGCTCCCCGGAGTGGACGGCCCGCCCCGGCGGTGGGATCCGCGGAACGGACGAGGACCGTTGGCGGCGGACGGTATCGCCGCCCACGCGCCGGTGTCAACGCACCGACTCCCTGCTATCATGCCGCCGCGACACCGCCGCTCCCGGGAGACCACGAATGCGCGACCTCTTCGAAGAATCGGGCGAAGACGACGAGTCCCCCGCCCGGGTCGATGCCGGCGCACCTCTCGCCGAGCGCATGCGTCCACGCCGTCTCGACGAGGTGATCGGCCAGGAGGAGGCCCTGGGCCCGGGTACGGTCCTGCGCGCTGCCCTCGACACCGGACAGCTGCCCAGCCTGATCCTGTGGGGACCCCCCGGCTGCGGGAAGACCACGCTGGCCGCCTGCCTGGCGCGCGAGGTCGGGGCCACCTTCCTACCCTACAGCGCGGTGCGCGTGGGTGTGAAGGAACTCAAGGGCGTGATGACCGAGGCCGGGCGCCTGCGTGAACGCGGGGTCCGCGCGCCCGTGCTGTTCCTCGACGAGATCCACCGTTTCAACCGCGCCCAACAGGACGCGCTGCTGCCCGCCGTCGAACACGGCGACGTGGTGTTGATCGGCGCCACCACCGAGAACCCGAGCTTCGAGGTGAACTCGGCCCTGCTGTCGCGCTGCCGCGTCGTGGTCCTCGCCGCACTCGACGAAACGGCCCTGGTCGAGGTCCAGCGGCGCGCCCTCGAACGCGATCCGGCGCTCGAGGGATTCGACTCCGACGAGGACGCCCTGGAGAGCATCGCACGCCGCAGCGGTGGCGACGCTCGCTTCGCCCTGGGCAGCCTGGAACTGGCCGCGCGTGATGCTCGCCGACACGAGGACGCCCGCATCGACGCCGAGCGCGCCGAACGGGTGCTCCGCGAGGCCCATCTCGTGTACGACAAGACCGGCGAGGAACACTTCAACCTGATCAGTGCCCTGCACAAGTCGCTGCGCAACAGCGACGCGCAGGCCGGACTGTACTGGCTCGCGCGGATGCTCGAGGCCGGAGAGCATCCGGGATACGTGGCCCGGCGCCTGGTGCGCTTCGCCAGCGAGGACGTCGGACTGGCCGATCCGCAGGCCCTGGTGCAGGCGAACGCCGCCGCGGCGGCGGTGGATCGCATCGGGATGCCCGAGGGCAAGCTCGCCCTGGCCCAGGCCTGCGTCTACCTCGCGCAGGCGCCGAAGAGCAATGCCCTGTACCGAGCCTACGGGGCCGTCGCTCGCGCGATCGAGGGCGGGGAGCGGCACCCCGTCCCGCTGCAACTGCGCAACGCCCCCACCGGGCTCATGCGCGACCTGGGCTACGGCGAGGGCTACGCCTACGCGCACGACGAGACCGAAGGCGTGGCCGCCATGCCGTGCCTGCCCGATTCCATCCGGGACGCCGTGTTCTATCGTCCCACGGACCAAGGTTTCGAGGCCGAGGTCGCCGAACGCCTGCGTCGTGCCTGGCGTCTCGCGCGCCGCCGTGCTAACGAAGACCCTTCGCCTCCACCCCGACAGGACGAAGAATGAAGAAGATCGCCGTGATGACCAGCGGAGGAGACGCCGCCGGAATGAACGCAGCCGTCCGGGCCGTGGTCCGGACCGCCGTGTACCACGACATCGAGGTGATCGGGATCGAGCAGGGATTCGTGGGCCTCTGCGAGGGCTCCTTCGCGCCGATGGACTCGAACTCGGTGGGAGGCATCCTCCACCACGGAGGCACGATCCTGAGGACCTTCCGCTGCCCGCAGTTCGAGCAGCCCTCGGTCCGCGAGGCCGCCCGCGACCGTTTCCTCGACCTCGGCGTCGAGGGGCTCGTGGTGATCGGTGGCGACGGGAGCTTCCGCGGCGCCCACTGCATCGACGCGGAATGGGACATCCCGACCGTCGGCGTGCCGGCCACCATCGACAACGACATCGACGGTACCGACTACTCGATCGGCTACGACACAGCCCTGAACATCGCCGTCGACGCCGTCGACAAGATCCGCGACACCGCGACCTCGCACGGACGCATCTTCTGCATCGAGGTCATGGGGCGCAACAGCGGCATGCTGGCCATCGCCACCGGCCTGTGCAGCGGCGCCGAGGAGGTCCTCGTCCCCGAGGTTGCCTTCAACATCAACGAGATGTGCCAGCGCATCGAAGGCGGCTACGACCGCGGGAAGAAGCACGCGATCATCATCATCGCCGAGGGCGCGGCCCGGGCCGACGACATCGCCACGGGCATGAAGCTCATCCTGTCGAGGGACGTGCGCGTGGTGGTCCTGGGTCACATCCAGCGCGGGGGCGAGCCCTCGGCCTTCGACCGCATCCTGGCCTCGCGTCTGGGCACGGCAGCGGTGCAGAAGCTGCTCGGTGGCAAGCGCGACGTCATGGTCGGCCTGGTCGGCGGCGAGATCTTCACCACGCCGCTGGTGAAGGAGTCGCGGGGCGTCCAGCTGGTCATGCAGGAGTACCTGGATCTCCAGAGCAAGCTCTGCTGAAGGCGCCATCGGCCTGCCACGAACGAAGGCCCCCGTCGGTGCGACGGGGGCCTTGGTGCATCCGCTCGGACGTGGGTCGACGTCAGGGAGCGAGGTACCGATTCGCGTAACGGACGAAGGTCACCTCGATGGGCGCGCTCACGCGCGACTCGCGACGCTCGACCCAGGGGTAGGGATCCATGATCTTCACGCCGCCGATGAACGGCAGGTTCTCCGCCTGCAGCAGCTCGAAGGCCAGCTCCAGTTCCTCGGTGACGTTGGTGATCTTGAAGGTGGCGTCGCTGCCCTCGGCCTGCAGGTACCACGCCATGGGGGGCTCGGCGGCGGCCGTGGTGTCGTCGGCAGCTTCCTCGGGCTCCTCCCACTCGTGATCGGGCAGCTGGGTCACGACGCCCACACCCTGGACCTCGGCATCGACCATGTCCTCGATCGCTTCGCGCTGGTTGTAGCGCAGCGAACCCAGATCGAAGCCGCTGACCTCCTCGAGGTCGACGTCGGTGAACTCGGGGAGCACCGGGTCGGGCACGGAATCTAGTTCGGTGATGTTGAAGGTCTCACCCACCGGCTCCTTCACGCGCTTGACCATGAGCCATACGTAGGGCGAGAAGAACTTCTGCACACCGAGCATCTTGCCCTCCCAGTTGGCCGCGCGGTTCTCGAGGTCGTCGCCGACGATCACCTCGAGGTGGTTGCCCACGCGCGCGATGCCCGTGTTGCCGTCGAGCAGCACGAACTCCGGGGCGTCGACCTCGAAGAGGTATCCCTCGCTCTGGACGTGGCCACGCGTGACCTGGTCGAGCGTTCCGTAGACGTAGGGATCGACCTCTTCCTCTTCACCGCAGCCGGCGACCAGCGCGGCGGACATCGCCACACAGGCGAGCAGGGTGCGCAGTGCGAAGGGGCGGCGCCCCGCCGCGGACCGGGACCGGTCGGCAGACCTGGAGACCATGGAGAACTTCCTCCGATTTCCGTTTTCTCGGGAGAGCCCCAGCCGGGGGACTCCGGTTCGATGTCTCGACGTGCGGAGGCCCTCTCCGCAAACCCCGGTACGATACGTTCGCGGTTCGGCCGGTGTCAACCGCAGCTCCGCACCGATCAGCCACCGGCGTCGGGACGCCGCTGCCAGGCCACCGAGAGGCTCCACTGCGTGCCGTCGAGGGTGTTCCGGCCGGCCAGCAGGAACGAGGCCCCGGCCCCCACCCACAGGTCGCCGGCGAGCCGCCACGAGGCCTCGGGACTCCAGTGCAGACTCTGCTCGTGCACCGTGACCGCGCCCACCGCCGCCTTGCCCGCGCAGAGATCGCCGTCGGCGAGCACCGCCCTCAGGTCGGACTTCAGGAACACGCGGTCGAAGGTGGCTCCGACCTCCGCCGCAGCGAGCCACTGGTCCCCGAACACGCCCCCGCGGTCGCGCCGGCCCAGGGCGAGATTCGCGTACAGGGGCAGGGGATACGACGAGGCCCCGGCCTGGAGCCACGTCTCGACCTCCATGCGCCCGGTGCCCGCGGGGAGGAACTGCTCCCGCTCCCCCACGGGGTCGCTCAGGTCGCTCTCGGGATAGGTCGGAATCGAGACGACGGTCTCCAGTGACACCGGAACCGGACCCGTCGCCAGCCCCCAGCGCGCGCCCAGACGCAGATCCCCCGTGGACCTCGTCCCGAATTCCGGAACGACGGCGTCGGTGATCCGGGCGTCCTTGAACGCCATGGACACCAACCCCGTCACCCGGTGGTGCAGGCCGAACTCCCCGTAGACGAAGGCCTGGTGCTCGCGGAAGCTTCCGTCGAAGGACGCCGCCGGCCCCTCGTCACCGCGGCAGTCGTGGCGCCGGTCGGCGTCGAGGTACAGCCAGCTGGTCTTGACGTAGGCGCCACCCACCGGTTGCAGCCACGCACCGGCACGCGCGCCCCCCGGCACGACTGTGCAGAGCAGGACGAGCAGCACGGCGAAGGGACGTGGTCTCGGATTCACGGGACGAAGGGGGACGGCGGGGGGCGATGGATCCTACGACGACACGCTCGATCTGGGACCGAGCGAGATCGCCGTCGGCAGGCGCTCGACGGCGGCGACCAGCCCTTCGTGCCCCCGGAGGTGTCCTTCCCAAAGATCGTGGAACACCTGCCAGTGCCGGGGCAGCAGCGGACTGCTGCGCGTGAAGATCCGGTAGAACACGCGCCGGCGTTCCGCCTGGCTCATTCCGGGCTTCTGCCACTGGCGCAGCCGGCCGTCGGTCCAGACGTCCCAACAGGCCTGCAGCGCGGCAGCCTGGTGACGCGCGACCTCGGCCGGTCGCACCCGCCCCTCCAACAGATCGGTGAGCTGCAGCAGATTCCGGTGCAGCCAGCGGTCGAGCAACAGCGGCTCGAAGCGCACGCCCGGTGTCGCCACCAGCGCCTCGACGTCGAGGCGGGCCAGATCGAGCCCGAGGACACGCGTGTCCAGACGCAGCACGTCCGACGTGGATCCGTACAGCGTCGCGTGCACCGCGCCGTCGCGATCGACGTCGGTCTGCCAGTATCCGGAACCCTCGAACTCCGGTGCGTCGAGGGCCAGGGTGAGCCGGTGCACCCGCTCGGGGAGTCCGACGTGCGTCGCCGCGCGCCGGGCTGTCTCGCCGTAGCGATCTGCTCCGGGAAGAGCGTCCGGGAAGACATCGACGTCCAAGTTTCCGCCTCTCGTCACCGCACTCGTGGGGCCACGGACGGCCTCTGCCGGGCCGCGCGCATCGTCACCCCGATCACCGCGGTGCACAACCACAAGACGCGTGCGGGGCCGGCGGGGTTGCGGACGTTCGTCCCCGGGGCCACGACGAAGGCCCGACCGAACGGCCGGGCCCTCTCGATCGCGCGGACGGCGATGGGTCGACTAGTAGAGCGACTTGACGGCACCCCAGCTGTTCTCGTCGTTCGAGACACTGGTCACGGCGATCGTCGCGTTCTGGCTCTGCAGCAACCTCAGGTTGCCATTGCAGTCCGAGTACGTGGGCCCGGGCGCAGGGGTTTCGTAGCCCTCGTAGGGACCGACGGTGATCTCGGTGGCGTCGAAGTAGCCGAGCGAGTACACGGTGATCGTGTGGACCCACAGCGGGTCGTGATTCATGGTCCACTGGAAGCTCGAGATGCACTCGCCGAGGCCGATGGCCGCGCCGTTCGTGCTCGTGCCGAAGTCCAGGGCGCCGGGATAGTAGGTGTTCGACACGACCAGCAGATCGGGCGGCAGACCGATCTTGTAGTCGACGGCGTAGATGGTGTCGTCGATGTTCTCGACGTAGATGTTCAGGGGCGTCGGGGTGTTCGGCTTGATGGTGGCGGCCTCGTGGTTCTCGTCGCCGATGTAGACGGCGAGGGTGCCGGTGGGCACGGCCTGGGCGGCGGACGCGATCAGGACGGTCGCGACCACGGCCAGCAGCGAGATCGTGCGCAAGCTCTTCATGGTTTCCTTGCTCCTTCGTGCGATCTGGGCTCGGTCCCGAATCCCGATCGCAATCGTGCGGATTGCGGGTCTCCCGAAAGGCGGCATCGGCGTTCGCACGGTCAACGGCCCCCGAACGGGCCTGCGCGGACGCCCGCAGCCACCTCCGCACGAGGCGTGCCAGTTCCCCGCGAGGGATCCGGATGGTCCAGGTGGGTCCGTCGACGCGGATTCCGACGCGGCACCGCCCTCCACCCGGAAGGCCCTGCACCGTCGCCGGCACGACCCTTCCCACCCGGAGGCGCGAACGATCAGGCCAGGGGATCCCGCTCGGAGTACAGGAAGCTGACGCGGGCGCGGGCGCGGAGCAGCACGCGGACGAGACGGGCCGGGGGCTCGTAGCCGGTGCCGATGGCGATCACGTGATCGTGGTCGGGACCACTGAGATCGTCCGGCGCGAGCAGGTGCACCACGCCTCCCCGCGCCACGGGGTCGACCACCAGTGCCGGGTCGAGACGCGCCACGACCTCGTCGACCGTGCGACGACCGTGATCGACCAACCAGTCGCGCAGTCGACCGGATGCAGCGTCGGTGTCGAGGAGTGGATCCAGCACACCGGTTTCCAGCACGGCGGCCGCCGCCTCGAGGAGCCGATCCGCCGCCTGCACGCCTTCCCGTGCCCGGTGCAGGCGCGCCAGCCGCAGCTCTCGCCCGTCGAGGTCCGAGACGTCGGACGACGCGCCGACCCAGCGCTGCAGGCGAGCCTCGCGCTCGCCGCCGCGCAACACCGGATCCAACCGCGCGAGCACGTCGAGCGCTCCCGCGTCGGGTCCGCGGACGAGCAGGTGCAACGCTGCGAGCAGATGGCGCGGACCACTCGCCAACCAGCTGGCAGCGGTGCGGTCCTCGACCACGTCGAGACCCGCCCGCTCGAGTGCGGCCCGCAGTTCCGCCCGGTCGTCCCCGTGGCCGACGACCACCGCCGTGCGATCGGGCGTGCGGTCGGCCGGCACCTGCTCGATCACCCAGTCCGCCGCCGCCTGCAGCGTGAGGACCCTGACGCGCTCGACGGTGCCCGTCCCCCGTCCGCGCTGCGTCGTACGCAGACGGCCCGGCAGTGCGGGTTCGGAGCGTCGCAGCGTCTCGATGGCCCCCACCCACTCGCGCGGCAGGGTCGAGCTCACGGTGCTGTCGGCACTGACCGCGACGCTGGTGTCGGTGGGCAGGAGCAGCGGATCGAAGAGCTCCCAGCGCCGCGGCGACGGGAAGAGTGCGCGCACGAATTCCAGCAGGTCGGGCGGGACGTCGTGGGCCGCGTCGATGGCCGCCCACCGATAACGTCGTCGCCAACGCTCGACGAGCCCGGCTTCGCGGTCGACGGCCCGCACGGTGGCGGCACGCAGTTCGGCGGGGGTCATCCATCCCGCCTCGGCGCGCGCCGCGGCCGCGCAACGGGCCAGCAGATCCAGGTCGACGTCGGCCGCCGAGCCCGGAGAGATCGCCCCGGCCTCTCCGTGCACCACCCGTCGCAGGTCCTGGGCCTCGATCGCGGGCACGCCGCCCGTGGCGCGCACGTACCGTCGCGAGGCGTCGCGCATGAGACGAAGACGTACCTCCTCGCCCTCGGCCGCCCCCGCCACCGGCAACAGACGACGGGGCGCGTCCTCGTCGTCGCGGTCGGTGCTCGCGTCGAGGAAGGCCAGCGCGAGCTCCTCGACGTCGACGACGTCGGCTCCTTCGCTCGCGAGTGGCTCCCAGCGAAGCCGTGCGTCGCGGTGCGGCACGACGACCAGGACCCGCTCGGTGCTCGCAGCCGCGCGACGGACGTCCTCGGCCAGACGGACCTCGCCCGCGCCCCCGACCACCGAGGACCGCACTGCGCCGGGCTCCGGCGCCTTCGGGACGGCCGAGTCGTCCGCGGCCATGGCCTCGGTCACGTCGTCGGCCAGCGCCGTCCCGGTGTCGACGCACCGTCGGCGGAGAGCGCGCTCGAAGGCCGGGGCCACCACGGCCTCGGCGCCCTCGGCGTCGACGCGCTCGATCACCCCCGCGCGCAGTGCCCAGTCCAGCAGACCGTGGAGTTCCTCGGTCGCCACGTCGGGGTCCAGGGCCGCCTCGTCGATCGGTGAGGCCGTCACCGCGCCGAAGGCCGGTCCGGCCGCGTCGAGCGCGTCGAGCAGCGACGCCGGATCGGGCCGGGGCTCGTGGGCTCCACCGCCCAGAACCGCGCTCCGCCGGGCCGGCGGCCCGGAACGCTCGAAGGGCGCCTCGGGTTCGGGCCGCAGTCCGACCGTCGGCGTCCGTCGTGGGCGGGTCGTCCCCGATCCCCGCAACCGGAACTCGACCTCGGTCCGCGTTGCGGTCCACCGCCAACGGCCGGCCAACCGCGGGTCGGCGCTCCAACGACCACCCACGGGTGGGACCAGGATCCGGACGCGGGGCGTGGGAGCTTCCATGGCGCCCAGCCGCAGCAGGACCGCCTCGAGCTCCGCCACCGAGCGCGGACGATCGATCCACAGGAGGCGCGACGGCGGATCCCGGCGGCGACGCAGGGCATCGACGTGGACCACGTCGGGACCGTGCACGTCCGTTCCGACGCCGGCCAGCAGCGGCGCCTGCTCCTCGGTGAAGCTCTCGAATCCCAGCCGTGCCCGCAGCCTCTGCACGAGATCGGCGTCGGCTCCGATCGCCCACCACGGTTCCTCGGTCGGCTGCCCCAGCCTCTGCACCAGGGCCTGTTCCAGCGCGCGCAGCTGACGCCGCTCCGAGGCCGGATCGCCGACACGGATCCGGCCGCACGCCGGGCAGGCGATCACCCCGGAGTCGCTCGGTGTCGGCGCGCCGCAGCCCGCGCATTCCACCGAGGGCGCGTCGATCACCTCGACCTCGAGCCGCCAGCGCGGGAACGCGTCGCGTCCGGTGTCCACCACCGCGATCCGCGCGTCGAGGGCGGCGGCCCAGCGGTCGGGAGCTCCGCGGGCGGTCGACGCGACGGCGTCGACGAACACCATCGCCCCCGCCCCCGATCGCTCGAGCAGATCGCGCCACGGTCGCATGGCCGCCGCCTCCGAGGCGGCCCCTTCGATTCCGTCCAGGGTCTCCAGGACCTCCTCGCCGTGCAGGAAGATCCACGCCACGCCCGAGACACGCCGCGCCCAGGCACGAACGGCTTCCTCGAGCAGCAGCAGGGGATGCAGATCGACCCGCGACAGTCGACCGCGCTCGGCCTCGAGCATGATCGCGCCCAGCCGATCGACCTCGCCCGGCCGGACCACCGCAGCCTTCGCGTCGGGGTCGACCTCGCCCGGGATTCCCACGACGACCACGCACCGCACGCCGAGCGGCCCCCCGTCGCCGGTTCGCTCGGCGAGCTCGCGGACCAGCCGCACCAACCGTTCCCGCTGACGGTCGGTGGCGCCGCCGACGACGAGACGGCGCCCGCGCGACCAGTCCCGCGTGGTGCGGGCCAGGGCCTCGGCGTCGAAGTCGGTGCTTTCGTCGCGGACCGCCGCGGCGGCCCGCAATCGCTCGGCGTCGAGAGGGGTCGACCACCCCGCGCCCGCCTGGGCACCCCGCGCGGTCACCAACGCGCGGCCGCTCGCCACGCTGGCCTCGATGGCCTCGGTGCGTTCGCCCCGAACGGCGCCGCGCCGAGCGGACTCGCCGGAAAACCACCCGCCCTCGTGGCCGAGCACGTGGGCGAGGCGGGGGTCCAGACAGACCCAGCTCTCGGCGGTGTGCCCGAGTCCCGCCGTCGCCCGCAACAGCAACAACAAGGGATCGTCGACCGGCGCCCCCGCGAGCCGCGCGGTCACCACCACGCGGTACGAGCGCTCGGTCCCGGCCCCCTCGACCGCGATTCCTTCGTCGGACGGGCCGTCGTCGGCCGACCACCAGGCGTCGGGAGCGCGCGCGTCACCCCTCCACGCGGCGACTCGCCGCTCGAGCACGCGTTCGGGCCACTCCCCGAGGACGGGGTCACCGGGCCGGTAGCCCGGCGGTGCCATGACCACCTCGGCACTCTCCCCGCCTTCGGTGGTCACCTGGTGCAGGGCCACCGGGACCGCGCGATTCCACTGGGTCCGCAGCGCCGGATCGAGCACGCCGGCGACGACCCACACCCAGGACCGTTCGGCCGCGCGCGCCCTCTCCACGGTGAACGCGAGGCGGGACGCCGCCTCGGTATCTTCGACGCCCGCCGTCCAGGTGCGCGGATCGTCGACCAGGACGTCGGAAGGGGCCTCGAGCGTGAGCCGCGCCTCGTCGACCGGGACCACCCACACCCACGACGCCTCCCGTCGACCCTCGACCTGTGCCGGCCAGCAGCCGCCACGCGCCGTCAAACGGCAGGCGCCCCCGCAGATCCCCGCGGCTCCGTCACCGTCGTCGAGGAGATCGGGATCACCGTTCGGGGTCTCGGCGAGGGCACGCCACAGAGCGAGCACCTCGAGCTGCCGGTCGGCCACTCCCACCGCCGTCCGGATCGTATCGTCGAGTCGCTGCAGCCATGCTTCGGGACAGTGCACGCGCCGCGGGGCCACGCTCACCCGCCGCGGATCGATGCGCGCCGCGCTGCGGCCGGCCAGGTCACGGGCACGAGCGCGGGTCGCCGTGAGCACTTCGGCGCGTTCGCTCGTCGTGGCGACGTCGACCAGCTCTTCGGCCGTCGCGGGCCGGTCGTGCCAGATCGTCCCGCGGCGGGAGCGGTCGACGTCCCGCCGCGAGGGTCCGGGCGCGGCGGCGGGTGGCCGTGGCCAGTCCCGCGTCTCGAGCCGCGGCCAGCGCAGCGGAACGACCAGATCGACCGTCTGCAGCCTCCGGTCTGCTTCCGGGCGCGACTCGTCGAGGCGCTCGATCGCTTCGCGCAGCACGCCGCACAGGGCCAGACCATGATCGGCGAGCTGGACGAGGGCCTCGCGGCCCCAGGATTCGGTGAACGCCGGACACGCCCGCACCCACGACCGCAGCCGCGGCACCAGCTCGCGGGCGCGGTCGGCCAGTGGCCGGTACACCGGATGTCCGTGCAGTCCACTCCACAGCGGATGCGGCGCGACGGGCGATTCCGCGTCGACCGACTCCCCTTCGACGGGGATGCGTCCGAGAAGCGCTCCGACGTCGAGCACGTCCCACGACCCGAAGAGTTCGGCCAGACCCGAGGGGGGTGTTCCGTCGGCCAGGACGAGCGTGTGGTCGGGCAGCCAGCGGCGGAGCCAGCCGCGGACCTCGGGCAGGGAGGCCTCGAAGCGCGACCCCCCCTCGGCGGCCTCGACGCGGGGTGAGA
>CAZQHE010000119.1:0-13331 GCA_964593155.1 uncultured bacterium
ACACCAGGTGGTCGGGGGCGTCGGCCGGGACCGGCTCGTCCGGCTGCAGGCGCGCCGAGGCCGTGGCCGACGGATTCCAGTCGTGCAGTTCGATGATCTGCGAGTCGTGCGCAGATGCTCCGTCGTCGGCCGAGGGGGCCGACGCGAATCGGATGGGGCGGGCGGGCAGGCCGTTCGTGCGCATGAAACGGGGCTCCAGACTCTTCGGACCGGGGGGCGCGGATGGAACATCCCATCGACGCAACTCAGCAAAGGGCTCGCCAGCGAATCGGGCAACTGCGCTTCTGTGTGGTGCGATCGCGGAAGCGTGATCGTCGCCGAAGGCGCGGGATCCCGATCGGCCGGCTCAGGCGTCCACGAAGCGTACCAGGCCGCCCCAACGGCGATCGGCCCTGAATCCGCGCTTCTCACAGAATTCCCGCAGCACGAACGAGGTCTTCACCACGCCGTGGCCGTGTCCGGCCGCCCGCACGCAGAAATCGTCGAGCAGAGCACTGGCGAGCCCGCGCCCCTGCAGGGCGGAGCGCACGACCAGGCCGTCGACATGGGCCACTTCCGGGCTCTCCTCGCGGTAGATCAGCGCGGCGACCACGCGCTCGTCCGTGTCGAGGCACAACAGGAAACGATCGGCCTCGCTCGCGGCACGCGCGAAGTGTTCGCGGTAGAACAGCCGGTAGACCTGCCCCACCTCTTCGGCGCCCATCGGTTCGCGGACGTCGTAGGTGCGGCCCTCGCGGTCGCG
This sequence comes from uncultured bacterium, assembly GCA_964593155.1. Classification (GTDB taxonomy): domain Bacteria; phylum Krumholzibacteriota; class Krumholzibacteriia; order JAJRXK01; family JAJRXK01; genus JAJRXK01. The sequence continues at coordinate 743 of CAZQHE010000119.1, forward strand.
GATCCTGGTGCGCACCGTCACGCGCTCGTGGCCGGGTTCGCCGAACTTCAGCACGTCGACGGGTCCCTGGTCGCGGCGCGTGGGGAAGACCATGCGACTGACGGCTCGCCGCTGGTCGTCGTCGAGCAGCGACAGCAGTTCGGACAGCTCCACGCGGCGGGTGATCGAGGCCTCGGGCCGGATGCGCAGGGCCTCGAGCAGGGCGTCGAAGGTCTCGGCGGCGTGGCCGGTGAGGTGCGCGAAGCAGGTGTGACGGAACAGGTGGGCACGGGTGCGCTCACCGTGCCGTTCCAGATGGTAGAGTCGGACCAGCGCCTCGATCTGGTCGACCCGGGCGTCGATGGTGGCGGCGGGATTGATCGTGGCCCAGCGCTCGTAGCGGGCCACGGCCAGCCGGGCGGCCAGGGGCACGTGGTGCTCGATCGTTCCGCGCGCCGACGCCTCGTCGAGCGTCGCCTCCAGATCGGCCGGCAGGTCACCGCGATTCGCTCGCTCGATCATCGTCCGTGCGTCGTCGGGTCCGAGGGTCTCGACCAGGGCTTCGACCATCCATTCCGGTTCGATCCACGCCTCGCACTCGGGATACTGCGCGATCACGCGCGGGAAGAAGCCCGTCCACAGGGAGCGCAGGAGTTCCTCGGGCGTCTCTGCTGCCGACCAGCCGGCCAGCGACAGCACGCGTGCTCCCTCGCGGAAGTCGTTCACCGGGACGACCACGTTGTTCGGACGCGCCACGCCGGGCACGAGGCCGCGGCCACTCCTGTTCCAGGTGGCGATCACCGCGCCCATGCCGCGCACGTAGACGCGTTGCCAGTCCAGTCGACGCGGCCGCTCGCCTCCCGAGCGGGCCGCGCCGACGGCACGACGGATCTGGTCCTCGACGGTCGGGTCGTCGACGTATTCCAGGGACATGGCCCCGAGTTCGGGCCGCGAGCACCCGAAGCGTGCGAGCACACGTTCGCCGAAGGGATGACCGCCGATGGCCAGCATCCGATAGTTCGTCTCGAGCACGTGGGCCACCGCAAGATCGCGGCGGGTCACCACCAGCAGCTGGTAGTGGCGACCGCTCTTCGTGCGCACGCTCCACCGATAGTAGCCCCCGGCTCCGTCGCGCGGTCCGGCGATTCCGATCCACAGACCGCTCGGCGCGATGTCGGCGGGATCGAAGGCCGGCTCGTTGAAGGCCAGCTGGATCGACTGCACGAGGAAGCTGGGCGACGACACCAGTTCCCACTGACGTCGACGGGCCGCCGGATCGATGTCGTCGTCGAAGACGACCTCGTCGCCGGTGAGCGCCGGGCGATCGGCGAAGCGTTCGTTCAACCGCGACTCGTAGTCGTGCACCAGCTCGTCGAGCATCGTGCTCGCGCGGCTGGCCAGGGCCGGATCGGCGTCGAGCACCGCCCAGCTCGCCAGTTCGCAGCGGACGGGATGGTAGTACTCGTCGTCGTGACGGGCGAAGTCGGTGAGCAGCCGCAGCACGTCGAGGAACTGCTTGCGGATCCCCTCGTCGGCGGGCCAGTCGCCGCTCTCGCGGTAGGTGGCCAGGCGTTGGCGCAGGGCCTCGAGGCGTCGCGAGCCGAAGCGTTCGGCGGCGATGCGCCGGATCGTGGCGTGATTCAGGAAGGTCCGGCCCGACGCGATGAAGGGGCCGAAGGCCTCGTTGTAGCGCGCGGTGGGTTCGTCGAGCAGCAGCACGCGGTAGGCCTCGCAGCGGAGCGTCTCGTCGTCGTGCGTGGCGAGCGAGGTCAGGCGCTGCCGCAGGGCGTGGTCGAGACGCAGGTCACTGCGGCCGAGCAGCGGAGCCAGCCGTTCCAGGGCGGCCACGGCGTCGGAGGTGGTCGCGAACAGCACGGTCTGGGCGAGTTCGTTGCCGGTGGCCAGCAGGTCGTCGACCTCGGCCGACGAGGGCTGGGGACGGAAGCCGTTCACGGGACGATGGTCGGCGGGCAGGGCCACCTCGTCCTCGAACCCCTCGAGAGGAACGTCCCAGCCGTCCTTGCCCGGCACGAACTCCAGCAGGTTCGGGTTGCCGAGCCACAGATCCGGTTGACGCGACATCCGTCCGAGGTCGACGAGGTCTCCGCGCAGCCGGTAGGCCAGATCGCCGATCCGGACCCGGCCGTCGTCCTGCGGGCGAACGGTGAGGACCACGCCACGGCGGCGGTCGACCAGTGCCTCTTCGGAGGCGACGACGTCGTCGTCGAGACCGCCGAGATCGCGCACCAGCCACTGCGGTAGCCGGATCCGCAGGTCCGCCACGCGTCGTTCCACGTAGGGCTCGCGGTACAGGTGCTCGATCGTGTCGGCGAAGTTCTCGGTGATGGTCTTGCGGCGGAAGCTGCCCTTCGGGGTCAGTTCGCCCCGGGCCTCCGAGAAGTCGCGGTCGAGCGGGGCGTAGGTGACCACGCGCTCGAAGGGGGCCAGCCGCCGGTTCGCGGCGGCGATGACGTGGCCGAAGTATTCGTGCCGGCTGTGTTCGTCGGGGGCGTCGCGCAGGACGGGATCGTCGAGGTCGGGAACGACGAGCAGAGTGTTCCACGGACGGTGGTCACCCACGAGGAAGACCCGGTGGATCCCGGCGACGTCGGCGAACTGGTCTTCGACGCGGCGCGGGGCCACGGTCTGTCCGCGGCTGTTCTTGTAGATGTCCTTCACCCGGTCGACGATCTGCAGGTGCCCGCGTTCGAGTTCGCGGAAGACGTCGCCGGTGCGCAGCCACTCCCCGCCGTCGTCGGTCCGCTCGAGGGGCTCGCGCTCGAGGTCGTGGCCGTCCTCGACCAGGTACTGCGCCACGTAGGCGCCACGGATCAGCATCTCGCCACGTTCGTCGAGCCGGACCTCGACTCCGGGCAGCGGACGGCCGACCGTTTCGTCCACGTAGTCGCCCGGCGGACTCATGGTGATGCCGCCGGTGGCCTCGGTCATGCCGAAGCCGCTGCACAGGTCCACCCCGTGGCGCTGGAAGAAACGGAACGTGCGCGGATCGAGGTGTCCGGCCGCGCTCAGTCCCCATCGCAGGCGATCGCCCACGACCTCGGCCAGCCACTCGACCTCGCCCGCCTCGACGCGTCGCTCGTAGGTGTCGCGAACCTGCTGCCAGCGCTGCGGGATCGACACGAAGCCCGTCGGGCGCACGCGGGGCAGTGCCGCGAGCAGCGCCTCGACCGAGGGATTACCGGCGAAGACGTAGGTTCCCCGCCAGTAGACGGTGCCGAGCATCTCGAGATAGCGGCCGAAGGTGTGGAACAGAGGCAGGTAGCAGAGCAGGGTCTCGTCGCGGCCGACCGAGGGCAGGGCCGCGCCCCGGCAGTAGCGCTTGGCGACGAGATGGTGCGGCGTGAACAGGACGCCCTTGGGTCGACCCGTGCTCCCCGAGGTGAACATCGCCGTGCAGGGCTCGTCCCGGGCGAAGCGAGGCCGACGCGCGAGGATACCGTCGACGTCGTCGGACCCGAGGTCGGCCGCCTTCTCGGCCAGCAGCTGGACGTCGCCGCGCTCGACCGACGCGCCCGGTTCCAGCGCGAAGATCTCGAAGGGTCTCCGCGCGTCGCGCCGGACCTGCTGCGCGCGCCGGACGCGCTCGTCGGTGTCGGTGAGCAGGACGTCGACCTGCAGGCGGTCGCAGATCCAGCCGAGCTCCTCGTTCGCCAGGTGCACGCCGAGCGGGATCGAGAAGAGATCGCCGGTCAGACACGCCAGGTCGGCGCAGGCTCCCTCGATCCCGTTGGCGGTCCACAGCACGACCCGCGGGGGACGACGAGCCGGGGTCTCGACACGCCACAGCGCCGCGGCCAGAGCGCGCACGTGCCGGCGCACGGCCGCGTAGCTCCAGCCCCCCGTGTCGAGATCGTGGCGCTCGAGGAAGAGAGGGTGCTCGGGCTGTTCCTCGGCGCGCCATCGCAGCAGGTCGTCCAGGCGGTGGTCGCGGCCGCGGATCGCGGTCAGGGCCCACCGGCTCCACCGGTACCGATCGGCCTCGCCGAGGACCTCGAGGAAGCGTGGGTGCGCCGTGCGGTCGAGGGCGGTGTCCAGCTCGGGTCGGCTCGGATCGATCCCGGCGGCGTGTTCGAGCCGGTCCAGGACCCCTTCGGCCTCGTCACGGGTGCACTCCCGGCCGGCCGGGATCTCGTGGATGGCTTCGAAGGCGTCGTTCATCGGCTCCCGAGAACCTGGTCGGGCAGGGTGAGGTCGGCGTTGTGCTCGGCGTGGGCGCGGCGCAGGGCCGTCTCGTCGACGACCATGCGGTCGCCGGTCCAATGGGCGGTGTCGAGAACGTCCGCCACGGTCCGCGCGAGCTGCGTGAGATTGGTGAAGGTGACCACGGGAGGTTCTCCGATGCGGTAGGAGACCACCGGACCGGCCGGGGCGCCACTGCGCGAACTCTCCACCAGCAGCCAGCGCTCGCCGGCGGCGAGCAGCGGGATCCAGTTCGGTCGCCACGGGACCGATGCGTCGGCGCGCAGCGCGTCGTAGCGTGCCCGGGCCCGGTCGGCCGACAGGAACAGATAGTCGAGGACCAGCGGACGCTCGACCGGTGGAGTGCCCCAGCGCTCCCACAGGAGCGCCAGTTCGTCGTTCACCGTGAACGGCAGGTCCTCGAAGGTCGCTTCGACCTCGGTCCGCTCCGGTCCCGGTGGGGCGGACCAACCCGTTCCGACCGAGTCGTGCCACGCGGCGAGTGTGTCCAGTGCCGCGGTGAGCGCCGCCTCGTCGAACTGGACCTTCGCCCGCGACTGGTGGACGGGTTTGGCCGCCGGTCCGGGCTCGGGACGTTCACAGGCGGACACGAGCAGGACCAGGGCGCCCAGCAGGGCGAGCGAAAAGCGCATGATCGACGGGCCTCACGGAAACGGAATAGCAGCAGGGTAGAGTCGTCGGGCGCGTTCGTCCATCGTGGGGGCGCTGCTTTGCCAAACGTGCAAGGTGTTGATAGCGTTGCCGAATCGGCGCCAAACCACGAGCGCCGGACACCCTGCGACCTCGAGGGGAAGAACCCATGGCGGACACGCAGACCGCGCCGGCGGCCACCACGAATCAGAAGCTCCTGGACTGGATCGAGGAACTGAGGGCCATGCTCCGTCCCGATTCCGTGCGGTGGTGCGACGGCAGCCCGGAAGAGTACCAGCAGATGGCCCAGGCCATGGTCGACGCGGGAACGGCCATGTGGTTGAGCCCGGAGAAGCGTCCCAACAGTCTGTACGTGCGCAGCGATCCGGCCGACGTCGCCCGGGTCGAGGACCGTACCTTCATCTGCTCCGAGGACGAGAGCGACGCCGGCCCCACCAACAACTGGAAGTCGCCGGCCGAGATGAAGGAGATCCTGCGCGGTCACTACGACGGCAGCATGGTCGGTCGCGAGATGTACGTGATCCCCTACTCGATGGGCCCGGTGGGTTCGCCCATCGCCAAGATCGGGGTCATGGTCACCGACTCACCCTACGTGGTCGCGAACATGCACATCATGACCCGCGTCGGCACGCAGGTGCTCGACGTGCTCGGCGAGAGCGACGACTTCGTGCGCGGTGTGCACTCGGTGGGCTATCCGCTCGACGAGCCGAAGAAGCCCGACCAGCCCTGGCCCTGCGACGGCGAGAACAAGTACATCACGCACTACCCCGAGACGCGCGAGATCTGGAGCTACGGCAGTGGCTACGGCGGCAACGCGCTGCTGGGCAAGAAGTGCCACGCGCTGCGCATCGCCTCGGTGCAGGCTCGCGACGAGGGCTGGCTGGCCGAGCACATGCTGATCCTCAAGCTCACCAGTCCCGAGGGAAAGGTGAAGTACGTGGCCGGTGCCTTCCCCAGCGCCTGCGGCAAGACGAACCTGGCCATGCTCGTGCCCACGGTTCCCGGCTGGAAGGCCGAGACCGTCGGCGACGACATCGCCTGGATGAAGTTCGGCGACGACGGTCAGCTCTACGCCATCAACCCCGAGGCGGGCTTCTTCGGCGTGGCCCCGGGAACGAGCGAGAAGAGCAACCTGAACGCCATGAAGACGCTGCACGGCAACTGCGTCTTCACCAACGTGGCGCTTACGAAGGACCACGACATCTGGTGGGAGGGCATGACCGACGAGCAGCCGGCCGAGCTCACCGACTGGATCCGTCGTCCGTGGACTCCCGAGAGCGATCGCACCGCCGCGCATCCGAACGCGCGCTTCACCGCGCCGGCGCGGCAGTGCCCGGTGATCGCCGACGAGTGGGAGGATCCGAAGGGCGTGCCCATCAGCGCCATCCTCTTCGGTGGTCGCCGTGCCTCGACCGTGCCCCTGGTCACCGAGGCCTTCGACTGGCAGCACGGCACCTTCCTCGGCTCGATCATGGCCAGCGAGAAGACCGCCGCCGCTGCCGGAAAGATCGGCCAGCTGCGCCGCGACCCCATGGCCATGCTGCCCTTCTGCGGCTACCACATGGGCGACTACTTCGCCCACTGGTTGAAGGTCGGCAGTCGCGAGGGCGCGAAGATGCCGCGCATCTTCTACGTGAACTGGTTCCGCAAGGACGACCAGGGCCGGTTCATCTGGCCGGGCTTCGGTGAGAACAGCCGCGTGCTCGAATGGGTGTTCGGACGCTGTGACGAGAAGGCCGAGGCGGTCGACACCCCGATCGGCCGGCTGCCAAGTGCCGATGCCCTGAACACCGACGGCCTCGATCTGGACCGTTCGAAGCTCGAGGAACTGCTCGAGGTCGACGTCGAGGGCTGGAAGCAGGAGCTGCCGCTGATCGAGGAACACTTCGCCAAGTTCGGGGACAAGCTTCCGCAGGGTCTGCGCGACGAGCTCGACGGCCTGCGCCGCCGGCTCGACGAAGCCTGATCGCGGTCGACGACTCCGTGTGGAGTGCGGGCGGTCCCGGTCGGGGCCGCCCGTTTCCGTGTGCGGTGCATCGTGGTGTGTGGTCCGGCGCATCGTCGTCGGGATCGGCGAATGGCAGAGAGCTTGCTCGAACGCCCGCGACGTCGTCCGTCCTCGACACGGCCGCCACGCCCGGCGTCGGAATCGGGAGGACGCATCCACCGGAGACGGATTCCATGAGCGAGCATCGGAGCTCGAAGACCCATCGCCCGCGTCGTCGCTTCGTGGTGAACCGGCGCTACCAGGTGCAATTCGCCATTCTGCTGGTGATCTTCCAGTTCAACGTGGGGATCCTCTATCAGGGGATCCTGCAGATGCGTGTCGACGAGATCGCGCAGGACGCGGGCACGCTCGCCAACTTCACCGAGATGAACCTCTGGAACGCGCTCCTGCCATCCATGCTGGGCATCTCGGCCGTGGTGGCCCTGGTCACCTACGTCATGGGCCTGTTCTTCTCGAACTCGATCGTGGGTCCGATCCCACGGTTGCGGGCAGCCCTGCAGCAGATCGCCAGGGGCGACTTCTCGCCGCGGCTGCGCTTCCGGCCCGGCGACGCGCTCGAGGACGTTGCCGACGACGTGAACCGCATGGCCGCGGCGCTCGACGCACGTTACGGCAAGCACCAGGACGAAGCGGAGCCATCCGACGAGGCGGCGGCGGAGCCCGATCCCGAGGACCGCGAGCCGGTCGGAACCCACGGCTGACGCAACCCGGAGTCGTTGCACATCGCAGAATCGCAACGGCGGGCTGCATCACTTCGGATCCCGAGGTCGAATTCACCAGTGGTTGACACCGGGCCGAAGGCTCGGGAAGCTGGTCTTCGGCTTCCGAACCGACGCCGGCCCGCCGGGCGCCTCGCGTCAGGAGGGGACGACATGGCGCAGTCCGAACGATTCTCGGCCCAGGTTCTCGAGAGCGGGGCCCGAGGCTACGCAGCACTGGCGACCACGGCACTCCTGGAGCGCCGCCCCGACCTGAGGGTGGACGGTGACGAGGCCCGTGCCTCGTGGCGGGCCCACCTCGTCCAGCGCATGCTCGAACTGCAGACGGCCGTGGCCCATGGCCGTCCGAACCTCTTCGTGGAACGTGTCCGCTGGTCGCGCCGGGCCCATCAGGCACGGGGTGTGGCCGAGTCGCAGCTGCGCGACGCGCTGCAGTGCCTGCGTGAGGTCCTGGCCGAGGAACTGCCGCCCCACGGTCGGCAGGGCGTCCTGGAGACGGTCGACCAGGCCGTCGCCGACTTCGACCGGCCCATCGAGATCGACGAGCGCGAGGTCGACCCCGAATCGCCCCACGGACGCCGGGCCATGCTCTACCTGTTGTCGGTGCTCGAGGGCCGATGCCGCCGGGCGGTCGACGAGCTGTTGCAGGCTCAGCGCGACGATCGACTCCCGCTGCGGAGCTGCATCCTCGACGTGCTCGTGCCCGCCCAGCGCGAGATCGGGCGCCTCTGGCACCTCGGCGACAGCGACATCGCCGAGGAGCACCTGGTGACCTCGACCACCAAGCGTGCGATCGCTGCTCTGTCCCACGCGGCCAACGTCTCACCGCCGCGGGGTCTCACCGTGATGACCGCCGCGGTCGAGGGCGACACCCACGACGTCGGCGGGCAGGCGCTGTCGGCACTGCTGGAGGAACAGGGCTGGAACGCCGTCGATCTCGGGGCCGACGTACCCGCCGAGGACGTGGTGGGCGCGCGCGTGGCCTTCGAGCCCGATCTGGTGGTCGTCTCGGCGACCCTCACCATCCAGCTCTCGGCCCTCGAGCGGACGGTGCGCGCGCTGCGCGCCGAGGCCGGCGGGGACGTCCAGATCCTCGTGGCCGGGTCGGCGTGCGCCCATGACGCCGACCTGCCCGTCGCATGGGGGGCCGACGCCGTGGCGTGCAGCCTCGAGGCGGCGCTCGATCAGGTCGAGTCCTGGTTCTCGGGCGCCTAGTCGGTGGTGCGGCGTCGCGGTTCTCGGAGCCCCCGGGCGAAGATTCCGCCGACGATGACCAGAGCCGCGACCGCCGTCCACCAGGCAGCCCCGGCCCAGACCTCTCCGACGCCCAGGTACTCGGTGACGCCGGCGAGCATCGAGGCGCCCATGGGCAGGACCACCAGTCCGTGGTCCAGCACACCCAGCACGCTGGCCGTGTGCGGCCACACCGCGGCCAGGATCGCGGCCGTGACGCCGCCGGCGACCATCAGGCCGCCGAGCGCCGCCGGGGCCCGCACGCTCCCGAGCCGCCGGCCCGACACGGCGAGGCCGTGGACCGCCCACAGCAGGCTCGCGATCCACGCGGTGAGGAACAGACCGCGGACCCACCCCTCGGTCCAGAATCCGAGCCAGAATCCGAGCGGTCCCGTCCACGACACGGCCACCAGGACGATGCCGGCACTCAGCAGAAGGGGCGCGAAGGCCGCGGGAACGTAGCGGTCGCGACGGCCGCGCGGGCGCGGTCCGTTCCACCCGGTCCGCAGTACGAGTGCGAAGACCACGATGGCACCGACCGTTCCCAGCGACAGCAGCGGGGTGGAGAAGGCCGAGAAGGCCAGGACCGATGCCCCGCAGTACGCGAGGACGGTCAGCGTGACCGCCCGGTACGGAGGGCCGCGCTCGGCGAGGAGCTCTCCGATCCGGTACGGCGCGAAGGCACCCAGGAACAGGAGCCGCGCCACGCCGCGTCCGGGCCAGGGCCCGGTGTGTCGTTGCACCCGGTGCGTTCCGGCGATCAGTAGGGTGACGAGCAGTATCAGCAGCAGACGGGCGAACCACGTGACCGCGGAGTTGCGCTCGGCGATCGCCAGCCCGCGTTCGGCCGCTGCGAAGTCATAGGCCGGGAAGTCGAGGTTCCCGCCCCAGCGCGCCTCGTGCCGAGCCCGCGCGCTCTCGAAGCTCTCCCGTGCCCGCAACCAGGCCGCCTGCGAGTCACGGTCGCGATCGTCGAGCCAGCGGTAGTACTGCAGGAAGGCCTCCCGGTAGTGGGCCAGCGCCGCGAACAGCGATTCCTGGTAGCGCAGGGAATCGATCGCGCGGTCGAGGAGTCCGGGATCCGGGACCGACCGTGCGCGGAGCGCCTCGACGGCGCGTCGCTGCTCGCGCACCGCGTCCAGAGCGGCACGACCCTCGGTCACCGCCTCGTCGAAGCGATCGCGGCTCTGTGCGTAGACGGTGCTCAGCACCGAATTCCATCCGCCGACGTGATCCCACTCGAAGATCCACATCATCGGCGGCAGTTCGATTCCCGCGAACCACACCGCCTTCTCGGCGTACGGCCGCACGTAGAGCCCCGATCGGACCGTGTCGTGCGAGCCCAGGAGCAGCCCGACGAGCGTGTCGACCACGAGGGGGTCGTGCCCGAAGTGAGTGCGTACCCATTCCCGGGTCACCGTCTGCACGTCGAGGTCGGGATCGACGGCCAGCGCCGAGGTGACGGCCACGTTCGCGTCGATCCACAGCCAGAAACCTTCGAAGGCGTACAGTGAACGCGGTCCTGCCCGTAGCGGACCTCCTTCCTGGGTCCACTGGTAGATGCCCTCGATCCTCGGATTCGCGGCCAGGAAGGTGCGCAGCGCGCGCTGGTGTTCCTGGCCCAGGTGGTTCGGGAACGCACCGAAGCCTTCGTACTCGCGGCGGCTCTGCAGTTCGACCAGCCGTCGGTGCGAACCGTCGAACAGCGTGCGGTTCAGCGGGAAGTACGAGTAGTAGTCACCGCCCACGAGCTTGGTCGAGACCACCAGGTGCTCGGATTCGATCGGACCGAGAACCGCGTCGTACACGGCCGGGTCGGTGTGCAACTCGCCCAGTGCCCCCACGCCCACCGACCAGCTGCGCAGGATCAGCTCGCGATCGCGAGCTTCGAAGGAGGGGAGCAGGCCCCGCAGCATGGCGCGCACCTCGCGCCCGTCGCGCACGTGCATCTCGCTCCACACCGGCCAGCGCGCGCTGTTGTACAGCGGGCCGGCCTCGCCGATCCGCACGATCACGCCGTCGACCCCCAGGTCGTCGAGCGCCTCCTCGAAGCCGGCCCGGTACACGGACCACAGCTCCGGCTCGTCGGTCGGCAACCCGCCGAAGCGCGTGCGCAGGTAGCGTTCCAGCGGTTCGCTCAGTGCGAGCATGTCGGTCTTCAGGTACACCCGCATGCCGCGCTGCTGCGTGGTCGTGATCAGTTCGCCGAAGTGCCGGGCCAGGGTCTCGGCGCGATCCCGTGCCGCGGAGCCGGCGGGGATCACCTCGGACCCGCCGCCCACGGCGTCGAAGGTCAGCAGCTCGAGGAACAGGGGCACGACGATCCCGTTGTTGCCGTAGGCGCGCATGCGATCGACGTGGTCGAACCACTCCGCCTCGACGCGTTCCCATTGCTCCCGGTCGATCCACGGGGCCCGGTCGAGCAGCAGGTCGTGGAAGGTGCGCGGGTTGTGGGAGTAGTCGTCGCCCCAGTCCGACGGATCGGCGGGAATGCCGACACCGCCCGCGTCGACGATACGCAGCGGCAGTGGGCCCTCGGCCACCTCGACGTCGGGCGCCGGGGCCGGAGGATCGGCGGGACGGATCCGGACGTCGGTGCGCACGGCCTGGTCGATCTCGATGGCAAGGCCGAACGCGGTCACCAGGGCGACCACGAGGAACATCAGGGATCTGGTGGCGGGTCGGTGCACGGGCGTTCGCTCTCTCCCGAGGGCCGGATCCCTCTCCGGGAACGGGACCGGCCCACGCGTCGTCTCGGGTCGGCTGCCCGTGAAGATGGGTTGAAGGGGGGCGCGTTGCCAGTCACCCCTCAGTAGAAATCGCGGGAGGGGCGGGCCTGCATCTCGGTCTCCAACCGTGGTGTCCACAATCCTTCGACGATCACGTGCACCACTCCGTCCTGGTTCTGCACGCGGCCGGTCACGCCGATCAGGCTCGACGTGCGCACCAGCACCGCGTGGCGGTTGAAGACGTCGGGCCACAGGACCAGGTTCACGAAGCCCGTCTCGTCCTCGAGCGTCATGAAGGCCGTACCGCTGGCGGTGTGCGGGCGCTGGCGCGCGATCACCAGGCCCACGTAGCGCACACGCCGGCCGTCGGCCGTCGTGCGCACGGAGCGGGCGTCGGGCAGGCCCTGCTGTTGTAACTGCGGACGCAACGGAGCCAGCGGATGGCCGCGGGTGCTGTGGCGCGAGGTGCGGTAGTCCCATTCGATCGTGTCGAACCAGCCCAGGTCGCGTAGACGGGCGCGGTCCTCACGCTCCTGCAGGGCGAAGCGATCGGCGTTCTCGCGGTCGAAGCCGCGGGCCTGCCACAGGGCCTGCCGCCGCCGGCCGTCGAGCGATCCGAAGGCGCCGGCCTCGGCCAGGCGCGCGAGCACGGCGCGCTCGAGTCCCGTGCGCCGGGCGACGTCCTCGATCGAGCGGAAGGTCTCACGGCGTCGCGCGGCGAGCATGCGCTCGGCCTGGTCGGTGCGCAGTCCCTTGACCCATTCCAGGCCCATGCGCACGGCGAAGCCCTCGGTGCTGTCGGCGCAGCGTTCGAGCGTGCACTCGAGGTCGCTGTGCCCGACGTCGACGGGGAAGACGGCCACGCCGTGGCGCTGGGCGTCCTCGATCAACGTGGCCGGCGCGTAGAACCCCATGGGCTGGGCGTTCAACAGCGAGCACAGGAAGGTGGCCGGGTGATGGCGTTTGAGCCACGCGGTGGCCCAGCCGATCAACGCGAAGCTCGCGGCGTGGCTCTCGGGGAAGCCGTACTCGCCGAAGCCGCGGATCTG
>CAZQHE010000120.1:0-13310 GCA_964593155.1 uncultured bacterium
GGCTGCGGCTGCGCGGCCGGCGCGGCCGGCTGCGGCTGGGCCTGCGGCTGCGCTGCGGGCTGCGCAGCCGGCTGTTCGGCCGGGGCCTGCTCGGTCGCGGTGCCACCGCGCTCGATGTAGGCCATGATGTCGTCCTTCGTCACCCTGCCGTGCACGCCGCTGCCCTGCACCTGCGTGATGTCCACGCCGTGCTCGGCCGCGATCTTGCGCACCAGGGGCGAGCTCTTGGTCTGCACGCGCTCCTCGCGGGTGGCCGCCGGACCACCGTTGCCGCCGGTCGACGCCGCGGCCTGGGGCTGGGGCGCGGGCTCGGACGGAGCGGGCTTCTTCGCCGGCTCCTCGGCCTTCGCGGGCTCCTGGGCCGGCTCCTGCGCGGACTGGGCCTCCTCCTCCTTCGACTCCTCTTCCTTCGCGGGAGCCTCGGACGGCGCCTCGCCGCCTCCACCGCCGGCCTCGTCGCCCTCGCCGATCTTGGCGACGACGGTCTTCACCTCGACCGTCTCGCCCTCGTTGACGACGATCTCGGACAGGGTGCCCGAAGCGGGCGACGGGATCTCGGCGTCGACCTTGTCGGTGGAGATCTCGAACAGCGGCTCGTCACGCTCGACGGGATCGCCGACCTTCTTCAGCCACTTGGTGATCGTGCCCTCGGCGATGCTCTCGCCCATCTGGGGCATCGTCACTTCGGTTGCCATCGTTCCTCCTGCGCAGACCGGGGTTCCGGAAACCGGGTTTCGGGGTTCGGCTCGACGATCAGAACGCGATCGGGTGACCCGCCGCGGCGTGACTCGCCTCGAGCATGCCCTCTCCCAGCGTGGGATGGGCGTGGACGATGCGCGAGAGCTCGTCGTTGGTGCACTCGAGGTGCAGCAGCGCGGCGGCCTCGCTGATCAGGTCGGTGGCCGCCGGCCCGATGATGTGGATCCCGAGGATCTCGTCGTACTTCTTGTCGCGGACGATCTTGACGAAGCCCGCGGTCTCCTGGCGGATGCGGGCCTTGCCGCTGGCCGCCCACGGGAACTTGCCGACCTCGACGTCGTAGCCCTCCTCGCGCGCCTGGGCCTCGGTCTTGCCCACGCTGGCCACCTCGGGACGGCAGTACGTCGCGTTCGGGACCGTCTCGTACTTGACCGGGAAGGTCTCGTGGCCGGCGACGTGCTCGGCGGCGACGATCGACTCGGCCGAGGCGCAGTGGGCCAGGGCCGGCGTCGGCACGATGTCGCCGATGGCGTACACACCCTCGACGCTGGTCCGCATGTACTCGTCGGTCAGCACGTAGCCGCGCTCGTGCATCCGCACGCCGACCTCCTCGAGCCCGCAGTCGGCGGTCAGCGGCGAGCGCCCCACGGCCACCAGCAGCATGTCGGCCTTCAGGGTCTCGGTCTCGCCGTCCTTGTCCAGGGTCAGGTCGACGCTGCGGGCCTTCGCCTCGGCCTTGGCCAGCTTGGTCCCGGTGCGGATCTCGATGCCGTCCTTCTTCAGCGCGCGTTCGAGGTCCTTGCTGCAGTCCTCGTCCTCGATCGGCAGGATCCGCGGCAGCATCTCCACGAGCACGGTCTCCACGCCGAAGCGGGCGAAGATCGACGCGAACTCGGTGCCCACGGCGCCCGCGCCGAGCACCACGAGCTTCTTCGGCAGCTTCCCGATCTCGAGGATGTGGTCGCTGGTGATGATCCGCTTGCCGTCGACGGGGAAGGCACCGATCTCGGTGGGCTTGCTGCCCATGGCCAGGATCACGCCCTTCTTCGCGGTGAGCGTACGCGTCTCGCCGTCCTGGGTGACCTCGACCGTCTTCGGACCGGTGAGGCGCCCGCGGCCCCGCTCGGTGGTGATCTTGTTCTTCTTGAAAAGGTATTCGACGCCCTTGGCGTTCTTGTCCACCGTCTGGGACTTGTTCTTCATCACCTGGGCGAAGTCGAGCTTCCAGTCGGGGATGTCCAGACCCATGGTCTTCGCGTGGGCCATCTCGCTGACCAGGTCGGCCGAATGCAGCATGGCCTTGGCCGGAATGCACCCGCGCAGCAGGCAGGTGCCGCCCAGGCGAGAATCCATCTCGACGACGGCGGTGTTCAAGCCCAGCTGCGCCGCCCGGATCGCTCCGGTGTAGCCCCCGGGTCCGGCCCCGATCACGATCACGTCGTAGTCCGCGTTCGCCACGCTGCTCCCTTTCCGTGCTCGCCGGCGGACGCCGCGATCGACGTTCGCCGTGACGGCTCACAGTTTCGATAACCGTAGAAGACTAGCACGACAGATCGATTCGACCAGGGGGCGTCCCCGGGTCTTCCGGCGAATGATCAAGATGTTGTCGCAGCGGCAGGGGCCCACACGGGCACGCGGACCGTCGCGCACCGTTCTGGCATCGCCCATGCAGTCCTCCACCGTGCACCTCTCGGGAAGGAAGTCACCGTGGATCGCAATCTCCGGCCCGTACGCGCCTTCGACGTCCACTGGCGGGCACTCGACGGGGGCGGCGTCCTCGTCCGACTGGCCGACCAGCGCCGGTTCACGCTCGACGAGATCGGACTCGTCCTGTGGGACCGCTGCGACGGCGAGTGGAGCGTGGGCGACCTCGCCGACGAACTCGTCCGCCTCTTCGACGTCGAACCCGACCAGGCGGCGGCCGACGTCGAGACCTTTCTGATCGATCTGGAGCAGGCCGAGCTGATCCGACTGTTCGCCGTGCCCGACGCGGCCGCGGCCCACCGGACGGCGGTCGACCCGACCTCGGTCGTGCTCTGACCGTCCGCAGACGGACCGGATCCGATCAGAAGTAGCTGATCGCGGCGAAGGCCGCGTAGCCGCCCAGCAACAGGGCGCCCTCCCCGCGCCCGACGCGCCCGCCCGTCCGCATCATGGGAATCAGGGCGAAGGTGAAGACCAGCGTGATCGGCACGATCACCCGCCGGACCTGGTCTGCAGCCTCGACGTCGCCGAACAGGCACACCCCGCCGAGCACGAACAGCAGGTTCATCTGGTTGCTGCCGATGATGTTGCCGATGCCGATCTCGTGGTGGCCGCGCACCACCGCCACCACGCTCGCCGCCAGTTCGGGCAGGGAGGTCCCGACCGCCACCATGGTCGCGCCGATCACCTCCTGGGAGATCCCGAAGGCCAGGGCGACGTCCTCGGCGGCGCCGACGAGCAGATGGGCCCCACCCACCAGCAACAGCAGACCCATCACCGACTGGGCGATCGGCCACAGCAGCCCCGGCCGCGGAACGTCGGGAATCTCGGCCTCGAGGGCCTGGTCGCCGCCGGGCGCGTGCCCGCCGCGGATGTAGTACATCAGCGACGCCGCCAGCATCCCCAGCATGATCACGCCGGCCGGCCGGTCGAGGTGGCCGGTCATGGCGAAGGTGGCCGCGACCACGGTGGCCAGGACCATGAACAGGGTGTCGAGACGGATCTCGTGCCACAGCACGCGCACGGGGTGCAGCAGGCACACCGTTCCCAGGATCAGCCCCACGTTCGCGATGTTGCTGCCGAAGACGTTGCCCACGGCGATGCCCGCCGAGTCCTTGGCCGCGGCCACCAGACTCACCACCGCCTCGGGGCTCGACGTGCCGAAGGCGACGACGGTCAGCCCCACCACCATCGGCCGGATGCCGAGGGTGAGGGCGATGCGGGCCGAACCCCGCACCAGCATCTCCGCGCCGAACCAGGTACCGACGACCCCGCCGGCCAGCCAGAGGAAGGTGATGGGCTCCATGGGAGGGAATCCGTGCCGGGACAGGGTGAGGGCGCAGGAGCGATTTCGGGTTCGGCGCGAGCGGCGCATGCTAGCACAACCGCCCGGCCGCGTTGACCCCACAGTTGCGGGGCCCTAGACTCGACGGGTCCGTATCCGGAGGTCGCGCTCGGCGACCCCTTCGATCCCAGGAGCAACACCGTGCGCGTTCTGATCACCGGCTTCACCGGCTTCGTCGGGAGCCACCTCGCCGACCACCTGCTCGAGCGGGGCGACTGCGAGATCCACGGCCTGTACCGCTGGCGCAGCCGGATGGAGAACGTGAACCATCTGCTCGACCGCGTCCACCTGATCGAGGGCGACATCGCCGACGCCGCGGCCACGCGCCGGGCGCTCGAGATCAGTCGGCCGGACTGGGTCTTCCACCTCGCCGCGCAGTCCTTCGTGCCCACGAGCTGGACCAGCCCGAACGAGACGCTCGACGTGAACGTCCGCGGACAGATCAATCTGTTCGAGGCCGCCCGCCAGCTGAAAATGAACCCACGGATCCAGATCGCCTGCAGCAGCGAGGAGTACGGCCTGGTCCACGCCGACGAGCTGCCGATCCGCGAAGAGAACCCGCTGCGGCCGCTTTCGCCCTACGCGGTGAGCAAGGTCACCCAGGACGTCCTGGCCTACCAGTACCACCAGAGCTACGGGATCGACACCGTCCGCACGCGCGGCTTCAACCACACCGGTCCGCGCCGCGGCCACGTCTTCGTGTGCAGCAACTTCGCCCACCAGGTGGCGAGCATCGAGGCCGGCCTGCAGGACGCGGTGATCCGCGTGGGCAACCTCGACGCCCAACGCGACTTCACCGACGTGCGCGACATGGTGCGCGGCTACGTGCTGGCCCTCGAGAAGGGCGAGCCCGGCGGTTGCTACAACATCTGCCAGGGCAAGGCCTACCGGATCCGCGAGGTGCTCGACCTGCTGCTCGACATGGCTCGTCTGGAGGTGAGCGTCGAGGAAGACCCCGAGCGCATGCGCCCGAGCGACGTGCCGGTGCTGCTGGGCTCGGCCGAACGCTTCCGCGAGCGCACGGGCTGGGAACCGCGCATTCCCTTCGAGCAGACCCTGCGCGACCTGCTCGACTACTGGCGTGACCGGCTGGCCCGGCGCGCGACCTCGACCCTGTAGCGACCGACACCGTGCGAAGAGTCTGGATCACAGGCGGTCACGGTTTCGTCGGACGGACGCTCGCCCGCGAGCTGTCCGCCCGTGGACTCGAGGTGTGGACCGTCGAACACGGACCGGCGCGGCCGGACGACGACGACCGTACCCTGCGCATTCCCCTGGCCGAGGACGGGGTCGTGGCCGGCGCCCTGGCCGACACCCGCCCCGACGCGATCGTACACCTCGCCGCACAGAGCAGCGGCGGAGCGAGCTTCCGGATCCCGCGCGAGACGCTGCGCAACAACGTCGAGAGCACGCTCGGCGTGCTCGAGGCGATCCTGGCGCGCCCGGCCGGAGAGCGCCCACGCCTCTTGTCGGTGGGAAGCTGCGAGGAATACGGCGCCCCGAACGGCGACGACGAGCTCCCGTTGACCGAGCACCAGCCCCTGCGGCCGGGCAACCCCTACGCGGTGAGCAAGGCCGCGCAGACCCTGTTGTGCCAGCAGTACCGCCGGGCCCACGGCCTCGACGTGTTGAGCGTCCGCAGCTTCACCCACACCGGCCCGGGCCAGTCCGACCGCTTCGTCTTCGGCAGCTGGGCGAGACAGATCACCGAGCTCGAGCGCGGCGGCGGCGGCACGCTGGCCGTCGGCAACCTCGACGTGAGCCGTGACGTGTCCCACGTCGGCGACGTCACCCGCGCCTACGCCGATCTGCTGGCCGTCGACTGGCCCCACGACGTGGTGAACCTGTGCCGCGGCCAGGCGACCGCCCTGCGGTCGGTGCTCGACCACCTGTGCCGTGCGGCCCGCGCGCCGGTCGACTGGAAGGTCGACCCGGCCCGCCTGCGGCCGGGCGACGTCCCTCTCTTCGTGGGTGATCCATCGCGCTTGCGTTCGATGATCGGATGGGTACCCTCGACGCCCGTCGAGGCGGCCCTCGACGAACTCCTGCAATGGTGGCGCGAACAGGTCGACGGTTCCTCGTCGTCGCCCACCACTGCCCGCTGATACGTAACACGCGCCCGCGCGCGAGGAGGCAACGTGGCCAGGATCTGCATGGTGGGAACCGGATACGTCGGACTGGTGTCCGGCGCGTGCTTCGCCGACTTCGGACACGAGGTCTGGTGCGTGGACATCAACGCCGACCGTATCACCCAGCTCGAGCGCGGGGAGATTCCCTTCTACGAGCCCGGACTCGACACCCTCGTCGAGAAGAACCACGGCAACGGCCGCCTGCACTTCACCACCGACCTCGCCACCGGCGTCGCCCCGGCCGAGGTGGTGATGATCGCCGTGCAGACCCCGCCCATGGAGAGCGGCGAGGCCGATCTGCAGTACGTGATGAAGGTCGGCGAGGACGTCGCCCGGCTGCTCGAGCCCGGCGAGTACAAGGTGATCTGCACCAAGAGCACCGTCCCCGTGGGCACCGCGCGCGAGCTGACGCAGATCATCGACGCCACCGCGAAGGACGGGGTCGAGTACGACGTCGCAAGCAATCCCGAGTTCCTGCGCGAGGGCAGCTCGATCGAGGACTTCATGCGGCCCGACCGGGTGGTCATCGGCACGAAGACCGAGCGCGCGGCCGAACTCATGGAATCGCTGTACCGCCCGCTCTACCTGCTCGACACGCCCATCGTGTCGACCGATCTCGAGACCAGCGAGCTGATCAAGTACGCCAGCAACGCCTACCTGGCGGTGAAGATCAGCTACATCAACGAGATGGCCGACCTGTGCGAGAAGCTGGGCGCGCGGGTCGACGTGCTGGCCAAGGCCATGGGCCTGGACGGACGCATCGGGAAGAAGTTCCTGCACGCAGGCCTGGGCTTCGGGGGCAGCTGCCTGCCCAAGGACACCAAGGCGATCGTGCAGATGGGTCGGTCCAACGAGACGCCCCTGCGCCTGATCGAGGGCGCCATGGGCGTGAACGATGAACGCGCCCCACGGGCGATCGAGAAGCTCGAGGCCATGGCAGGATCGCTGCGGGGCAAGCGCGTGGCCCTGCTCGGCCTGGCCTTCAAACCGAACACCGACGACGTGCGCGAGGCGCCCAGCCTCAAGCTCGTCGCCGACCTGCGCGAGCGGGGGGCACACGTGGTCGCCTGCGATCCCGAGGCGGTCGAGACCTTCCTCATGCACGTTCCCGATCTGGAGATCGCCGACGGTCCGTACGCGTGCATCGAGGGCGCCGACGCCGCGCTGCTGGTGACCGAGTGGAACCCGTACCGTGAACTCGACATGGAACGCATCCGCGACGCGATGAAAGCGCCGGTGTTCGTGGACTGCCGCAACGTCTACCCGCGCGAGCGCATGGAGTCGCTGGGCTTCGCCTACGACAGCTTCGGCCGATGAACACCCGCGCGGCGCGCGGAGGCCTGGCGACCAACGTGGTCACGGCGGCCCTGCCGCTGGTCGGCAGCTTCCTCGTGTCGATCCTGCTCGCCCCCTACCTGGGCGACGCGGGCTTCGGGATCTACTCGCTCGTGATGTCGGCGGCCACCCTCCTGCTGGTGGTCGCCAAGTTCGGTCTGCACAGCGCGACCTCGCGGCTGGTGAGCGAGAACGACGAGGCGCCCGGACCGTGGATCCGGGCCGGACTCGCGCTGCGCCTGCCGTTGACCCTGGGCACGGCGCTGGTCGCCGTCGTGGCCTCGCCGTGGATCGCCCGCGGCCTGACCGGAACCGACGAGACGACCGCGGCCTTCGCCCTGGCCGGCGCGGTGATCGTCGGGGCCAGTCTGTTCGAGTTCGCCGGCGAGGTTCAGGTCGGCCTGCGGGCCTTCCGCCCGCAGATGTGGTTGCGCGTGGTCGCGCTCGCGCTGCGCCTGGCCGCGCTGGGACTCGTCCGCTGGTTCGGCGTCGGCGTCGAGTGGTTCCTGGCGGGCCACGCCCTGTCGCAGGCCCTGCCGTCGGCGGCCGTGCTCGCACGCCTGGTCCACGCCACGCGCGCACAGACCGCGGCCGGGGTGCGCACGCTGCGCCGCACCTGGGACCTGGCCCTGCCGCTGGCCTTCTCCTCGGCCAGCTTCCTGATCTACGCCCACACCGACCGACTGATGCTCGGCGCCTTCGACACCGAGGCCGTGGTGGGGCAGTTCGCGGTGGCCCGCAACGTGATCGACGCGGCCATGTTCCCGGTGGTTGCGCTCACCTGGTCGCTCCGGCCGGCCTTCGTCCGTGCCCTGCGGCCGGGAGCCGAGGAGCCGGTCGGCGAGGTGCTCGCCGAGGGCCTGCGCCTGTCGATGGTCTACGTGTGCTGCGGGGCGGCGCTCATGGCCGTGCTCGGGCCCGAACTCCTGCGCGGACTCTACGGGATGGAGTTCGCCGAGGCCGGACGTCTGCTCGTGTGGATGGTCCCGCTGCTGGCCCTGCGCGGGCTGGGCACGGCGATCTTCCCCGTGCTCGTGGCCGCCGACTCCCAGCAGGCCTACGCGCGGCTCATGGGATGGACGGCGGGCGTGAACCTGGTCGCCAACCTCGTCCTGATCCCGCTGTTCGGGGCGATCGGGGCCGTGGCGAGCACTTTCGTCGCGCTGCTGCTGCTCACCGTGGGTGGGTTCCTCGAGGTGCGGCGCGCGGTGGGGTCTCTTCCGTGGCGAGACCGGGCGGGCTCGCACGTACGGGCCCTGGTCTCGAGCGGGCTGGCGGCCGCTGCGCTGCTGGTGTGGGACCCGCAGGGTCGCGGTCTCGCCGTGACCATCGTCGTGGCCCTGATCGCGGTCGTCGTGCTGGCCCTGGTGAACCTCGGACGGCCGTCGATGCCCTTCCGCGACGGGCGCGGGGCCTGATGCGGACTTGACCGGCGGCGCCCGCACGCGTACACATTTCCGATCGTCATCGCGCGGCCGACACCCGGTCTGCCGCCACCTCCGGGCTTCGCTCGGTCGAAGCTCGCCTCGCGCGCGGAGCCAGGACGGTCCAGCCTTGCCCATCTCGACCACGGTCTTCGCGTTCAGCGTGGCCTGTCTCAGCGCGCTGCTGATCACACCGGCCGTCCGTCGGGTGGCGGTGCGGCTGCGCTGGCGGGATCGTCCCGCGGGCGCGGCCCACAAGGAGCGCGGAGCGTCCCGCACCCATGCCGGTGGCGTGGCCGTGCTGGCCGCCACGGGAATCGGTCTGTGGAGCATCCAGGCGGCCTTCGAGGGCATCGGGGGACGCCTCGAGCCGGTCCTGCTGACCGTCGTCCCCGGCACCCTGCTCGTGACCGGCGTGGGCCTGATCGACGATCTGCGCGGCTGCCGTCCGATCGAGAAGCTGCTCGTGCAGATCGCCGCCGTGTCGGTGCTCGTGTCGAGCCAGGCGGTCCTCGGTCTGTCGGGGATCGTGGCCTGGACCACCCTGCCGGCCGCGGCCGCGGTGATCGCGCTCGGTGTCTGGATGGTGACCACCACCAACGCCGTGAACCTGGTCGACGGCATCGACGGACTGGCGCCCGGACTGGTCACGCTGGGCGGGCTCGGCCTGGTGGTGCTCGCGCTACGGGCCGGCGACCTGGGCACCGCGGCGATCGCCGGATCCTTCGCGGGTGCCGCGGTCGGTTTCCTGCGCAGCAACCGCCACCCGGCCAAGATCTACCTGGGCGACAGCGGCAGCATGATGTTCGGCTACCTGGTCGCCTCGGTCGGCGCCATCCTCGTCGGACAGGATCCGTCGCTGCGAACGCTGCTGGCCGTGGTCCTCTGCGCCTGGGTTCCGCTCGTCGACACCCTGCTGGCCGTCGTGCGCCGGCTCCGCAGCCGCGTGAGCCCCTTCCGGGCCGATCGCGATCACGTCCACCACCGTCTGGTGGCGTCGGGCTTGTCGATCCGCGCGTCTGCCGCGATCCTGTGGTCGCTCGGGGCGGTCGGCGTCGGCGCCGGACTCGCGATCGCCTGGGGCGCGCCACTGCTTCCCGTCGGTGGGGTCGTGGTGCTCGCCACGCTCCCGTTGGCGCGCGTCGTGCTCCCCCTGCGGGTGACCGTCCGGCTCGACGACCCGCGCCGGGAGCGGCCCGAGAGCGACACCCCGCGCGGTGTCGTCCCGGCGCCGCAGAACCGCGCTGCCTGATCGGACCTCCTCCGCCGCCCATGCACCCACGAGACCCCGACGACCGGCCGCTGATCCTGGGCGTGCCCCCCCGCGGGCTGGCCCGCACGCAGGCGGAATCGCTCGCCCGGTCCCTGGCCGAGCGGAAGTCGCGCTTTCCGATCCATCTCGAGATCATCGGCGAGGACGAGACGGCCGACGCGACGCTGCACGACGACCACATCGCCGAGAACCGCTCCGAGATCCGTCGTCTGCACCGCCGCCTGCGCGAGGGCTCGATCGACGCGGTGATCCACCGTGGCTTCGACCTGCGGGGCGACGTGCCCGAGGACCTGCGGATCCTGGCCGTGCTCGAGCGGGGCAACCCCTACGAGGTGCTGGTCAGTCCGCACGGCGAGACCCTCGACCTGCTCGAGGACGATGCCTGCGTGGGCGTGGTCCACCTGCGGGCACGCGCCCAGGTCATGGAGTACCGTCCCGAACTGGCCACCGAACTGATCCGCGGCGACGCCGGCGACTGGCTCACGTCCCTGATCGACGCACAGGTCGACGCCCTGGTGGCCCCGGGCGCGGCGATCGAACAGCTGGGTCTGCACGAGCAGGTCAGCGAGATCTTCCCGCCCGAGATGCTGGTCCCCGCCGCCGGGGCCGGCGTGCTGCTGTGCCTCGGGCGTGGCGACGACCAGCTCACCGCCTCCCGCCTGCAGTCGATGCACGACGAGACGACCGCCGCGGAGTACGCGGCCGAGTGTTCGCTGCTCGAGGCGCTGGGCGGACCTTGGGAGATGCCGATCGGGGCGGTGGCCCGGTTGAGCAGCGACCGTCTGGTGGTCCACGCCGTGGTGGCCTCGCCCGACGGCGAGCACGTCCTGCGCGAGGAGCACGTCTCGGCACCGGACGACCCCTGTGCGTCGGGAATGGAGGCCGCGGCACTGCTCATGGCCCGCGGAGCCGAGGACGTGCTCGGCGGGACCTTCGAGGACGAGTCCGACGACGAGCCCTGCACCATCGCCGGGAGCCTGCCCGCCTACGACGCCGAGTGGGAGATCGAGGACGACGAGATCGACGAGGAGAGCGACCTCAGCTGACCGCCCGCGGTTGCGGCAGGCGGCTCGACCGCAGGTCCGCCGGCCGCTCGACGTCCATCTCCGCGAGACGCTCGGCCAATCGCCGTTCGAAGACGTTGGCCAGATCGGGCCGCGCGAAGAGCGAGGTCCCCACCTGCACGGCGGTCGCGCCGGCCACGAAGAAGCGCAGCACGTCGTCGAGCGAGGAGATCCCGCCGATCCCGACGATGGGAACGGCCACTGCGTGGGCCACCTCCCACACCCGCGCCAGCGCGATCGGAAGAATGGCCGGCCCGCTGTAGCCGGCGGTTCCCCGCGGGAACACCGGTTCGCGCCGCTGGAGATCGATCTCCATGCCGACCAGCGTGTTGATGCAGCTGATCGCGTCGGCACCGCCGTGTTCGGCGGCCACGGCCAGGTCGCCGATCGACGTCACGTTCGGCGTGAGCTTCACCCACAGCGCACGGTCGGCGGGCAGCGCGCGGCGCGCATCGGCCGTGATCCGCTCGACCCGCGCGGGTTCGCGCCCGAAGTCCAGTCCTCCGCGCGCGACGTTCGGACAGCTCAGGTTCAGCTCCACCGCACTCCACCCGTCGTGGTGGGCGAGCTGTTCGATCATGGTGGTGAACTCGGCCTCGTCGCGCGCGGCCAGCGACACCACCGTCGGCACGCGGTGCGCGCGCAGCACGGGCAGCTTCTCGGCCAGGAAGGCGGCCAGCCCCACGTTCTCCAGGCCGATGGAGTTGAGCATGCCGTGGCGCAGTTCGCACACGCGTGGCTGCGGATTGCCCGGCCGCGGCTCGACGGTGATGGTCTTGGTGACGATCCCGCCGAGTTCCGACGGATCGCACAGGTCGAAGTACTCGATCCCGTAGCCCCACGTGCCCGAGGCGGTGAAGACGGGGTTCTGCCACGTGACCGGTCCGGTGGTGACGCGCAGGTCGACACTCATGCCGAACAGGCTCCGGGCTCGGGGCGATCGACCTGGTCCTCGGGCAGGAAGCGGATCCGCTCCACGTCGAAGACCGGGCCTTCCTTGCAGACGGTGCGCATGCGCGGCTCGTCGGCGTCCTCGATCACACAGGCCCGGCAGACACCGGCCCCGCAGCCCATCTGCTCCTCCAGGCACACGCGCAGTGGAACGCCGCGGTCGCGGCAGATCCGGGCCACGGCGTGCATCATCGGCGTGGGTCCGCACGTGGCGACCACCGCGTCCGGAGCGGCGTCGAGGGCTTCCTCGAGGCCCAGGGTGACCAGTCCCAGACGCTGGCCCTCACGGGGACCCTCCTCCACCCAGAGCTGCCACGGGCCGGCGGGCTCTTCGCCCAGCAGATCCAGGGGGAGATCCTCGGGCGTGCGGGCCCCGAACAGCGGTCGCGGCGCCGGTCCGCCGCGGCGCTTGAGATCGCGCGCGAGCCGATAGAGTGGCACGACACCGACGCCGCCGGCCACGAGGACCGACGGCCGGGCCTCGAAGTCGGCGAGGTCGAAGCCGTGGCCCAGCGGGCCGAAGATCCGCACGGTCGCCCCCTCGGGGATCTCGGCCAGCTCCTTCGAACCGCGGCCGGCGACCTTGACCAGCAGGTCCATGCGATCGTCGACCACGTCGAGGATGCTGTACGGCCGCGGCAGGACGTAGGCGTCGTCGTCACCGGTGTGGACCATGGCGAACTGGCCGGCCGTGACGGGTTCGTCGAGGTCGACTTCGAAACTCACGATGACCGTGTCGCGCGCGACCTCGCGTCGCGCGACGACCGGACAACGGGCGAGGGTGCGTGCCATCATCCGCCTTGCTCGCGGGGGGTGAAGGCGCCGGGACCGCCGTACTGCAACGAACGCGTGGGAGCGAAACGCGGGTCGTCGGTGGTCACGCCACCGGGTCCGGTGCCGGTTCCTCCGGCACCGATCTGCCGCATGCGCGCCGCGACCAGGGCCTCGAGTTCCTCGCGCGTCCGCTCCTTGGGCTCGAGGAACTCCTCGCCGGCCAGGCTCCGAGCCTGCGGCGACTCGGGGTAGTCCTCGCGCAGGCGTGCGTACATCCGCTCGGCGCCCTCGGCGTCGTCGAGGTGCTCGGAACGGATGTACCCGATGGCGTAGGCCGAGCGCGGACCGAACTCGGTGTCGGGCCCGAGTTCTAGCGCCCGTTCGTACCACGGCAGTGCGTCGACCGGTCGCTCGAAACCGAAGAGCACCAGCTCGCCGAGTTCGAAAGCCGCCTCGACCCGATCGACGGTCTCGGTCGTGTCGGCGGCGACGATACCGCGCAGCTCCCGGTAGCTCTCGAGCTGGGCCTCGCGGACCTGAACCGGAGGTCCCCATTCGGGGCCGAGCCGACGCGACAGGGCCGCCTCGAGCTTCTCGGCCAGAAGCTCGCTG
>CAZQHE010000121.1:0-13208 GCA_964593155.1 uncultured bacterium
CGTTCACCACGGCCGCCACGCACGAACTGCGCGAACGCCTGCGCGCCCGCCTGCAGGACACACGGAAGGCGTTGAAGGGATGCGAGGTCGACGACGACTTCGTGCGATCGCTGGTGGCGCGGTGCGACGACCGCGCGCGCGCCCGCGATCGAGTGCTGCGCGCCCTGCGCGACTTCGACGAAGCGCGGGTGAGCACCATCCATGGCTTCTGCGGGCGTGTGCTGCAGGACAGTGCCTTCGAGGCGGGACTTGTCTTCGAGACCGACGAGACGCAGGACAGCGACTTCCTCCGGCAGGTGGCCGTGGCCGATGCCTGGCGTGCGCTGGTCCAGGCCGGTCCGCCGTGGCGTGCGGCGTGGTTGGCGGAGAGGAGCTATCCCTCGCGCCGGCAGGGGAGGGGTCGTGACCTGTACCGCGACCTGAAGACCTGGCTGCAGTACGAGGGCGCGACGTTCCTGCCCGCCGTCGCGAGTTCGCTCGACGACGCCGACCGCGAGGTGCGGGGCATCCTGGCCGGTCTGCTCGACGATCCCCAGTTCTCCGAGTCGTTGCGCGCGGCGGTGGACACGGTGGAGACGGGCCTGGCCGAGCGACACCGCGCTCGCTTCGAGGAGTTCCGCCGGATCGTGCCCGAGGGCGCCCTCGCCAACGACGAGACCACGTGGTCGGCTCTCATGGGCCTGCTGCCCGGCGCGATCGAGAAGACCATCGGCAAGAAGCCGGCCGGGAACGAGGAGTGGAACGTCGTCCTCGACCGGCTCGCACCCCTGGAGTCCGCGCTCGAGCGTGGCTTCGAGGTGCTGCGGCGGGCACTGCTCGAATCGGCGGCCCGGCGCTTCGCGGCGAGCAAGCAGGCGGCGAACCTGCGCGACTTCGACGACATGATCGGCGAGGTGCACGACAGATTGCTCGACCCCGACACCGGCGACGCGCTGCGCAGCCGCATCCGCGGCTCGATCGACGCCGCACTGGTCGACGAGTTCCAGGACACCGACACCCGGCAGTGGACGATCTTCGAGACCCTCTTCGCCGACGCGCCGCTGATCCTGGTGGGCGATCCCAAGCAGGCCATCTACGGATTCCGTGGCGCCGACGTCTTCGCCTACCTTCGCGCGCGCGACGCCGCGCGGGCGACCACGTCGTTGCCCGGCAACCACCGCAGCCATCCCGACGTCGTCGAGACCGTCAACACGCTCTTCACCGCCGACGGCGCCTTCGCGCTCGACGACCTGCGGTCGGATCCCGTGCACGCCGAGAAGAGCGCCGAGGATCTGACCATCGCCGACGGTCGGCCGGCGTTCGAATGGATCCGGATCGACGAGGGCCGCGTCCGGGAGCACGGCGGAACGACGAAGGCGCACTACCAGCAGGCCGTGTGCGCCGAGGTGGTCGACCACACGCGGCACTTCCTGCGATCGGGAGTGCGGATCGACGGCGACGAGGCGCATCCCGGACACGTGGCGGTGCTCACACGCACGCACACCCAGAGCCGCCTGGTGCAGGAGGCCTTCCGCGAGGCGGGCATCGACGCGATCGTGCGCGGTTCGGGCGACGTGCGCACGACCGACGTCGTCGCCGAGATGGGGGCGGTGCTCGAGGCGATCCTCGATCCAACCGACACCCGGCGCGTGCGCGCCGCGCTGGCCACCCGGCTGTGGGGGGCTCCGCTCTCTTCCCTCACCGCGCTGGAACACGACGAGCGCGCCATGGCCGACACCGTCGCTTCACTCGAGGCGCTGCGCGATCGCTGGTATCGCCGCGGCGTGTTCGACGTGCTGTCGGCGATCGTGGGCGACCGCGAGGTCGAAGTCCGTTGGTTGGCCGAAGCCGACGGCGAGCGCGACGTGACCGATCTGCGCCACGCCATGGAATGGATCCACGGTGTCGAGACCGAACGCGGTCTTCGGCCCGAGGGCACGGTGGCGGCGCTGTGGGCCGAGCGTGACGCCGACGAGCGCGACCACACACGCCTGCGCCTCGAGCGCGACGAGCGGGCGGTGAAGATCGTCACCGCGCACGCCAGCAAGGGTCTGCAGTACCCCCTGGTGTTCGTGCCCTTCGCGTGGGAGGACGGGAAGGCGCAAGCGCCGTGGGTCCGACACGATCCGCTCGACCGGACCCGGGTGACCGTGGACTGGCGCACCGCCGACGCCGACGAAGAGGTCCGCCGCCGCGCCGTGGTCGAAGCGCTGTCCGAGGAACTGCGTCTGCTCTACGTGGCCATGACGCGGGCGGAACGCCGTTGCGTGGTCGTCGACACCGATCGGGTACCCGGGTCGAAGAAGGACGAACGCTGCTTCTCACCGCTGCACTGGTTGCTGCACCGCCCGGCCCGCGCCGAGGGCGAGTCGACGTCGGCATGGGTGGTTCGTGGTCTCGACGCGCTGGAGCCCGGGCCCGCCTGGGAGGCCCGTCTCGACGAGTTGCGTGGTCTGAACACGTCCGAGCGTGTCGGGGTCGAGCCCGAACCGACGAAGGACGATGGCGGAGACGGCGGCGAGCTGCGAACGCGCGAACTTCCCTCCGAAGTCCGTGGTCGTCTCGCGCCCTGGTACGTGTCGAGCTTCACGCGCCTCACCCGCGACGTCGATCCCCGCATCCCGCCCGAGGTGGCCCTCGCCGAACACGACGATCCCGCGGTCGAAGACACCTCCGCCGTGAGTGCGTCGGTGCCCGAGGGCATCTTCGCCTTCGCCCGTGGCCCGCGCGCCGGCGACTGCCTGCACGAGATCCTCGAGCACAGCGACTTCGCCGCCGATCCGGCCGATCGCGAGCACCGCGAACGGGTGCGCCGGATCCTCGAGAACCACGACATGCTGCGTGCGGGCGCGCACGCGGCCGACATCGACCCCGTGCGCGAAGCCGTGGAGCTGGTCGCCCGCGTGGGCCGCGAACGCGTACCCGACGAGGACTTCGAACTCGCGCGGATCGACGCGGCCCACCGCGCGAACGAGTGGAACTTCCGCCTGCCGGTGGAACGCCTCGATCTGCGGCGCCTCGCCGCCGCCCTGCGCGACCACGCGCCGCGGAACGTCGCCGAAGGTCTCGTCGACGAACTGCTGGCGCAGCCGGGTCGGCAAGAGGGCGGACTGTTCGGTGGCATCGTCGACCTCGTCTTCGAACACGAAGGCCGGTGGTTCCTGATCGACTGGAAGAGCAACCACCTCGGCGACGACGTCGACGACTACCATCCCGACGCCGTGCACCGCGCGATGATCGAGCACGCCTATCATCTGCAGTTGCTGCTGTACCAGGTCGCGCTGCACCGCCACTTGCGCGTGCGCCTCCGCGACTACGACTACGATCGTCACTGCGCCGGGGGCGCCTACGTGTTCCTGCGCGGACTGTGCGGACGCCCCGACCGGGGCTGGGTGCGGTGGCGGCCCGATCGGGCCCTGATCGAAGCCGTCGACGCCTGCTTCGCCGTGGCGGTGGTGGAAGGGGGTGCGCGATGATCGAAGGTGTGCCCTGGCTGCAGGACGACGACCTCGATCCCATGGCGCGCGCCTTCGCGCACACCGCCTGGCGTGCGAACGTCGATCCGATCGGCCCGCAGCGCGCCGCCAAGCTCGCCGCACTCTGTGCGTTGCTGGTGGTCCAGAGGAGCGGTGGACACGGCGCGATCCATCCCGACGACTGGTCGCGGGTGCGCGAGCATCCCGATCTGGGCGGTGTGCTGCTGCCCGACGCGACCGCGTGGGAGGATGCGCTCGTGGCGTCGCCCTGGGTCGGCGACGGATCGCAACCAACTCCGCTGGTCCGGCGCGGCGACGGCAGCCTCGCGCTGTACCGCGACGATCGCGCCGAGATCGAACTCGCCCGACGCCTGCGTGCGCTCGCCGCCGACGTCGACGACACCCCGCCCACGCCCGATCGCGTGGAGACCTTCGGCCGCCTGTTCACGTTGCGCGAGCCGACGGGTCCGGCCCTGGCCGCGGCGGCCGCCCTGCGATCGCGTCTGACGGTGGTCACCGGCGGGCCGGGGACGGGCAAGACCACCACCGTGATCCGTGTGCTCGCCCTGTTGCTGTCGGCCGAACCGTCGTTGCGCGTGGCCGTGGCCGCACCCACGGGCAAGGCGGCGGCGCGGCTGGGCGAGTCGTTCGACGAGCAGCGCGCGGGGCTTCCCGTGAGCGATCGCGTGCGGGCGGCGCTGGACCTCTCGGTGGCGACGGTGCACCGCCTGTTGCGGGCGCGCCCGCACGATGGATCCTTCGGTCACGACGCCCGGCACCCGCTACCGCACGACGTGGTCGTGGTCGACGAGGCCTCGATGCTCGACCTCGGTCTGGCCCGCGCGCTCGTCGACGCCCTGCCACCGCGAGCGCGATTGATCCTGCTGGGAGACCCCGATCAGCTGGCCAGCGTCGACGCCGGCGCGGTGCTCGCCGATCTCGTGGCGGCGCGGACGACGCGGGGCGACGTGCGCTCGCCCGGCTTCGCGGCCTTCGCGCGCCCCTTCTTCGAATCGGAGATCGAGACCTCGGCCGAGGTCGACGTCTTCGCCGATGCCACGGTCGAACTCCGGGTGAACCATCGCTTCGACGCCCAACCGGCGATCGCGCAGCTGGCCGAAGCGTTGCGCGCCGGCGAGCCCGACCATGTGCTCGAGGTGCTCGACACCGGCGCGTTCGACGAGGTCCGGCGCGTGGAACCGGGAGAGACCGCCGACGACCTCGACCCCGTGCTCGACGACTGGCTGCGGCACGTGCCGGGTCCGGACCACGGCGACGATCTGCAACGCCTGCGTCGGGTGGAGTCGGGGGTGCGCCTGCTCACCGCGCTGCGCCGCGGGCCCTGGGGCGTGGAGGGGTTGAACGCGCGCGTCGAGCGCCGCCTGCGGCGGCGGGACGAGGGCGCCTGGGACACCGCGGACTCCTGGTACCGGGGCCGACCGGTGATGATCCGGCGCAACGTGCCGGCCCTGGGCCTGTCGAACGGCGACATCGGGGTGTGTGCACCCGACCCGGCCCACGACGGGTCGCCGTCGCTGTTGCTACGCGATTCCGAGGGGGCGGTGCGGCGCCTGGCCGTGGCCCGACTGCCCGAGCACGAGACGGCCTGGGCCATGACGGTGCACAAGGCCCAGGGATCGGAAGCCGACCACGTGTTGCTCGTGCTGCCGCGGGATCGTCACCCTTTGTTGACGCGTTCGCTGCTCTACACCGGGGTGACGCGTGCGCGGCGGTCGGTCACGGTGGTGGGGAGCGAAGAAACGATCCGCGCGGCGGTGCTCGCCCGCGAGCAGCGGCGGACAGCGCTGCGGGATCGTCTGCGGGAGGACCCCGGGGCCTGAAACGAAGATCCGGCCCGCCCCGACCTCGGGGCACGAGAGGTCTGGGCGGGCCGGGATCGAACCGTGACCGCGGCGGACGGCCGTCGGGAGTCGAACCGTCCAAATCGGTCACGAGGAGAGTAACCCGGTCGGGACGATTGTCAATGCTCTGATCGCCTCGGGGCGGAGGGAGATCCATGGACGTGACCCGCTGGAGGCAGAACGGACGGCGGTGGCGGCGACGGCTCCTGCGGTTCGTCCCGCGACGCCACGGTGCCCCCGCGGAGTGGGTGTACAGCCGCCGGTACGCCGTGGACCTCGACTCACCGGTGGTCGACCGTCACCGCGGGCAGCGGGTGCTCACGCTCCTCGACGAGGAGGGCATCCTGCGGCAGGGCGACCTGCACCGCACCCGCCGTGTGTCGCTGCGCAAGCTCCTGCGCGTGCACGATCCCGACTACCTGCGCTCCCTCGAGTCGGCCGACGGTCTGTCGCGGGTCATCGGCCACCCCGTCGAGGGTTCGGCGGTCGACGACTTCCTGCTGGCCCAGCGGGCCATGGTGGGCGGAACCGTGCTCGCCGCCCGACTGGCCCTGCGCGACCGGAGTGTGCTGTTCAATCTCGGCGGTGGACTGCACCACGCGCTGCCCGAGCGCGGGCAGGGTTTCTGCCTGTTCCACGACATCGCGGTGGCGATCGCGCACCTGAGGGCCCGGCAGTTCGAGGGACGCATCCTCGTGATCGACCTCGATCTGCACGACGGCGAGGGCACGCGCCGCATCTTCGCCGACGACCCGTCCGTGCACACGCTGTCGATCCACAACCGTCACCTGGACGACGTCGAGGCCGTCGAGTCGACGAGCGTGGAGCTCGGGACCGGTGTCGAGGACGAGTTCTACCTGCGCACGATCGACGAGATCGTTCCGCGCGTGGTCGCCGACTTCCGGCCGGACTTCGTCTTCTACCTGGCCGGCGCCGATCCGGCGCACGACGATCGTCTGGGGGACTGGCAGATCAGCCCGTCGGCGATGCTGGCGCGCGATCGGCGCGTGATGCGAACGATCCGCCCGCACGGATCGCGCCTTCCCGTGGTGATCCTGCTGGCCGGCGGCTACGGACACCAGGCCTGGCGCTACACCGCGCGCTTCGCCACGTGGCTCGCCACCGGTCGGGCCGTGGAGCCTCCGACCACCGCGGCGCTGCCGATCACCGACTACCGTCGCCTGGCCCGACACCTCAGCGAGCCGATGTTCCTGGCCGAACCCGCCGAGGACGACGACTGGGGTCTGACCGAGGACGACCTGCCCGGGCCGAACTCCATGGCAGCCAAGCGCCTGCTCGGGCGCTACACCGTGCACGGCGTGGAACTGGCCCTCGAGCGCGTCGGCTTTCTGCGCAAGTTGCGGTCGCTGGGCTACGAGCACGTCGTGCTCGAGGCCGACTTCGACAATCCGCTGGGCGACACGTTGCGCCTGGTCGCGGCCACCCCCGATCGTCCGGTCCTCATGGAGCTGCGGGGACGGATCGAACGGAAGATGGTCCCCGGGCTGCGCGTTCTCTTCGTGGAGTGGATGCTCAGTCAGAACCCGCGCTCGGAGTTCCCGGCGCACCGGCCGGGCTTGTCGGGGCAGAAGCACCCGGGTACGGGACTGTTGCGCGACGTGGCCAGTCTACTGCTCCTGGCCTGCGAACACCTCGAGCTCGACGGTCTGGCCTACGTTCCCTCGCACGTGGCGCTGGCCGTGCAGTCGGCGGGACTGGCGGGCTTCGTCGACGGCGAGTTCGGACGTCATTTCCACGCGGCGCTCCGGGCCGTGCGCGGACGTCCGTTCCTCGAACGGGTACGACTGCTCGAGGCCGGCGCGGTCGTCGACCGCGAGACCGGCGAGGCGCTCCACTGGGAGCCCACCACGCTGCTGGTCCCGGTGAGCGACGAGGCGAAGCGGCGTGTGGATCCGAACTGGACGCAGCCGCAGGAGGGCGACCCGGTCTACGAGGTGGCGGAGCAAAGAGAAACGGGCCGAGCGATCTGACGCCCGGCCCGTTCCGAAGAGGAGTCGGAGGGAGAATCCGCACTCTTCCCGGCCACGAGCGCTTCCTCCCCCTCCGTGCTGTGCACTATGGACGAAGCCGTCCCGTATATCCAGTCTTAATTCGTGATGTCGAGGATGGATTCCACTCCCGCGGGGTCCGACCGGGGAGGATTTCTTCGATTTTCCTCTGGACACCCAAACACCTGTTTCGCATACTGCGGTTCACCAAACAGATGTGTGGTCTCGCGAGCCCCGGCTGGGGAGAGAGCGAGGCGCGCGTCCGATGCCCAGCAGGGGCTTCCTCGAGTCCGGGGTCCGCAGAGCATGCGCCGCAAGTGGTTCGCCCACGTCGACATGGACGCATTCTACGCGTCGGTCGAGGTGCTCGACCAGCCCGAACTGGCCGGACGGCCGATCGCGGTGGGTGGACGTTCCGAGAACCGGGGCGTCATCGCCGCCGCGTCCTACGCCGCGCGCCGTTTCGGGGTGCGCAGCGCCATGCCCACGGCCGAGGCCCTGCGCCGCTGTCCGGAACTGGTCCTGATCCCGGGGCGGATGGAGCGCTACGCCGAGAAGAGCCGCGAGGTCATGGGGATCCTGGGCGAGGTCGCGCCGGCGGTCGAGCCGCTGTCGCTCGACGAAGCGGCGCTCGACCTCAGCGGCTGCGCGCGGCTGCACGGGGCCGACGTCGAGATCCGCGGCCGCCGTCACGAGGACTGGTCCCGCTTCGCTCTCGAACTGCGGCGCCGCATCCGGAGTCGCACCGGCCTTTGGTGCTCGATCGGCCTGGGCGAGACCCGGCGCATCGCCAAGATCGCCAGCGACCTGCGCAAGCCCCGGGGCGTGGCCGTGGTCGAGCCGGGCGCCGGTCCGGAGTTCCTGGCGGGCCTGCCCATCGAGAGGCTGTGGGGGGTCGGGCCGAAGATGCGCGAGCGCCTGCGCGCGGCCGGCATCCGCACCGTGGCCGACGTCGTCGCCACGCCGCGCTCCGAGCTCGCCGCCCGCTTCGGCAAGGCCGGACCGATGCTTCACGACGTGGTCCACGCCCGCGAGACCGGGCGGGTCGATCCCGACCGCCCGCACAAGAGCGTCAGCCACGAGACCACCTTCTCCGTCGATCGCACCGGCCCCGAGGAACTCGAGCCGGTCCTGCAGCGGCTCAGCGATAAGGTCGGCGCGCGCCTGCGCCGCGGCGGGCTCGCCGGAAGGGTCGTCGTGCTGAAGATCCGCGACCGCGGTTGACACACCTTCACGCGCCGCCGCTCCCTGCCGTCGGCCACCGATTCCGACACCACCATCTACGAGACCGGCCGCCGTCTGCTTGCGTCCATGGGTTGGGACACCGTTCCCGTGCGCTTGATCGGGATCGGGGTCACCGACCTGGCCAGCGTCTCGGCCCAGCAGGGCGATCTGTTCGCCAGCGAGGTCGAGCGCGAGCGGCCCCGTCTCGAGCGCGCGCTCGACGCCGTCCACGAGCGCTTCGGCGAGGACGCGATCGGTCACGCCCGCAGCGTGCTCGATCCGCTGCGGCGTCGCGACGGCGTGTCGTGGCTGCCCGGCTCGCCCGGTCTGCGGACCCCGAAGACGTCCGACGACGACTCCGAACCGAGGGAGAACTGACATGTCCGAGCCCCACCGGACCCCCCGTGTCCAGCTGTCCGTGCTCGAGGCCGAACGCCTGCGGGCCGCCACCCGAACGGCCACCGGCGATCTCGATCCCCTGGCGCTCGAGCAGTGGCTGCGCGACGCGCCGGGAGACGCCGCGCTCTTCGCGTGGACCGAGTCGGGCACCGACGACGGCTCCCTCGACCTCCGGGGTCTCTACGCCGTGCTCGGCGCGGCGGCCCGGGCCCAGCGCGTGTTGTTCCCTGCGCGTTGGCTGCCCGTGCGTCGCTCGTCCGAAGACGACGCGAGTGCCCATGACCCGTCTGCGCGCGTTCTGGCCTTCGCGCGCAGCGACACGGCTCTCCAACGCCTCTTCGCGGAGGCCACCCCGGCGCTCGAGGCCCGCGGACTCGCGCGGCCCGACGAGCCGGTGGTGCTGCTGGGTGTCGAGGGTGATGTCCTCGCGATCGGCGCGGGTTCCGGTGCCGCGGAACTGCGCCGTCGTGCCGAGCACTGGATCCAGCGGCTGGGCGCCGACCGGGTCGCCCTGGCCGTACCGCCCGACGCCGGCGACGACCATCCGCTGGCCCGTCTGGCCCGCGACCGGGCCCTGCCGTTGATGGTCCTCGGCGCCACCCGGCGCCGGGGGAACGGTCGGGTGTCGACGCCCATGCTGTGGACCGACTTCCAGCTCGACGTCGAGCACCGGCTGCCCGACGACGAGCAGATCGCCGGACTGCGCGACCTGTTGCACCGCGGCTCGCTCCTGCGCGAGCGCACCCTCCACGAGCGTCTTCCCTCCTCGTGGCGGGCGCGGCTCGACGCCGAGCTCCGCGCTCTGTACGCCTGGCACGTCAGTCCCCTGCTGCGGCGGGTGTCGGCCCTGGTGCAGTCGATCGAGTCGGTCGGAGGCACGCGGGTCGAGGCCCCGCTGCCGGGCCTGCACTCCGTCGCCGGCTATCTGCTCGGGCTCACCGATCGGCGTCCGGTGGAGACGGTGTTCGGCGTCGTCGATCCGGTCGACAGCGCCCGCAGTCTGGCGGTGGCCCTGCAGTCCTTCGACCGGCGTCTGGTCGTCCACGTCGAGGACCACGCCTGGCCGGCCCTTCAGGGACGACTGGCGGCCTGGTCCGAGGCCGGTCTGCTCGCGCGCTGCGCCCCGGCGTCGAACCGGACGTCGGAGTTCTGCTTCAGTGGCCTGCCCCTGGCGCAGCGCGTCGGCGCCCGTCGCGGCGTCGACGGCATCGCCGAGGTCGAGGTCGACCGTGCCGATCAGCAGGCGCTCGGCTGGTTCCACCTGACCTGCCGCCGGCAGGAAACGGTCGAACGGCCGGCGCCCGCCTTCGGTGCCGACGCCGTCGCGCCGGTCGTCGGTCTTCCCGGCTCCCGGTCCCAGCTCGCGCTCGGGCTGGACACCGATGTCCCGATCCAGGAGAACACCGCGTGACACCTCCCCGTCGTCGCGAACTCACCGAACGTCAGGAAGACGTCCTGCGCACCCTGGTGCGCTGGATGCGCGAACACGGCTATCCGCCAACCATGCGCGAACTCGGCCAGGCCGTCGGCCTGTCGAGCACGCGCAGCGTGTCGGACCACCTGGTCCGCCTCGAGGAAATGGGGTTCATCCGCCGCCGTCGGGACCGCTCCCGGGCGATCGAGATCCTGCGGGAACCCGCGGACGCATCTCCGAGCGTCCACGGTTCGCCCGCACTCTCGGACGACCGGGTCGAGGTTCCGATCGTGGGGGAGGTCGCGGCGGGGAGCCCCATCCTCGCGGCGGAGAACGTCGACGGCACGCTCACCGTCGACCCGGGTCTGGTCCGCGACAGCCGGTCGTACTTCCTGCGGGTCCGCGGCGACTCGATGATCGAGGCCCACATCTGCGACGGCGACCTGGTCCTGATCCAGCCCCAGCAGGAGGCCCGCAACGGTGAGATCGTCGTGGTGCTGATCGACGACGACGCCACCCTCAAGCGCTTCTACCGACGCGACGGCTACATCGAGCTGAGGCCCGAGAACGAGGCCATGGCCAGCATCATCGTCACCCCGGAGATGGGCGAGGTGCGGGTGCTCGGACGGCCGGTGGGGGTGTGGAGATCGATGTAGGGCCGGCCTGCGGGCCCTTGCGACGTCACGGACGCGTGCTTGCGAAGACGGGCGGCCGCCCGTAGCCTGCTTCCTCACAGGCGGCCCCATCGTCTAGTGGTTAGGACATCACCCTTTCAAGGTGAGGACACGGGTTCGATTCCCGTTGGGGCTGCCATCTCGTTCTGCGACGAGCCGTCGTGGCCGCTCCTCCGGAGCCGTGCCACGGCGGCTCTCGTCGTTCAGCGGCGCACCTCGAAGATCCTGTGCCCCCTGTGCTCCGTCCCGTACTCGTCGGTCGCCCGCACCTCGATCCGGTGGACGCCGGCGTCGAGACCTTCGGTGGGGAGATCGGCGAACCACAGGTGCGTGGTCGCCACCGGCCGCACCCAACCCTTCATGCTGTCGGCGTGGCGGGCCATGTGCTCGACCACCCAGGGATCCTCGCGGACCTCGCGTTGCATCTCGACCCACGGACCGGTGCCGACACGCATCGCCACGCGTGAGCGCGGTCCACCGTTGAACAGGTTCACGTACACGTCGGTCGAGGGCAGTTCGTCGAAGAGCAGGGGACCGACCTGCAGCTCGCCGGAACGGTAGGACTCGAGCAGTGCCGCTCCGAGCTGGTGGTAGGCGCGGTCGAACCCGATCCGCATCTGGTGATCCGCGGGGTGGCCGGCCGCTCGGTAGTGCGCCACCGCCTCGTTGCCGTCGATCGACAGGATCGTGTAGCCGTTCGGTACGCCGTCGCGCTGCACGGTCACCGGTACGCCACGCTCGTCGAGCGGTCCGGTCCACCAGCTTCCACACACGGTGGCCAGCACGTGATGGTGCAGCGGTTCGTCGCCCGGCCAACCGTCGGACTCTTCGAAGTGGTGGTGCTCCACGAGATGCGTGTGGCCGGCGAACGAGATCACGTGCTCGCGTGCCCCGAGGATCCGGAACAGGCGTTCGCGGTCGAGCAGGTTGATGTTCGGCGCTTCGGGATCGAGGTGGGTGCGCAGAGGAATGTGCATGGTCACCACGACGAGATGGTCGTCGGGAACCAGGGCCAGGTCGGCTTCGAGCCAATCGAGTTGACGCTCGG
This sequence comes from uncultured bacterium, assembly GCA_964593155.1. Lineage (GTDB taxonomy): Bacteria > Krumholzibacteriota > Krumholzibacteriia > JAJRXK01 > JAJRXK01 > JAJRXK01. The sequence goes on from CAZQHE010000121.1 coordinate 12,086, forward strand.
TCAACCCGCCATGGTAGCCGCCGGCACCGCGCACGGGCGCGTCGTCGTCGCCGCGGCTGGTGCCGCGGTAGACCACGTCGTCGAGCACGACGAAGTGGGCACGGCCGTAGGTGAACGAGTACGTGGTCGGACCGAGATAGCGCTGGAAGGTTGCGAGCGAGTGCTCGTCGTCGGGCGACAGGAAGTTCAGCTCGTGGTTGCCGGGAACGTTGTACCAGGGCACGCCCAGCGCGCCGAGTAGATCGAGGTAGCGCGGGAACAGCGAGAGGTCGTCGTAGAGGAAGTCGCCCAGGGTCATGCCGAAGGCGGCGCCGGTGCCCGCCAGCTCGTTCAACACGTCCTCGCGGATGTAGTCGAGTTCGACGTGGCTCTGCGGCTGGGTGTCGGCGAAGAGGATCACGTCGAAGGATTCGGGTTCGTCAACGGGCACCAGACCGAAGTCGATGGAGTCGGGCAGAGGGCCCGTGGGCGCCAGGCCGGGGTACGCCAGGTCGAGTTCGGCGGGTGTCCCCTCGGGCCGGTGCACGTGGTAGAAGCGTGGCACCCCGTTCGGCGCGAGCTGCGTGCGGTAGCCGCTCGGCTTGACGACGAAGATCACGTCGCCCTCCTCGACCTCGAGCTGCCAGCGTCCCCGTGCGTCGGTGGTGACCACATGGTGGCCGTTGCTCACGGCCACGCCGGCGAGTCCGGCCTCGCCGCTGTCGCGGCGGCCGTCGGCGTCGGCGTCGACGTACACGAGGCCGCGGGCGGTCTCGGCCGCGGTGACCAGGGTGGGGGCGCAGGACACGAGGGCGAGCACGCACAGGGTGCGCAGCGGTCTGGTCATCGAGCGATCTCCTGGAGCAGTGGTCCGCTCACGGCGGACCGGTCACGGGCCGGGCGCAGGACCCATGAGCCTGCCCAACGGGCCGAGGGGCTGTCGAGAGGAGTTTTCGTGAAGGGTGGACGGCCGACGGGGTGTCCCGAAATCGTGATCGCCCGCCGTCGTGACCTTTACCGCCGGGCCACGCGCACCTAGCCTTCTGCCGGTTCCGCGCGCGCCGGGCGCGGGGCCGTTCCCCGTCCAGTTCGCGATCGACCGCTGCCCCGTTTTCGGAGGATTTCATGCTGCACCTGCCCCAGC
>CAZQHE010000122.1:0-13054 GCA_964593155.1 uncultured bacterium
GGATTCGGCCAGACGTACTTCGTCGGTCTCTTCGGCGGACAGTGGCGCGCCGACTTCGACCTGAGCAACGCGGCGCTCGGAACCATCTACAGCGCCGCGACGCTGGTGAGCGGCCTGACCATGGTCGAAGCCGGCCGCTGGCTCGACCGCGCGCCGCTGCGCGGCTTCACCGCCGTGGTCGTCCTGGCCTTCGCCGTCGCCTGCGGGCTGATCGCGGTCGCCCCGGTGGCCTGGATGCTCTTCCCCGGACTGCTGCTTCTGCGCCTGTGCGGCCAGGGCCTCATGGGGCACATCGCCATCACCACGGTCGCCCGGCACGCCACCACCGCCCGGGGGCGGAGTCTGTCGATCGCGCAGCTGGGGTTTCCCGTGGGCGAGGCCGTGCTGCCCGGTCTGGTGGTCGCCGCCCTCGCGCTGGGCTCGTGGCGCGCGGTCTGGTGGGCCTGCGCCGTGGTGCTGGTGGCTGTGGTGCTGCCCGCGCTGATGCGCCTCGGCCGCGGGGTGTCCTCGACCGGGAGCGCATCCGACGACTCCGAGCCGGGCGCCAGCCGGCGCGACGTGGTCCGTGACCGTCGCTTCCACCGGATCCTGCCGGTGGTCCTGGCTCCGCCCTTCGTCGTGACCGGCCTGTTCTTCCACCAGGCCGCCATCGCCGAGGGCATGGGCTGGCCGCTGTCGCTGCTCGCCACGGCCTTCCTGGCGTACGCCGGGACCCAGGTCGGAGGCGGTCTGCTGGGCGGCTGGGTGATCGATCGCTGGACCGCGCGGCGCACGGTGCGCTTCGTCCTCGTGCCCATGGCGCTCGGTCTGGGCTCGCTGGCCACCGACGACGCCCCCGTCGTGGCCTTCGTCTACATGGCCCTGATGGGTCTGTCGGCCGGTGCGGGGTCGACGGTGGCCGGAGCGCTGTGGGTGGAGTTGTACGGCCGCCGGCACCTGGGAGCGATCCGCGCGATGCAGCACGCGGTGATGGTGGTGAGCACCGCCGCCTCGCCCGTTCTGTTCGGCGCGGCGATCGACGCGGGTCTCGAGGTGCCCCACCTCGGGCTGCTGCTGGCCGGCGGCGCCGTGCTGGCGATGCTGGGAGTGGGCCGGGTGGCCCCGAGTGCCGAGGGAGCGGCCTGATCTGCCCATTGTCCGTGGGAAGGGCCGCCATTCGATGATATAGCTCCGGGGAGCGGTTCCACCGATCCACCCCCAGAGGCTCGTATGTCCGACCCCTTCCGCGACGTCGAAGAGATCCGCGACGACCTCGCTCCGCCCGCCGACGTCAAGCGTATCCTGGGTCTGGCGCGCCCCTACACGGGCTCGCTGATCGCGGCCACGTCGCTCATGCTGATCGGCACGGCGATCGGGCTGGTCACCCCGCGCGTGGCCGGAGGCGTGGTCGACGCGGCCCTGGTCGACGGCAACCTCGATCGCCTGAACCGGATCGTGACCGCCCTGATCGCACTCTTCGCGGCCCTGGGCGTGACCAGCTACGTGGAGCACTACGTGCTGCGCACCACCGGCGCGCGGATGCTCGTCGACCTGCGCCATCGTCTGTTCGACCACCTGGCCCTCCTCTCGCCCGACTTCTACGAGAACCGGCCCGTCGGCGAGCTGCTCAGCCGCATGGGCACCGACCTGAGTCAGGTGCAGGGCTCGTTGACCAACCGCATCCCGAGCGGGATCTCGGCCGTGCTGCGCTTCCTGGGCACGCTGATCATCCTGCTGATCCTGCAGACCAAGCTCACGCTGGTGGCCCTGATCGTGGTGCCTCCCGTGGTGTTGCTGGCCGTGTACTTCGGACGGAAGCTCGAACGCCTGTCGCAGCAGGAGCGCGACGCCACCGCCGCCGCGGGTGCCCGCGCCGAGGAGACGCTCAGTGGCATTCGCACCGTGCAGGCCTTCCAGCGCGAGGGCGAGGAGGTCCGACGCTACTTCGGCAAGCTGCGGTCGCTGCTCGGTGTGCAGATCCGCAACGCCCACGTCGAGGGCGCCTTCAGTGGCACCGTGCAATTCGCCGCCTACAGCGCCTTCGCCGTGGTCATGTGGTACGGCGGTCGGCTGTTGCTCGACGGCGCGCTCACGCCCGGCGAGCTGACGTCGTTCCTGCTCTACACCTTCTCGATCGCCGTCTCGGTCGGAACCCTGGGATCGCTGTACGCCGCCTTCCGCGAACTGCGCGGGTCGAGCGCGCGGATCTTCCAGCTGCTCGACACCCTGCCCACCATCTCCGACCCCGACCATCCCGTGCCGCTGAAGGACGTACGCGGCGAGCTGCGCTTCGACCACGTGGACTTCGCCTACGGCGACGACCCCGAGCGCCTGGCCCTGCGTGACGTCGATCTGGTGATCGAACCGGGCGAGGTGGTCGGCCTGGTCGGACCGAGCGGCGCGGGCAAGAGCACGGTGTTCAACCTGCTGCTGCGCTACCACGACCCGGTCGGCGGCAACGTCCAGCTCGACGGCATCGACCTGCGCCACCTACGCGTGGACGACGTGCGCCGGCGCATCGCGGTGGTCCCGCAGGACATCTTCCTCATGAGCGGATCGATCGAGGAGAACCTGCGCATCGGCCGCCTCGACGCCACCGACGACGAGGTCCGCCGGGCCGCCGAGATGGCCGGCGCAGCCGAGTTCATCGAGCGGCTGCCCGACGGCTACGGCTCGGAGATCGGCCAGCGCGGCGTGCGCCTGTCGGGCGGTCAGCGCCAGCGCCTGGCGATCGCGCGGGCCTTCCTGCGCGATCCGACCATCCTGCTGCTCGACGAGGCCACGAGCGCGCTCGATCCCGACTCCGAACAGCGCGTGCAGGAAGCCCTCACCGAACTCATGAAGGGCCGCACCACGCTGGTGATCGCCCACCGGCTGGTCACCGCGCGCCGCGCCGATCGGATCCTCGTGTTCGAGGAAGGGCGGATCGTCTCGTCGGGGACGCACGACGAACTCTACGAGTCGAACGAGCTCTACCGTCGGTACTGGACCCTGCAGTCGATGCAGTTCCACGAGGGCAGCGCGCCTTGAGGTGGTGGCGGGTCGTCGGGCCGGGCCTGGCGATCGCGGCCACGGGCGTGGGCGCGGGCGACCTCATGGCCGCCCTGATCGCCGGCGCCGAACACGGAACCCCGCTGCTGTGGGTGATCGTCGTCGGGGCGGCGCTGAAATTCGCCATGAACGAGGGCCTCGCCCGCTGGCAACTGGCGACCGGCACGCCGCTGCTCGAGGGATGGTTCCGGCACCTCGGCCCGGTCCTGCGGATCTACTTCACGCTGTACCTGGTCGTGTGGGGCTTCATCGTGGCCGGTGGACTGATGAGCGCCTGTGGCGTGGCCGCACACGCCCTGGTGCCGCAGGTGCCGATCGCGGTCTGGGCGATGATCCACTCGCTGGCCGCGGGCGCGCTGGTGCTGACCGGCCGTTACGGTCTCTTCGAGTCGACCATGAAGATCCTGATCGGTCTCATGGTGATCACCCTGTTCGGCAGCGTTCTGCTGATCGGCGTGGATCCCGTAGCCACGCTCCGCGGTCTGGCGGTGCCGACGTTGCCGAGTGGCTCTGCGCCGAGTGCGCTGGCGCTGATGGGTGGGGTCGGCGGCAGCGTCACGCTGTTGAGCTACGGCTACTGGATCCGCGAGAAGCAGTGGTCGTCGGTCGAACGGCTGCGTGACGTGCGCGTCGATCTCGGGGTGGGCTACGTGCTGACCGCGCTGTTCGGCATCGCCATGCTGCTGCTCGCGAGTTCGGTGCTCGGCGGAGGCGAGGGGTTGCCGGGCGGATCGCGCGGGCTGGTGGCCTGTGGCGATGCGATCGCCGCGGCGGCCACGGATCGCTTCGGCGGCCAGGCCGGCACCCTGCTGCGGACGATCTTCCTGATCGGCGTCTGGTCGGCCATCGCCACGAGCACGCTCGGGGTGTGGCAGGGTGTGCCCTATCTCTTCGCCGACACCGCGCAGGCCTGGCGCGGCGACTTCGACACGCCGGTCGACACGCACGGGCGCGCATACCGGCTGGCTCTGGCCTACCTGGCGGTTCCGCCCATGCTGCTGCTGGCGCTCGACCGGCCGGTGTGGGTGATCCAACTGTACACGGTGACCGGGGCGCTGTTCATGCCGCTGCTCGCCGCCTCGCTCCTGTGGATGAACGGGCGCGCTCGCTGGCTCGGCGCTGCCCGCAACCGCTGGGTGGCCAACGGCGCCCTGGCGCTGGCCCTCGTGCTCTTCGGCCTGATCCTCGTGCGCCAGCTCCTCGACGCCTGATCCGGCGCGCGGCTTGTTCGGCACCCTCCGATGGCCGTACACTGAACCGCGGAAGCAGCCGGTGGCCGGTGCGCCGCCGTCTCGTGCACCCCCTCTCCGCTCGGTCGACGACCGGGTGGACCCGCCACGAGGAGAATCCAATGTCCCGGACTCTACGCCGCTTCCTGATCCTTCCATTCCTCCTGTTCCCGATCGTCGCGTTCCTGGGATGCGGCGATGACCCGTCGTCGACGAACCCACCGAGCGGTGACGACGCGACCCTGGCCTTCGGTGGGACCTTCGACGGTGACGAGGTCGTGCTCGAGCGGCTGGTGACCGACACTCCCGACGGGCCGGTCCGCATCGACCTCGTGGCCGACCGTGTCGAGGTCGACGTCACCTCGGGTGTCGTCGAGGCCGACGTCGCGCTGCGCAACCGTTCCGACCGGCCGGTGGGCCTGCCGGCCCTGGTTTTCCTGGGCGACTACGATCCGTCGAGCGTGCGCCTGCTCAACGGTGACAACCAGCTCGTCGACATGGGGCCCGACGCCGTACCGCCCGACGGACCCTACCCCGACTGGTTCGACTACGGCGGCACCTTCGGTGGCGACGGTCTGCTCGGACCCGGCGAGACCTCCGAGGCGCGGACCTGGCGCTTCGAGGTTCCGGGAGGCGTGTCCTTCGCCTTCGGCGCCGCGGTGCGGGTGGGGCTCGATCCGAGCCGGCCCACCATCTCCGGACGCGTGTTCTCGGACGACGATCTCGACGGCGAGTTCGACGACGACGAATTGCCGTTCGGAGCGGGCATGGTGCAGGTCACCCACGCCGACGGCTACCTGCAGCGCACCACGGTCGACGGCGCCGGCCGCTGGCGCGTACCCATCCGTCGGACGGGTCTGTACAGCGCGCTGTACCTGCCTCCGCCCACGGCCGGGCCGCTGCCCTGGTCGTTCTCGACGCCGAACCCGCTCGAGATCCTGATCACGCCGTCGCCGACGGGCGAACCGCAGGGATTCGACGGCGCGGACTTCGGGATCGCCGAAGAACTCCCTCCACCTCCACCGCCCGACGACGTGGTCATCCTGTCCGACGGCCCCGCCGACTCGGTCCGAACCGATCCGTACCGTCTGCTCGACGCGCGGATCACGACGGCGCCCCCGGTCGACGGGTCTCCGTCGCTCCGCTACCTGCTCGAAGTGTACGTCGGCTACAGCGGGTGCAACCCCGGCCATCCGCTGCTGGCCTACGCCGGGCGCAACTTCGTGGAGACCGCTCCGCCACGGACCTGGCTGCGTCTGTCGCACGACGGCCGCGATGAGCTGTGCGACGCGTGGTGGGAGGAGTGGCGCCGCTTCGACCTGACGCCACTCGTCGAACAGTACGTGGAACTGTACGGCGAACCGGTCGACTTCGTGGTGGACCTCGAAGGCCCGGGCGGTTCGGAGTTCTCCCTGCCCGTGCACTGATCCGCGCGGAAGACCCGTCACGACGCGAGGCCGGTGGAGCTTCCACCGGCCTCGTCGTGTCCGCGGTCTCGACGACCTACCGTGTGCGCCGACGCAGGAGGTCGACGTAGGCCTGGTACCGATCGCGGATCGCGCGCACGTACTGCACGGGCTCACGCCCGCGCACGAAACCGTGCCGCGCCCGGTTCGCGTATTCCGGCTCCGACAGCTTCAGCATGGCCCGCTCGACGTGCCCGAACCACCGATCGGGATCGTGACCGAGTCGCCGGGCCAGGCGACGCGCATCGCGCACGTGGCCGTGCCCCGCGTTGTAACCGGCGAGGGTGAACCACATGCGCTCGGCCGGATCGAGAGACGCGGGGAACCGTTCACGCACCCATTCCAGGTAGCGCAGCCCGGCCTCGACGCTCTTCTCCGGATCGTGCAGGTCGTCGATCCCGAGTTCCTGCGCGGTGCGCGGCAACACCTGCATGAGACCGCGCGCTCCGGCCCACGACTCGGCGTCGGGGTCGAAGCGACTCTCCTGGTACATCTGCGCCACCACCAGCCGCCAGTCGAAGCCGTGCGCCTCGGCCGCGCGGCGAACGAGATCGTCGTAGGGACTGATGCTGCCGTCGCCCCGCAACTCGGCCCCGCCGTCGCTCAGGTGCCGCGCCCGCTCGAAGTACTTGGTGTAGCGCATGTTGTAGAAGAGCCCGCGTACCTGGTCGTCGAAGTAGGCGTCGATCGCCGTCAGGAGTTCGCGGTTCTCGGGATGGACGGCCCAGGCGTGTCCCCGGGGTTCGCCGAGCGTCAGCAGACCCGCGATGTCGTCGCGGATGGTCATCTCGAGTTCGAGGAGGTGCGAGTCGGCCACGGTGAGGTCGATCTCGCGGTCGCCCACCGCGTGCAGGATCGCCTCGGTCTCCATGTCGGCCGGGGCGGCGCGCAGCTCGAACTCGATGCCGGTGGAGTCGCGCAGGGACTCGAGGTGGGTCCAGTAGGCGCTCGAGCGCCGCACGGTGATCGTGCGGCCGGCGAGATCGACGATCGAGTCGATCGCGGCCTCGCCCCGGTGGCCCACCAGGACCTCCGACGCCCAGTGATAGGGACGGCTGAACGCCACGCCGGCGCCGCGCCGCTCGTCGGTGGGCGTGAGGAAGGCCGCGACGAAGTCGCCCTCGCCGTTGCGCAGCATCGGCAAGAGGTCGTCGTGCGACGGTGCCACCACCACCTCGAGGCGCACTCCCTGCTCGGCGGCGAACTTCCTCGCGAGTTCGTACTCGAATCCCATGAGCTGTCCGCGCCACAGGAAGTAGGTGGCCGCGTTGTTGCGCGTGATCATGCGAAGATGACCTCGCTCGCGCAGAGCCGGCAGGTCCTCGACGTAGACCCGTTGCTCGGGTTGCAGGAGATGCAGTTCGAACAGGAAGCCGTCGAGGGCCTGCAGCAGGTCGGGGTTGTCGGGACGCACGGCCCAGGCGAGTGGACGAGCCGACGTGATCACCGGTCCGCGACGGATGCCCTCGCGATAGCCGAGCAGGACGTCCAGACGGTTGCTGTCCTGGATCGTGTAGTCGACGACGCCGGCCACGAGCGAGTCGAGCACGTCTTCGTTGCCGATCGATCCCTCGAAGACACGCACGTCGACGGCGTCGTGCTCGGCGGCGAGCAGGTCGGCCGTCTCCAGGAAACTGGTCCCGCGGCGCACACCGATGGTGCCGTCCATGTCGTCGATGGTCGACGGAACGGGCCGGTCGGCCGCGGCGACCACGGTCTCGTGGCTGCGGTCGATCGGCTGGGTGAAGGCCACGCGTTCGCTGCGGGCGTCGGTCACGGTGAGGTTCGCCGCCACCGCGTCGCCCCGTCCCTCCAGGAGCGCAGGAACGAGGTCGGCGAACCGGTCGAGCGCCACGAACTCCACCTCGAGGCCGCGACGCCGCGCGAACTCGCGCGCGATCTCGCGCTCGCGCACCAGCGGATCGCCGCGCCGCGGCAGGTACTGGTCGTCGTCCACCTCCACCAGCACCCGCAGGGTCCCCCTTGCCTCGATGCCGGCCAGGTCATCGGTGTAACGCGGCGCGGGCCGCTCGTCGCCGTCACCGGGCCCACAGGCGGCCAACGTCACGATCAGGATCCAGATCCAGTGTCTCACGCGTCGTCTTCCCTTTCGCTCCGTCGCCACGCCGACGCCGCGGCCGCGGTCGGAACGGCCAGCACCAGCAGGAACCAGATCCACGGGAACGGACCCGGCATCTCGCCCTCGATCACCGCCGGCGCCTCGAGCACGAAGATCCCGATCAACGCCAGCGCGCCGCCGATGGTCAGTCCCCACTCCAGACGCGTGACGCGGACCCGCCGACCGCGGTCGCGCAGCGACTCGAGCACCAGACCGCTGCCCATCATGATCGCCGCAATCGTCATGGGAGCAAGGCACGGCCCGATCCAGGGCGCCGGGATCAGGAACAGCACGTCGGTGGTCAACAGACTCGACGGCCAGTCCAGCATGACCCACAGCCAGAAGTAGTACAGGATGTCCCACAGTCCGAAGGCCCACAGAAAGGCCGCGAACTGCCGCCACGCATCGCGCGGCGCGGCGAGCTTGGCAATCGCCACGAGCATGACCACGGTCGAGACCTCGCGACCGATCTCGACCCAGGCGATCGAACCCCGGATGATCTTCAGCGGAAAATCGAAGCCCTCGGGGTAGAAGAGTTCGCGCAGGTACACGACGACCGTGGCCTCGAGCTGGGCCATGGCCACGGTGAAGATCGACAGCCAGATCAGGCGGTGACGGGTCTCGGCGAGCATGGTGTGATCGTTTCCGCGATCCGAAGAGGAACTCCGAGGGTAGAGCTTCGGACCCCGGTCCCGGGACTGTCAATCGCCCTCTCCGGCGTGCGCCGACGCCCGGTCGACCCAGGCGAGTACATCGGCGTAGCGCGAATGGGCGCGCACGGCCTCGAGATCGGGATCGTTCACGATCCAGCCCCTCTGCACCAGTCCTCCTTGGACCGCCCGCTCCAGACAGGCCAAGGCATCGTCGACCTCGCCAGCCTTGGCGAAGATGCACGCGAGGTTGTACAGCACCATCGGGTCGTCCGGTTCGATCGAGCGCGCCAGCTCGGCCCATTCCAGGGCGCGGCGCGGTTCGTCGATCGAGATCAGACAGTTGGCACCCATGTACAGGGCGCGCACGTCACCCGGGTGTCGCTTCAGGTGCTCCTCGATCAGGTCGACGGCGCAGCGTCGGGCGCGGAGTGCCGGTGCGGGTTGTCCCAGGCCGTCCTGGACCATGGCCAGAAGGGCGGGCGACTGGTAATCGCGCGGATCGAGCTCCTGCGCCCGTGTGAACAACGCCGCCGCCTCCTCGAGCCGGCCCTGTGCAAAGCAGTCGCGCGCGTACAGGTACGCTGCGTCGAAGAGACGGTCGTCGAGTTCCGTGGCACGGCGGAACTCGCGCTCGGCCTCGTCGTGTCGTTCGGACAACGACAACACCTGACCGCGGGCCACGTGTGCCTCGGCCAGCTCGGGGTCGAGCTCCAGCGCCCGCAGACTGGCCTCGTCGGCCTTCTCCAGGCTCTCCGAGCGCCGATCGGCGTAGAGGAACAGGTACGACCAGCAGTTCGTCATGCCCGTGTAGGCCAGGGCGAAGTCGGGATCGTGTTCCACGGCCAGGCCGAACATCTTCAGCGCCAGCTCCATGCCGCGGCGGTGGTAGAGATAGAAGAACTGACGTCCGCGGAGGTAGTAATCGTAGGCCTCGGGATCGCGGGCGCGACGGTAGGCGCGAGGCATCGACTCGCCCGGCTGCAGGGTGACTTCGAGAGCGCGCACGATGTTGCGGGCGATCTCGTCCTGCACGGCGAGGACGTCACGCAGCTGACGGTCGTAGCTCTCCGACCACAGCGGGTTGCCGCTGGCCACGTCGATCAGTTGCGCGGTGATCCGCAGGCGTTCGCCCGCCTTGCGCACGCTGCCCTCGAGCACGGCGTCGGCGCCGAGGTCATGACCGATCCGACGGATGTCCATGGGGCTGTTCTTGTAGCGGAACACCGAGGTCCGGGCGATCACGTCGAGCTTCGCCACGTGCGAGAGTCCCAGGATCAACTCCTCGGTGATGCCGTCGCAGAAGTAGGCCTGGTCACCTTCGGCGCTCATGTCGACGAAGGGGAGCACGGCCAGCCGCTGCGTTCCGTGCAACGACCGGCGCAGGTGCCGGTGCGCGAGGGCTTCGAGCTCATCGGCGACGAAGCCCGCCGACGAGGGCCGGTGCGTGGGTTCCTTCTCGAGACAGTCCTCGATCAGGCGCTCGAGTTCGCGGGGCAGATCCGGATGGAACTGGCCCGGGCGCGGCGCGCGGTCACAGAGGATCTTCGCCACCAGTTCGGGGCGATTCGCGGCGGTGAAGGGAAGGCTGCCGCAGCACATGCGGTAGAGCATCACGCCCAGGGCGTAGACGTCCATCGAGGGGTCGGGCGGAGCGCCCGACAGCTGCTCGGGCGCCATGTACGACAGCGTTCCCGAGATGCCTTCGGCGATCTCGAGCGTCTTCTCCTGGCCCGCCGCCAAGGCCCTCGCCGCGATGTCGCCTCTGACGGTACCGGCCGGCGTGGCCTCGGGACCACCTGCGCGGTCCTTCTTCGCCACCGGCACCCGGGCCAGCCCGAAGTCGAGGATCTTGACGTCGCCGCGCGGTGAGAGCATGACGTTGGCCGGCTTCACGTCGCGGTGGACGATCCCGTGCGCGTGGGCCTCGGCCAATCCGCGTGCCACACCGATGCCGACACGCAGGATCTCGTCGAGGCCCATGGGCCCGTGGGCGAGGCGACGGTCGAGCGACTCGCCCTCGAGGAACTCGAGCACGAGGAAGATCGTCTCCGGGGTGCGCACGATCTCGTAGAGCGTGGCGATGTTCGGATGGGCCATCCGCGCGATCGCCCGCGCCTCGCGGTGCAGGCGCTCGACCGCGGCGTCCTCGTGCAGAAGCTCGTCGTTGAGGAACTTCAGGGCGACGGGCCGATCGAGTTGCAGATCGACCGCGCGATAGACGTCGCCCATCCCCCCGCTTCCGATCTTCTCGCGCACGCGGTAGTGCGAGATCGTGCGACCGAGCATGGTCGCCTCCCGGTCCGGACCGGGGCGGGGGCGTCGGGGAGGCGCTCCCGTCCGGAGTCACCCGATGCGAGGCCTACGCGTCGGCTGTGATGCGTGTTGCAGCGGGGTTCGTCGACGCGTTCCGTCCGCGCCACTATACTACCCCGTCCTGTCCCGTTTCGACCCGCCCACACCACGGTTCCGGCCCGGAAGGACCCATGAAGACCACCGCCATCGTCCTCGTCCTGCTCGTCGCCTTGTTCCCCGCGCACGCGGCCGCCGCGGCCACCGGGCCCGAACCCGGCACCCTGATCGTGCTGAACAAGGACGAGGCCTCGGCCTCGATCCTCGACCTGGCCACCGGCGAGGAGATCGCGAAGCTCCCCACCGGCGTCGGGCCGCACGAGGTGGCCGTGGCCGGCGACATGCGCACGGCCGTGGTCGCCGACTACGGCAAGGACGAGCCGGGCAACACGCTCACGGTGATCGACCTGGCCACGCTCGAGGTGGTGCGCACCATCGAACTCGGTGAGCACACCCGACCGCACGGCATCGTCTTCCTGCGCGACGACCGCCACGTGATCGTCACCGCCGAGGGCTCGGAGCACCTGCTCGAGGTCGACGTCCTCGCCGGCAAGATCACCCGTGCCATGGCCACGGGCGGCCAGCTCGGGCACATGGTGGCGATCACGCCCGACGAGCGCTGGGCCTACGTGCCACACATGCGGTCCGACGACGTCGCGGTGATCGATCTGCAGACCGGCGAGCGCTTCGCCCTGCTCGAGCTGCAGTCCCAGCCCGAGGGCATCGACACCCATCCGTCGGGCGAGGAGGTGTGGATCACCAACCGCGGCAGCGACACGATCAGTATCGTCGACACCGACGACCACGAGGTGATCGAGACCATCCCCTGCGGCTCGTTCCCCATCCGCCTGAAGTTCACGCACGACGGTCGCCATGCGATGGTCAGCAACGCGCGCACGGGCGACGTGGCCGTATTCGACGCCGAGACCCGCGAGGAACTGCACCGCGTGCCCATGCTGGCCGAGACGGTGGCCGGCATCGACGAGCGCCTGTTCGGCGACCAGTTCGAGGACAGCCCCGTCCCGGTGGGCATCCTGGTGCATCCACACGGCGACCGCGCCTTCGTCGCGAACACCAACGCCGACGTGGTGAGCGTGATCGACCTGGAGAGCTTCGAGGTCGTCGACCGTCTGGTCGGAGGCAAGGAGCCGGACGGCCTGGCCCATTCGCCGCTCGCACCCTCGCGCGCCGGTGGCCTGGCCCACGAAGGGCTCATGGCCACGCTCTGGGCGCAGGAGGCGGCCGAGTACGATGCCCTGACCCAGGGTGTGTACAACGCGGCCACGCGCGCGCTCGACGCCCTGCTCGCCGATCGTTCCATGAGCGCATCGCTCGAACAGCTCGAGACGGGCGACTACCAGGACCTGCCCCCGGCGGTGATCCTGGACGTCGACGAGACCGTCCTCGACAACGTGGCCTACCAGGCCCGGCTGATCCTCGACGAGGACGAGTACGGTTCGGAGACCTGGACGGCGTGGTGCGAGGAACGGGCCGCGGTGCCCGTACCCGGCGCCCTGGAGTTCTGCCGCGCCGCCGATGCGCGCGGCGTGGCCGTCTTCTACGTCACCAACCGACGCGCGAACGTCGACGAGGCCACCACCGACAACCTGCGGATGCAGGGATTTCCCCTGTCCGACGACGAGGACCGCGTGCTCACCCGCGGCGAGCGCGAGGGGTGGACGGGCGACAAGACCTCGCGCCGGGCCTTCGTGGCCGAGCGCTACCGCGTTGTCGCCATGTTCGGCGACAACCTCGGTGACTTCGTCGACATCGAGGAGCTCAGCTCCGAGGAGCGCGACGCGCGCGTGGCCGCCCACACCGACTGGTGGGGCCAGCGCTGGTTCGTGCTGCCCAATCCCATGTACGGTTCGTGGGACGGCACCCTGATCGACGGCGACTGGGGCGCCTCACGTGCCGAGAAGCTGCAACGCAAGCGCGCGTGGCTGGAGCCGCTGCGCGACTGATCCCGCGGTGCGGCGAAGTCCACGGTGCGGGGCCGTTCAAAGGCGGCGCCGCACCCATCCGGACAACTGGAACAGGGCCATCAGCGACGGCCAGGTCTTCTGCAGCGCCGCCGGCCGGTCGAGCTGCCGAGCGATCACCCCGCGCACCGCGCCACTCCACAACGGGCACTGCGTGATCTCGTGTTCGACCCAGGTCCGGTGCTGCGTGAGGAAACGCGGGCCGTCGAACTGGAAGGTGCGCTTA
>CAZQHE010000123.1:0-12654 GCA_964593155.1 uncultured bacterium
CCACCACGTCGTTCAGGGTGGGGAGGCTGTCGTCGTTGGTGCCGTCGAGAACGGTCTGAGCGCTCCACGTACTCGCCCCACTGTCGGCTTACTTGCCGATCCGGCGGTGGAAGAGTGCGAGGTCGAAGCCGATTCCGGCGAACTCATAGCCCAGGTGCACGTAGCCCCCGCTGCCGTAGGCGAGCTGGGGGTTGTAGTATCCCGCGTCAGTGGTCGCCGAGTAGCGGTGCTCGGCCTCCCCCGCGGAACATCCCCACCCCGTCCCCACCGGCACTGGCATCTCCCGTCGCCCTTCCTACCCTGGACGCGTCCATCCCCCCCGGCGACACCATGCTTCACCGCATCCTCTTCACCCTGTTCGTGCTCTTCGTCGTCGCCCCCGGCGCCGCGGCGCAGGACGACGCCCCGCACGCCGTGATCGTGCTGACCAACCACGGCACGCTCGGCGCCACGGGCGAGGCCACCGGGTACTACCTGGGCGAGGCCGCGCATCCGTGGCACGTGTTCACCGAGGCGGGCTTCCGCGTGACCTTCGCCAGTCCGCGGGGCGGACCGGCGCCGCTCGATCCGTCGAGCGTGGATCGCGACGATCCGGTCACGGCCGCCTTCCTCGACGATCCTCAGGTGCAGCGGGCGGTCGATCACACGGCGCCGCTCGACGAGGTCTCCGCCGAGGACGTCGACGCGCTGGTGTTCGCCGGCGGGCACGGCACCATGTGGGACCTTCCGAGCAATCCGGTCGTGGCGCGTTCGATCCTCGGCGTGCACGGCGCCGGTGGGGTGGTCGGTGCGGTCTGCCACGGGCCGGCGTGCTTCGTGGGCGTGGTCGACGGCGACGGTCGTCCCTTCGTCGCCGGCCGGCGTCTGGCCGTGTTCACGGACTCCGAGGAGCACGCCGCGCAGAAGGAGGCCGTGGTCCCCTTCCTCCTCGAGTCGCGCTTGCGCGAACTCGGGGCCGAGGTCGTCACCGCGCCGGACTTCACCGAGCAGGTGGTCGTCGACGGCCGCGTCGTCACCGGACAGAATCCGGCCTCGGCCACGAAGATGGCCGAGGAGATCGTGCGGATCGTCACGCGCTGATTCTTCCTTCGCGCGCCGAACGATCGTGTAGACTCCACGATCATGGAGGATCGCCCTCCCGAACCGGACGACGGCGGGACGGAACTCGATCCGACCGCCCCCCAGATGCCCGCGGCCCGGGCCGGCGCGTCGTTGGGACCCTACGTCCTCCTCGAGCGCATCGGCCGGGGTGGAATGGGCGAGGTCTGGAAGGCCGAACAGACCGGCCCGCTCCAGCGCACGGTCGCACTGAAGCTCGTCCGCCCCGAGATGGGCTCGCGCGAGGTCATCGCGCGCTTCGTGTCGGAGCGCCGCGCGCTGGCGCTCATGGATCACCCCTGCATCGCGAAGGTCCACGACGCCGCGGCCACGCCGGACGGCTGGCCGTACTTCGTCATGGAGTACGTGCCGGGCGTGCCCATCACCGAGTACTGCGATCAGCGGCGCCTGAGCGTCGACGAGCGGCTGGGGTTGTTCCGTCGGGTGTGCGACGGCGTGGGCCATGCGCATCAGAAGGCGATCATCCACCGCGACCTCAAGCCCTCGAACATCCTGGTGGTCGACGTCGACGGCCGGCCCGTGCCGAAGATCATCGACTTCGGCGTGGCCAAGGCCGTCACCGCGCACGCGGCCGAGCCCGCGGTCCACACGCGGATCGGTCAGATGATCGGAACGGCGGAGTACATCAGTCCGGAGCAGGCCGATCTCACGGGCGAGGACGTCGACACGCGGTCGGACGTCTACAGCCTCGGCGTCGTCCTCTACGAGATGCTCGCCGGGTGCCTTCCCTTCGGGCGTGATCGCTACCGCACGGGAGGACTGGCGGGCATCGTCCGCCTGCTGCGCGAGGAGGACCCGCCGCGCCCGAGCGCGCGCGTCACGCAGTCCGACAGCGACACCGAGGAGTCGGCCCGCCGTCGACGCACGGGGGTCGGGCGTCTGATCCGGGACCTCGAGGGCGACCTCGACTGGATCGTCATGCGGTGTCTGGAGAAGGACCGCAACCGGCGGTACGGATCCACGCAAGAGCTGTCGCAGGACATTCGGCGGCATCTCCGTCACCAGCCGGTCGAGGCGCGACCGCCGAGCCTGGGCTACCGTGCGCGTCGCTTCGCCCGTCGGCATCGGGTGGGTGTCGGGATCGTGGCGGCGGGCTTCGCCGTCCTCGTCGGGGTGGCGATCACCACCTCG
The DNA here is from genome assembly GCA_964593155.1 of uncultured bacterium. Classification (GTDB taxonomy): domain Bacteria; phylum Krumholzibacteriota; class Krumholzibacteriia; order JAJRXK01; family JAJRXK01; genus JAJRXK01. The sequence goes on from CAZQHE010000123.1 coordinate 2,251, forward strand.
GTCCAGTCCGCACGCGTCGCCACCGAGCGCGACCGGGCCAACCGCGAGGCGATGCTCGCGGGTGAGGTCTCGGACTTCCTCGTCGATCTGTTCCGGATCGCCGACCCGCGGGCGGCACGCGGCAACACGGTCACCGCGCGCGAGATCCTCGATCGCGGGGCCGAGCGGATCGGTGGCTCGGACTGGTCCGATCCGCGCGTGCAAACGCGTCTGCTGCACGTGATGGGTGAGGTGTACCAGGGGCTCGGACTCGCACCGGAAGCACGTTCCCTGTACGAGCGTGCACTGGCGCTGGACACGGAATTCCTCGGCGAAACGGATCCCGAGACACTGGAGTCGCGCTTCCGGGTCGCGATGAGTCAGGCGGTCGCCGGCGAGTACGATGCGGCCGAGGCGGGGCTGCGCTCGGTGCTGGCGGAGCAGGCGCAGGTGCTCGGACGCCGGCACCGTGCGACGTCGTCCACGCTCCGTGGTCTCGCGCATCTACTCCGCAACACCGGCCGCGTGCAGGAAGCCGAACCCTTGTACGACGAAGCACTGGCCATCCAGCGCGAGATCCTCGGCCCGGACGACCCACACACGATCCGTACGGAGAACGAGCTGGGGATCCTGTACTGGAGCCAGGGTCGCTACGAAGAGGCGGAACCCCTGTTGACCGAGTCGCTGCGACGCGCAGAGCAGCATTTCGGTTCGGACGACCCCCGGACCCTGACCTACCGCAACAACATGGCGGCCTTCGAGCACACCGTGGCGCGCGGTCGTGACGCCGGCGCTCGTCGGGTCCGGGCCGAGCGCCTGTACCGGGAGTGCCTGGACACCCAGCGCCGGATCCTGGGTTCGGAGCATCCCGAGACTCTGCGCACGATCTACAACCTGGGCTCGTTGTTGCTCGCCGATGAACGGTACGGTGAGGCCGTGCCGTTGTTGCAGGAGGCGGCCGGGGGGCGTGCGCGCGTGCTCGGTCCTTCGCACCGGGCCACGCTGTTGGCGCGGATCAATCTGGCGCACGTACTGCGGAAGAGTGGTGAGGTGGACCGTGCTCGATCACTGCTCGATTCCGTGCTGGTCGCCCAACGCGCGGTACTCGACCCGTATCATCGCGAGATCCGGTTCACCGTTTCGGAACTCTACGAACTCCACCGCGACGCCGGACGTACGTTCGAAACGCGCAGGACGCTCGGGGAGTACCTGTCGATCCTGCGCCACGACGCCACCGCCCCGAACGCCTCGGCCGAGGCCCACGAACGGTACGCGCGCACGTTGCTCGGCGGTGACTTCGCAGATCTGCGCGATGCCCCGACCGCTCTGGACCACGCCCTCGAAGCAGATCGCCTGCGCGGGCACGTAGATCCCGCGGTGCTCGAGACGCTCGGGCGTGCGTACGCGGCCACGGGCGACACCGCCCGGGCGCGGCGAGCGTGGGAGGACGCGGTGGCGCTGCTGCCGGAGTCGGATCCGCGGAGAGCTGACATGGAAGAGGCGTTGAGGCGGGTTCCTGCGCCTCGGTGACACCTGGGGACGTTCCGCGCCGGAACGGGACACTTCCGCGGCGGAAGCGGCCGCCTTCCATGGGCGCAGGCCCACGGTGGGAGTGGAGGCGACCACTGACGAACCATGACGTTCTGGAGTCCGAGGACAACGCCTGACCCGACCGCAGGCCTCGGCTACCATGCGAGCCGACCACCGCTGACGATCCCCGCACCCGGTCGAGTCCTCCATGATCCGATTCCTCGCCGTCCTTCTCCTACTCGCCGGCCCGGCCTCGGCCTCCCTGGTCGATCACGTCGACCCCTTCGTCGGCACCGGTGGCCACGGGCACACCTACCCGGGCCCGACCCTGCCGTTCGGCATGGTGCAGCTCTCGCCCGACACCCGCCTCACGGGTTGGGACGGATGCTCGGGCTACCACTTCACCGACACGATCATCTTCGGTTTTTCCCACACCCACCTCTCGGGAACCGGCGTGAGCGACTACGCCGACGTGTTGTTGATGCCGAGGACCGGCGAACCCGTGCTGCGCAACGGCTATCCCGACGATCCCGACGGCGGTTACGGAAGCCGCTTCGACAAGGCCACGGAGCGGGCGGGCGCCGGTTGGTACGAGGTCGAGCTCGCCGACTACGGAGTGCGGGTCGAGCTCACGGCCACCGAACGGGCGGGCGTGCATCGCTACACCTTCCCGGCCGGCGAGCCGGCACACGTGATCCTCGACCTGGCGCACCGCGACGCGCTGCTCGACAACACACTGGAGGTGATCGACGGGCGCGCCCTGGTCGGCATGCGGCGTTCAACGGCCTGGGCGCGCGACCAGCACGTGTACTTCGCTCTGCGTGCCGACCGGGACTTCGACGTCGAGATCACACGGGAAGTCGAGCGCGACGGTGTGTCGTACCAGGAGCGGGGACACGCGGTGGCGCCGATCAAGGCCGTTCTGTCGTTCGGATCGGCGGGCGGTCCCGTCGAGATCGCCGTCGGGATCAGCGCGGTCGACGTCGACGGCGCGCTGCGCAATCTCGAATCGAGCGTCGGGGGGCGGGACTTCGACGCGGTGAAGGCCGCGGCGATCGATGCCTGGCGGCAGCAGCTCGACAAGGTCGCGATCGAGGGCGTCACCGATGCCCAGAAGACGGTGTTCGCGACTGCTCTGTACCACTCCTTTCTCGCGCCGAACCTCTTCAGCGACGTCGACGGCCGCTACCGCGGGATGGACCAGCAGATCCACCGGGCCGAGAGCCGGCGCCATTACACCGTGTTCTCGCTGTGGGACACCTACCGCGCCACGCACCCTCTGTTCACGATCCTCGAACGGGAGCGCCCGCGCGAGTTCGTGCAGACCATGTTGGCGCAGTACGAACAGGGCGGCCTGCTGCCCGTGTGGGAGCTGGCCGCCAACGAGACCTTCACCATGATCGGCTACCACGCGGTGAGCGTGATCGCCGACGCCTACGTCAAGGGCATCCGTGGCTTCGACGCCGAGCAAGCCCTCGAGGCCATGCGGCACAGCGCCACCCGCGACCACTACGGACTCGAGGCCTACCGGCGCGACGGTTACATCGCGCTCGACCACGAGTCGGAGTCGGTGAGCAAGACCCTGGAGTACGCCTACGACGACTGGGCGATCGCGCGCATGGCCGAGGCCATGGGGCGTGACGACGTCGCGCGCACCTACGACGCACGGAGCCAGGCCTGGCGTCACCTGCTCGACCCCCGGACCGGGTTCATGCGGGCGCGGGAGAACGGCGGCTGGCTCACGCCCTTCGATCCGCGGCGCGTGGACTTCCACCACACCGAGGCCAACGGGTGGCAGTACCGCTTCATGGTGCCGCACGACGTCGAGTCCTTCGTCGACGCCCTCGGCGGCGAAGGCCGTTTCGTGGCCGCGCTCGACTCGCTGTTCGAGGTCGACAGCGCGACCACCGGCCGCGACCAACCCGACATCACCGGCCGCATCGGCCAGTACGCCCACGGCAACGAGCCCAGCCATCACGTGGCGTGGCTCTACCACTTCGCTGGCCGTCCCGACCGTAGTGCCGAGCGCATCCGCCCGATCCTCGACGAGTTCTACACGCCGGAGCCGGACGGGCTGATCGGCAACGAGGACTGCGGGCAGATGTCGAGCTGGTACGTGCTGTCGGCGCTGGGGATGTATCCCGTTGCCCCGGGATCCCCCGACTACGTGCTCGGCCCGCCGCTGTTCGAGCGCGCGGAGTTGCGGCTGGAGAACGGCCGCCGCTTCGCGATCGAGACACGGGGTCCGCGCGACGGCACGGTGTACGTGCGCTCGGCGATGCTGAACGGCGAGCCACTCGCGCGCAGCTTCCTGCGCCACGACGAGATCCTCGCCGGCGGGACGCTCGTCCTCGAGACCGACCGCACGCCGAGCGACTGGGGCCGGGATCCGGAGCACCGGCCGCGGTCCCGGGTCGCAGGCGAGCCCGTGCTGGCTGCACCCTGGTCGCGCGCGGAGTCGGCGACCTTCCGGGGCACGCTCACCGTGGAGCTCGCCGCCGCCGATCCCGCCGCCGCCGTCCTCTACACCACCGACGGCGCCGATCCCCACACCGGTGCGCGCTACGACGGGCCGCTCACCCTCGACGCGACGACCCATCTCCGCTTCGTCGCCGTCGACGGCGACCGGACGAGCCCGGTGGTGAGTAGTCGCTTCCACCGCATCCCGCACGACTGGAGCGTTCGCGTGCAGAGCGTCCCGAACCCGCAGTACACCGCGGGCGGTCCCGACGCGCTGATCGACGGCCGCTTCGGTCCCGAGGACTGGCGCACGGGCAAGTGGCAGGGCTACCAGGACCAGGACTTCGTGGCGACCGTCGATCTCGGCGAGGTCGTGGAACTCGAAGCACTCGGCGCCAGCTTCCTGCAGGACATGCGCTCGTGGATCTGGATGCCCACCCGCGTACGCTTCTCCGTCAGCGACGACGGCGAGGACTTCGTCGAAGTGGGCAGCGTGGCCCACACCATTGCCGACGACGTCGACGCCGTCTTCCGCGAACGCCTGCTGCTCGACGTCGACACCCTCGCCCGCTATGTGCGCGTGCACGCCGAGAACTACGGAACGATCCCCGCGTGGCACCCGGGGACGGGCGGCAAGGCCTTCATCTTCGTCGACGAGATCCTGATCGAGCCGGTTCAGTGACTTCCCATGACGTCGACGTCCTCGCCGAGGGCCGACTCGACGTAGAGCATCTGCACGAGGATCACGACCACCACGAGGAAGGGCGTCGACAGGAAGATCCCGCCGATTCCCAGCAGCGCGCCCATGACGAACTGCGTCGCCACGAGCAGCGCGGCGGGTAGACGCAGTGCACGCTGCTGGATGATGGGTGTGATCGCGTTGCCCTCGACGACCTGGATGCCGGCGTAGAGCGCGGCCACGACCAGCGCCTTGGTCGGATCGTCGGTCAGGGCGATCAGCATGGCCGGTAGAGCCGAGAGGATCGGCCCCAGATAGGGTACGAACGACAGCACCGTGGCGATCAACGCCAGGGTCAGGGCCAGGGGGACGTCCACGATCAGGAGCCCCACGTAGGTCATCACGCCGACCACGAGCATCGAGGCCACGCGTCCCACCAACCACCACCGCAGACCGCGGCCGAGCTGGTCGAAGACCTCGTGCGCGCGAGAGCGGGTGGCCGGCGGCACCAGGCGGAGCGCCGCATTCAGGTAGGTGAAGGGCACGTAGGCGACGAACACCGCGACCACCAGGGCGATCGCGACGCTCGACCACGTGCCGAAAGCGGTGGAGAAGATCCCGGTGACCCGTCGGAACACGTCGGAGTCCCACGCGGCGAAGGATCCGTCGGCCCCGTTCAGCAGATCGCGCGACCAGGCGTGGCGGTCGACGAAATCGCGGGCCGACTGCAGCGCGGCGGGAATCTGATCCGCCAGCTCCGCCGTCTGGGCGACGATCGACGGACCCGTGACCGCGAAGAAGCCCCCGAACGCGAGCAGCATGACCACCAGCACGACGGTCAGGGCCGTTCGTCGGCCCAGCCGCAGCCAGTGCCCGATCCACCGAGCGCAGGCGTCGAGGAACACCGCGAAGAGCAGGGCCCCGAACAGGGTGAGCAGCGCGGCCACGATCTCGCGCAGCAGCGCCCAGACGATCCCCAGCGCGAGCGCGGCGAACCACACGATCGCGACGCGGTGCAGGAACTCGTGTCTGTTGCTCGAGCCTCCGGGCATCCCGCTTCCTTCGACGTGGAGGGCGGGATCGAAGCTGCGCGCGAAGGGTCCGGGTGGCCATCGGGATCCGCCCGGAGCGTCGTTCGGGGAGGTCCGGGGCTCAGGTGGGCGCGCTGGTGTCCACCGTTCGTGTCCAGGTCAGGATCGCCTCGACGGCTGCCGGCACCGCTGCGCGCACCGGCTCGCCGAGCTCCTCGCCGTAGTCGAAGTCCGCGGCGCCGATGCCGACCACGAGGGCGGCCGGACGAGATGCGTCGTCCAGGAGTCCCAGCACGGTCTCCGGGCGCAACTGGTGCCCCCAGCGCCACGGTTCGGGATCGGCCTCGACCGCGCGCGTTCCGATCTCCCCGGCCGGTCGCTCGACCGTCGCGTCGACGAACACCACCCCGCGCCGCCCCTCGAGCGACACCACGCACTCGGGCAGCAACTGGTGGCAGGTGGAGAGTTCGATCCCGGCCGGGTCGGCGTGTTCACGTAGCGCCTCGACCACTGCGTGGCCGACCCCATCGTCACGCCGCAGCGTGTTGCCGATGCCGATCACCACGAAGCGAGCGGTCACGAGCGGACCTTCCGGTCGACGACGTTGCCCTGCGCGTCCCGCACGACCACGTCCATGGGCATTTCGCCGAGCGCGTGGGTGGAGCAGCTGAGGCAGGGATCGAAGGCCCGGATCACGGCTTCCACGCGATTCAGGGCGCCGTCGTCGACCTGGCCGTCGTTGATGTAGTGCTTGGCCACCTGCAACACGCCGCGGTTCATGGCCAGGTTGTTGTGGCCGGTGGCGATGATCAGGTTGGCCTTCTTCATCAGGCCGTTCTCGTCGATCTCGTAGTGGTGGAACAGGGTTCCCCGCGGCGCCTCCGAGGCGCCCACGCCCACGCGGGCGTTGGGCTCGGCGTGCGCCCGCACGTGCGGATCGAGGATTCCCGGGTCCTCGAGCAGCTCGCGGATGCGCTCGAGGCAGTACAGGATCTCGATCAGCCGCGCGTAGTGGTAGTGGAAGGAACTCAGCACCGACCCGCGCGACAGCTGCTGGAATTCCGCCCACTCCTGATCGGCCGCCGACGTGCCCAGCGACTCGACCACGTTCATCCGGGCCAGCGGACCCACGCGATACATGCCGTCGGGGTAGCCCATCGGCCGGTAGTAGGGCGACTTCAGGTACGAGTCGGACTCGTTCCGCTCGGCGATCACGCGTGCGTAGTCGGCCGGGTCGACGTCGTCGCCGACGGCATTGCCGGCCGCGTTCACGAAGCGCAGCTTGCCGTCGTAGAAGTCCAGGCGGCCCTTCTCGTCGACCAGGGCCATGAACAGGCTCGGGAAGTTCGCGAAGCTGCGGATCTCCTCCTGGAAGCCGTCCATGTGTCCCTTGAACCAGTCGAGATTGCGCTCGACGATCACCATCATCTCGGGCAGTTCGGCCAGCACCCGGTCGCGGGCCTCTTCCTCGAGCGGGTGGCTCACGCCGCCGGGCACGACCCATCCCGGGTGGACGCGCTTACCCCCGAGTGTACGGATCAGCTCCTGACCGAAGGCGCGCAGGCGGATGCCCTCCTTCGTCTGCTTGGGATGCTGGGCGAGCACGCCGAAGACGTTGCGCTTCTCGGGATCGGAGTCCATGCCCAGGAGCAGGTCGGGCGACGACAGGTGGAAGAAGTTCAGTGCGTGCGACTGGACGATCTGCGCCAGGTTGATCAGGCGGCGCAGGCGTGCGCCGTTGGGCGGAATGCTCACGGCCATGAGCGCGTCGCAGGCCTTGCTCGAGGCCACGAGGTGGCTCACCGGGCAGATCCCGCAGATCCGCGCCATGAGCGACGGCATCTCGGCGAAGGGCCGACCTTCGCAGAACATCTCGAAGCCGCGGAGCTGGGTCACGTGGAAGCGCGCGTCGCCCACGAAACCTTCGTCGTCGAGGTCGATCGTGATGTGTGCGTGACCCTCGATGCGGGTGACGGGGTCGATGGTGACGGTACGGGCCATGGCGATCCTCGTTCCGGGGGTCAGGCGCCGAAGCGCGTGTGTTCGCTGAGGTCGGGAATGCGACCCTGCAGGAGCTCGGTGACCGCGAACTGAATCGTCTGGGCCGACGGTGGGCATCCCGGGATCCAGAGGTCAACGGGCACGTAGGCGTGCAACGGCTTCGACCAGACCTCGAGACGGGGGACGTCGGTCTGCGGGCCCTCTCCGTCGTCGGCGGTCTCGTGGTAGGCGCGCTCGATCACGCGGTCCACGGGGAACTGGTTGCGCAGACCGCTGACGTTCGCGGTGACCGCACAGTCACCGAGTGCGGCGAGGACCTTCGTGCGGCTGCGAACCGTCTTGATCTTCTCGAGGTCCTCCTCGCTGCTCACCCCGCCCTCGACCAGCGTGACGTCGACGTCGGTCGGGAATTCCTTGGCGTCGACCAGCGGTCCGTAGACCACGTCCGCCATCTCGGCGACGTCGACCAGGGCCTCGTCGATGTCGAGGAAGGACATGTGGCAACCCGAGCAGCCATCGAGCCAGATCGTGGCCAGGCGCTTCCGTGCGTCCTTGGTGTTCATCGGCGCTCCCTCATGATCGTGAGGTAGGGGAGGAACTGTCGCTCCTTGTGCATCTCGGCCACCGAGTGACCCTTCTCGACCAGGGCGCCGGTGGGGCACACGTGCACGCACTTGCCGCACGAGGTGCAGGTCTCCGATACGCCCCAGGGCGTGCCCATGTCGGTGATCACCCGTGCTTCGACACCGCGGCCCATGACGTCCCAGGTGTGCGCGCCCTCGATCTCGTCGCACACGCGCACGCAGCGGGTGCACAGCACGCAGCGGTTGTGGTCGAGGCTGAAGCGCGGATGCGAGGCGTCGACGTCGAGGTCGGGGTGCAGATAGGGGATGCTGACGTAGGTGATGCCCATGTCCTGCGCCAGGTTCTGCAGTTCGCAGTGACCGTTCGAGACGCAGACCGCGCACACGTGGTTGCGCTCGGCGAACAGCATCTCGACGATCGAGCGCCGGTGGGCCTGCACGCGCTTCGTGTTCGTGTGGATGACCTGCCCCTCCTCGACCCTGGTCACGCAGGCCGGGTGCAGGCGAGAATCGCCGTCGATCTCGATCATGCACAGGCGGCAGGCGCCGATGGGTCCGAGGCCGTCGAGGTGGCACAGGGTGGGGATGTCGATCCCGTTCTCGCGGGCGACCTCGAGCACCGACTGCTCGCCGTGGGCGCCGATCGGCTGGTCGTCGATGGTCAGGGTGACGACGTTCTCGTGTTCGCTCATCGCGCCTCCTTCGCCGCACCGAGCAGTTCGTCGTACTCGTGGCCGAAGAACTGCAACGTGCTCAACACGGGGTTCGAGGCCGATTGGCCCAGGCCGCACAGGCTGGCCTCGCGCAGCAGGTGCGCGTAGCGGTGCAGCTGCTGGCGGGCGTCGGCGGGGGCGGTGCCGTCGAGGATCTGTTGCAACAGGTCGTGCACCTGGACGGTGCCCACGCGGCAGGGAACGCACTTGCCGCACGACTCGGTCTTGCTGAACTCCATGAAGTAGCGGGCGACCTCGACCATCGACGACGAGTCGTCCATGACGATCATCCCCCCCGAGCCCATGATCGAGCCCAGGGCCTGCAGCGATTCGTAGTCGACCGGCGTGTCGAGGTGGTCGGCGGGGATGCAGCCGCCGCTCGGACCACCCGTCTGCACCGCCTTGAACTCGCGGCCGTCGGGGATGCCGCCACCGATGTCGAAGATGATTTCGCGCAGGGTGGTGCCCATGGGCACCTCGATCAGACCCGTGTTGCGCACGCGGCCGGCGAGGGCGAAGACCTTGGTCCCCTTGCTCTTGGCGGTGCCGATCTTCGAGAACCAGTCGCTGCCGCGCCGCAGGATCGCCGGGACGTTGGCGAAGCTCTCGACGTTGTTCACCAGGGTGGGCCGGCCCCAGAGCCCGGCCTGGGCCGGATAGGGCGGGCGCGGGCGCGGGTTGCCGCGGCGGCCCTCGATCGAGGCCATCAGCGCGGTCTCCTCGCCGCAGACGAAGGCGCCGGCGCCGAGGCGGATCTCGACGTGGAAGGCGAACTCCGTTCCGCACACGCGGTGGCCCAGGAAGTTCGCGCGTCGGGCGAGCTTGATCGCCTTCTGCAGACGTTCCACGGCGAGTGGATACTCCACGCGCACGTAGATGTAGCCCTGCGATGCGCCGACCGCGTAGCCGGCCAGGGCCATGCCCTCGAGCACGCGGTGCGGGTCGCCCTCGAGTACGCTGCGGTCCATGAAGGCGCCCGGGTCGCCTTCGTCGGCGTTGCACACCACGCACTTCTCGCGGCCCTTGGCCTTGGCCACCGTGGTCCACTTCAGCCCGGTGGGGTAGCCCGCGCCGCCGCGGCCGCGCAGGCCGCTGTGGTTGATCTCGTCGAGCACCTCGGCCGGCGTGCGCTCGTGCACCGCGCTCCACAGTGCCTGGTAGCCGTCGCGCGCGAGGTAGTCCTCCAGTCGTTCCGGGTCGACCGTACCGCAGTTCTCCAGCACGATCGGCATCTGACGCGCGAAGAAGGGATCGTCGGGGTCGATCCGCAGGTCCGACACCGGGTCGGTGTCGAGGGAGTCGACGATCGGTGCGGCGTGCTCGGCCGTGACGTCGCGGTAGATCACGTCGTCGTCGACCTTCACGAGCGGGCCGCCCGCGCAAAGTCCCATGCAGCCGGCGCCCGACACGCGGCAGCGGTGCTCGCC